>CAJQNR010000038.1 GCA_905479715.1 uncultured Sphingorhabdus sp.
GGGCCAAAGCGGCCAGTCAACCGCCAGCTATTTGGGGAGCGCGGCTGACTGGCCGCCGCCATTTTGCACCCATCACGCTCAACCAAAAACTGGTCTACTTTTGCGCCGCCATATGGCCTGATTTTACTCCGCCGTTGACAATTATGACAGCCATGCCCAGCTGACCGCGCATCTCAACGACTTCATTGACGCCTACAATTATGGTCGGCGGCTGAAGACCCTCAAGAGACTCACACCCTTCGAATACATCTGCAAAATGTGGACAACTGAACCAAACAGATTTACACTTAATCCAACTCATCAAATGCCTAGACTAAACACCTAGCTTCAAATCAAGGTATCAAAATTCATATTTGGTATTCTCGACCACCCAATTCATCGAAGATATGACAGGTCATTCTAACATTGCGGTTAGCGTTCGTGGGAGCTTTTCCAAAAAGAAAGAACGCTCCTGAGAGCTGCGACAAAGGCCAATGGCTGATCGAGCATCAGGTGGTGGCGGGCTTCCGGTATGGCTATTATCGGGATGTCGTTTCCACCCATCTCGCGGATGTAATCGGCAGAATCCTGTGAGAAGAGCAGACTGTTACCGCCGTGCACGATTGCTTTGCGGCCCGGCGCTTGCACCAGCCGCTTACCCATGTTCAGCCACTCCTCGGGCCTATTGCTCCGCCGGAAAACCTCTGGTGAGAATTTCCACGTCCAACTGCCTCTTTTATGCTTCAGCGAATGATACGCAATATAATCTAGCAGGAATGGCTCCTCGGCGGGCTGAGGCGGCGATAGGATGTAGCGCGCACGCGCTGCTTCATAGCTGGGATAGCGCTTGTTGGGCTTGTCCGGATTCCCTGATCCCGGGCTCGACCGATCGTTCTTCCAGTATTTTTCAAGCAATTCAGGGCGCATGATCATAAGGTCGCATACGACCACTCCAGCAAAGGCGTCGGGCGACTGGGTCACGGCTGTCAGCGCGGCACCCGAACCGAAGCTGTGCGCGATGATCGTTGGCTTTTGGCCATCCGCAAACATGTTCAGGGCCTCGGCAACCTCGGTGAATTCCCTCCCGCGGGCCGCCGTGTCAGCTGCCCCCCGCATTTCGCTGTCCCCCATACCCGCCAAATCGAATGCCACGACATCATATTCTTCCGCGAAGAACGGCGCAATAAAAGCGAAGCAGCGGGCATGGGCGAGGAAGCCATGTGTCATTAGCAATTTGGGCTTATCGGGGCTGCCCCAGCGGAGATAGTGCACCTTGGCACCGGAAATCTCTACATAAGCTTCTTCGCGCGGCACGTTCAGTGCTGCTATGAACCATTCGGGCAGGTGCGAACCGTCCCCGGCCCACAAGGAATCGATGTCAGTCGGAAGGTTGTTTACAGGGGTCATTTCATTCATTGCGCGAAAGGTTCCTTGTTGGTGAGTTTTTAGGTGGCGAATCCGCGATAGGCATTTTGCGCTACGTCGTCGCATACGGCGGCATAGCCAACCACGCTTGGGAAATTGATAAGCTGGCGCTTCTTGCTCGGGATGTTTGCGCCCATGTACCAGGAGTCCGCTTCGGGAAAGAGTGTCATCGCGCCAGCTTGGGCGACTATTTCGGTCCAGGTCGTCTCGGCCTGCGGTTCGGCATCGAAGAGCTTGATCCCGCCTTGCCTCAGCCATATCAGAAAGTCGCAAATCCAGTCGCCTTGTATCTCAGCGCTCGTTGGGCCGTTCGCAAAACCTGATGGGCTCAGGGGACCGTAAGAAAACAGCATATTGGGAAAGCCCGTCACGGACATGCCCAGATAGGCGCGCAAGCCATCGTTCCAGGCCTGTGCCAAACCGAGCCCGCCCAGCCCGGTTATATTCATGTCGATCAGTCCGCCGCGTCCGGCATCGAAGCCTGTTGCAAAGACGATCAGATCGCAGTCAAACGCCCCATCCTGAGTTTCGATACGGTCCGCGCTGATCCGGACGATCGGCGTTTCCTTCAGATCGACGAGCGCGACATTTTCCTGCGCAAAAATCTCGTAATAATTCTGTTCCAGCGATGGCCGCTTGGTGCCGAAGGGGTGGGGCGGCTCGGCAGGAGCAAGTTTTTCCGCAAGCGCCGGATCGACGATCCGCTCCCGGACTTTGTCGCGCCAGAAATCATAAGCGTAGCGGTTTGCTTCGCGGTTGGTGAGCATATCCGCAAAATTGTGATACCAAAATTTTAGACCGCCGCGCTGCCAGAGATGCTCGAAATGTGCGGTGCGCTCCTCATCGCTAACCTCAAGTGCCGATTTTTCCAGCGACTGGTATTCAAAACCCCCGCTGGTCTGCTTGCGTTGTTCGAAAATGGCCGGATACCCCTGCTTTTCGCACACCTGCCCTTCCTCGGTCATTGTCTCCTGGCGCATGGGAAGGGCCAGGATCGGCGTCCTCTGAAACAGTGTCAGCCGGTCTGCTGATTTTGCTGCCTCCTGTGCCACCTGCACACCGCTGGCGCCGGTGCCGATCAGGCAAATCTTGCGGCCTGCCAGATCAATGCCTTCCTGAGGCCAGCGCGCGGTGTGGCACCATTCGCCAGCGAAGGTGTCGAGGCCGGGAATGTCGGGGACATAAGGCTTCGACGCGAAGCCGAGAGCCGGCAGGAGAAACCGCGCTGTCACCGTGTCCCCACCGTCCAGATGCAGGCGCCAGAGCGATGCCTTTTCGGCGAAGCGCGCGCTTTCGACCCTCGTGCCCAAACGCATGTGCGGCCACAGATCGAGGGTATCGCAGACATGACGAAAATAGGTGCGCAGCTCTTCCCATCCGGGAAAGCGCTCGGTCCAAGACCATGTCTGCCATATATCTGGGAGTGAGAATTCGTAAAGCGGAACCTGCGAATCGACCCGCGCGCCCGGATAGCGGTTCCAGTACCAGATGCCGCCGGGCTGGGCGGCAGCATCGACCAGCAGGATATTGAACCCGGCCTCGCGCAGTTTGTGAAGCAGGTAGATGCCGCTGAAACCGGCACCGACGATCACCGCGTCATAGTCTGGCGTGGTCTTGCCGCTCACGCTGCCGCCCTGCTGCCTTCCGCAATTTTCTTTGCCGCTGCGTAATCCGCCTTTCCGTTCGAGGCGCGCAGAGGCGTGTCGGTAGGATGGATCGCCTTGGGCGTTTTATATCCCGCCAGCTGCTGGCGGACGTGATCCTTTACAGCTTGCTCATCAAATTCAGCCTGCTTGTCGAGATGAACCACGGCGGTTACCGCTTGACCCCATTTTTCGTCCGGCACGCCGACCACCAGCGCATCGGCGATGGCGGGGTGGGTCTTCAGCACTTCTTCGACTTCTTCGGGATAGACCTTTTCACCAGCGGTGTTGATGCACACGCTGCCCCGGCCGAGCAGGGTCAGGCTGCCATCGGTCTCCACGTGGCACCAGTCGCCCGGTATCGAGTAACGCACACCGTCGATTGTCTTGAAAGTCTTGGCCGACTTTTCGGGGTCCTTGTAATAGCCGACCGGGATCGCACCCTTGCGCGCGATAAAGCCGGGCACGCCGCTGCCCGGTTCGACCGTCTGGTCGTTCTCGTCGAACACGTCGCAGAACTCGCCGATGCCGAATTTGGCGGTGTTGGTGCCGCCTTGCGCGGTGGTGACCGAAAGGCCGTAGCCGAGGCCTTCGGAAGCGCCGAAACTGTCCATCAGGATGACTTGAGAAATGTGCTTGCAAAGACCGGCCTTGACCTCCTTGCTCCACATCACGCCGGACGAGATGATCGACACGAGGCTGCTGGTATCCCAGCGGCCGGGATGTTCGTCGAGGGCGCGAAGCATCGGCTTGGCGAAAGCGTCACCCACGATTGCGATACTCTCGACCTTGTGTTTCTCGACCGTCTCCCACAACTCTTCGGCATCGAATGACGGGTCGGAGAGTGTAACGATTGCACCGCCCGACATCAGCGCGCCGATCCCGGTGATAAAGCCTGTGCCGTGCATCAGCGGGCAGGAGGGGAGGGTGCGGCGTCCCGGCCCCTGGCTCTTGATCAGCGCGACGTTTTCTTCGTGCGACTGCGGCACCGGGCCGAGCAGCTTTTGCGCGTCGAGCTGCGCCTTGCGCATGTCGTCGTGCCGCCACATCACGCCCTTGGGCATGCCGGTGGTGCCGCCGGTATAGATGAACAGCAGATCGCCTGGTGAGCGCTCGATGCCTAGAGGCGAACCGTCTCCCTGCGTCGTGAGATGTTCATAGGGAACGGCGAAAGGGGCGATTTCCGACGCATCACCGATCTCGACGAAAGTGTGGACCTTCTCAAGCCGGTCCTTCAGCTCAAGGATATAGTCGCGAAATTCGGAGCTGTAGACGATCACCTCGCTGTCGGAATCGTCGAAGATGTAGAATACTTCTTCGGGCACGTAGCGATAATTGATGTTCACATGCGTGAGCCGACCCTTGAAGCAGGCCGCCATCAGCTCGCCGTATTCGGGACGGTTTCGCATGTAGAACGCCACCTTCGCTCCGTCGACGGCACCGCGTTCCCGCAGGTTGCGCGCGAGATTGTTCGAACGGACTGACATTTCCGGCCATGTGATGATCCGGTCGCCATGGATCAGCGCGGGCGCATCCTTCGGCATGGCCGGTTCGATAGCATCAAGAATGTCGCCAAGGTTCCAGTCGATCACGTTTCCATCTCATCTCTTGGCGGGGCGCCGCTTGTCTCGCGGCGTCCCCGCAGCTACTTAAATCACGCTGCCCGGGTCCACCCCTGCCGCGCTGCTGCTTCGGCTCTCACCGCTTCGGGGCCGCCAAGAACCTGGCGATCGAAACCGATCCGCTTGAACCAATAATGGAGCCCAAGCAGGTCGGTGAAGCCCATCCCGCCATGCACTTCGGTGGAAGTGCGCGCGACGAAGCGATACACCTCGCCGGTATGCGATTTCGCATGGCACGCGGCGAGCGTGGCTTCATCCGACGCCGCGTCGAAAGCATGCGCTGCGTACCAAATCAGGGAGCGGCATGGTTCGTGACGGGCTGCCATTTCCGCGCACATATGCTTGACCGCCTGAAAGCTGCCAATGATCCGCCCGAATTGTTCGCGCTGTCCGGCATAATCGACCGCCTTCTCAATCATGGCCTGACCCGCGCCGAGGCTGTCAGCGGCCAGGATCACCCGGCCCGCATCGCGCAGCCGTGCCGCAGTCGCTCCGCCATCGTTGGCCAGTGGTTCGGCCGCAACGGTCTCGAACCGCATTTCCCCTACGCTGCGGGTGCGGTCGATCGTCGTCAGCGGGATTTTCTCCAGCCCCGGTGCATCGGCGGGGACGAAGTGCATCCGCCCCGCGGTATCGGCCACCAGGAAGGCCTCGGCGCCGGTGAAATCGAGTGCGAACAGCGCCGTGCCGTCCAGCTTGCCGCTGTTGCAGGTTACGCCCGCCCCGTCGCGCGCCTCAATAGTCTCGGCAATGGCAACGGCGATCTGCGCTTTGCCGCTGGCGATCTGAGGCAACCACTCAGCCTGCTGCTGCTCGTTGCCGGCTTGCGCCAGCGCGATGGGTGCAAGCACATGGCTGGCGAGAAACGGCACCGGAGCGACCGCATAGGCAAGCTGTTCGGCCACAATAGCTGCATCTAGCAAGGTCATACCGAGGCCGCCATGCTGTTCGGGAACCATCATTCCTGTGATGCCCAGTTCGCTCAGTGCAGACTGCACCTTTTCGCTGTAAGAAGCTTCGCCTTCGGCGCACTCACGCACATGGTCGAGCGGGCAGGTGTCGGCGAGGCATCGCGCGACTGTATCGCGCAGCATCTGCTGGTCTTGCGACAGTCCGAAATCCATCAGGCGGCTCCCTGTTTCTGGCGGGCCGCGACGGCGGCGCCCTGTTCGGCCGGCGCAGGTTTGGCCAGCTTAGGTTCGCGCGGCATATCGAGACCGCGTTCGGCGATGATGTTCTTCTGGATCTGCGCGGTACCTCCACCGATGATAAGGCCCAGCTGGAACATGTAGTTCCACTGCCACGCGCCTCCTTCGCGCTCGCGATTGCTACCGTGATAAAGGATGCCGATCTCGCCCATGGCGTCGATCGCCAGAGCCGATATCTGATGCGCCAGTTCGCAGCTTTGCAGCTTGACAATCAGCTTGGCCATGCCGCCGGGTTCGCCCTTCAGATTGTCCGAAAGGATACGCATTCCGTTGTATTTCATCGCTGCAACTTCGGCCTGAAGCGCCGCCAACCGGTCGCGCAGCACGGCATTGTCGATCGCGCGGCCTTGGCCGACACGTTCTTTCTGCATTAGCTTGACCAGTGCCTGAAATCGGTTTTCCAGCGCATCGGGATCGCCCAGCATGCCGCGTTCGTGACCCAGTGTCGCATTGGCGACGAACCAGCCTTGACCACGCTGGCCGACGATCTGGTCCATCGGCACCCGCACGTCGGTGAAGAACGTCTCGTTAAATTCGGCGTGACCGGTCATGGTCTTGAGCGGACGCACCTCAATCCCCGGCGTATCCATCGAGAATATCAGATAGGAAATGCCGCCGTGCTTGGGCGCGTCAGGTTCGGTCCTGACCAGGCAGAAGATCATGTCCGCCTGCTTGGCCGTGCTGGTCCAGATCTTCTGGCCGTTGATCACGAATTCGCCGTTTTCGATCCGCGCGCTGGTTTTCAGGCTGGCAAGGTCCGATCCCGCGCCGGGCTCGGAATAGCCCTGGCACCATACGACCTCGCCTTTCAGCGTCGGCTCGACCCACTGGCGTTTCTGTGCCTCAGTTCCCAGTTCCAGCAGTGTAGGGACCAGCATCGATATGCCTTGGTTGGCAAGTCCGCCGGGAATGCCGGCGCGCGCGAATTCCTCGGCGATGATTCGCGATTTGAGAATGTCGGGCTCGGCCCCGTAACCCCCGTATTCCGTGGGGATCGTGCGCGCGGTATAGCCATGTTCGATCAGCAGCTTTTGCCACTCGACCGCCTCGGGACAGGGGCGGGCGGCCCGGCCCTGCTCGGCTGGCGCACGATTCCCGTACGTCTTTAAGAATTGTCGCACTTCCTCGCAGAAAGCGTCATATTCGGGTCCATATTCGAGATCCATTTCGTGCTTATCCTTCGTGGGGTAGGTTCGTATCGGGGCGGAAAACCGGCAGGCGGAAATCCGCGCCGATCAGTTCGAAATCGAGCGTTACCGGAAGGTCCAGCTCTAGCTTGTCGCGGTCGCAATCGATCAGACGCGTGGCCATGCGGACGCCTTCTTCCAGTTCCACCACCGCCGAGACGAACGGAATGTCAGCGGCAAAGGCAGGGTGCAGAGCCTGATGTGTGACCGTCCAGGAAAACAGCGTACCTTTTCCGCTGCTTTGCTCCCAAGAAAAGTCGGGCGAGCCGCATTTTGCGCACATGTAGCGCGGCAGGTGGCGGAAGGTGCCACATTCGCCGCAGCGCTGGAAATAGAGATTGCCGTCCTGGCAACGGTTCCAGAATTCCTGTTCCACCGGATCCTGCGGGCGCGGTTGCGGCTTTGGCGGCGCCTTCTGCGCCGAGGCACGCATTTTGGGCGGAAGATTCTTCTCGTCGCTCATGCAAACCTCCTCAGGATAGCGATACTGCCATCGCCCAAGTCGCCCCAGCCGGTGACCAGCCCGGTCTGCGCGCCTTCGACCTGGCGTTCGCCGCAATCGTGGCGCAGTTGACGCACCGCCTCGACCACGTGGTTGAGGCCCCAGACATGCGCTTCGCTCAGCAGGCCGCCATGGGTGTTGACCGGATAGCGCCCGCCCAGCTCGATCTGCCCGTCGGCGACAAATTCACCCTGTCCGCCCGGTTCGCAATAACCCAGCGCTTCGAGCTGTAGCAGGACGACATAAGTAAAGCAGTCGTAGATCTGCAGGAAATCCATGTCCTCGCGGCGAACGCCCGCCATGTCGAAGGCGCGCGGGGCGGCATAGCTGAGGCCGATTTTGAACGGATCGGGCCGGGAAGGAATGTCGTCGGCCGGATAGGGATGTCCCTCGGCTGCGCCCGCAATGCTGACGGGGACATGCGGCATGTCTTTTGCCCGGTCCATCCGCGAGACGACGACCGCGCAGGCTCCGTCGGTTTCCAGGCAGCAATCGTAAAGGCGGAAAGGTTCGGAAATCAACCGCGCCGAGTGATAGGTTTCCGCGTCCAGCTCGCGCCCATAGGTAAAGGCCTGCGGATTCATCTGCGCATGGCGGCGGCAGGCCAGCGCGACGGCCGCCATTGCGTCAGGCCCGACGCCGTAAAGCTTTGAATGGCGGGTCGCGAGCCAGGCATACATTTGCACCGGCAAAAACACGCCATAGGGACTGTAATAGCCTTTGACCGTGTTGGTCAGCGTGTTCATGTTCATCGGCCGCGTCGGCGGCGCACCTGGCTTGGGCCTGAGCGCCGAATATCCGTTCCAGCCCAGCGTTATGAGCACATGGTCGCACAGGCCGCTGGCGATCGCCATTGCCGCGTTTTGCAGCGCCGTAGTCGGGCTGGCCCCGCCCATATGCACTGTGGCGGCATAGCGCAGCACATCGATACCCAGATTGGCGGCCATTTCCTCTGACGTCGTATAGATCGGCGGCGGCACCATGCCATCGATATCGGAAGGTTTCAGCCCGGCATCCGCGATGGCGCGGCGCGATGCTTCCAGCATCATGTCCACTGCGGTGCGTTCGGTGCCTTTGACGAAAGCGGTTTCGCCAACGCCAGTGATAGCGGACCTGTCGCTGAAGCTTAGGGCGGCGGTACCGTTCATGCCTGCAGCTCGCCTTGCCGGCGCGCCTGAAACTCACGCTCCAGTCGCTGTGAAAGATCACGCACGCCTACATATACTGCCGGGGGCTGGAGGTTCAGATCGCGGCGCACTTCCTCAAGCGGGTGATCGAGGTACCTTTCCCAATAGAAAGTGGTCAGGTCCGCTGCCTTGCGACCCAGTCGCCACGCCTCAAACGCGGCGCGCGCGACGGGGAGCTGCCATTGCTCCGCCAGCAGTTTGGGAATACCGACCGCAACGATGAAGGTGATGCCGTGATTGTAGAATTGTGCATTGCCAAAAGAGAGTACGCACAATTCGCCCAATGCATCGCGGCCATAACCGGTCACCACATGGAACAGATCGTGCGAATCGCGCAGACGTTGGCGATAGAGCGTGACCGCAGGATCGCTGAATTCTGCCATGCCGCTTGCCTCGCTCGCCTCGGCCAAGCCCTGAGCGGTCAGTCCCTCGCCATAGACGAAATCGAGATAAGCGCGGCCAAGCGTCCCCGGCGCGCAGCGCGCCAGACGCTCCCGGTCGCTGAGCGTGCCGAGCAAATCGGCCCGTTCCGTCAGGATCGTCTGCCCTTGCGGCGAGGCGGCGAAGCGGCGGAAGTTGCGGTAGTAGGAATTGCCCGATAGCGCCTGGACGATGCGAAATACCTGCGAAGTGTCTTCCTTGTCCGCTATCAGCCGGCGCATTGCCGAAAAGGCTTCTCCAGGGCGAATGCCGCGGCGCAATTCGTGCCCTTGCGGCAAGTTTGGTACTTCGTTCATGACAATACCTCCGTCGCGGTTCACGAGTAGGACTTGGCGGATGAAAGCGCCTCTTCGGCCCCCGTGACGAGATCCTGCATGACCTCGGAGGCGGGACGGATCGCGTCGATCAGTCCGATCCCCTGACCTGCGAAACCGGGAATAACGTCTTTTCGCTCCGCCTTGATGCCGGAGGCCATTACCGGCCCGGAAATCATCGATTGGTACGGCATGGGGAGGGGCTCTTTGCCCGCCTCAACCCATGCATCGGCCCATCTGTTGCGAATCATGCGCGCAGGCTTGCCGGTAAGAGAGCGGCTGACCACCGTGTCGTCCTCGCCGCTTTCGGTGATCGCTTCTTTCTGGAAGTGTTCGATACCCGCTTCCTCGGTCGCGAGGAACGCCGTTCCGATCCATGCGCCCTCGGCGCCCAGCATCATCGCGGCAGCAACGCCGCGGCCATCCGAAATGCCGCCGGCACCGATGACGGGAACGCGATCGCCTACCGCATCGACCACTTGCGGGATGAGCGAGATGGTGCCGATCGGCGAATTGTGACCGCCACCATCGTGACCCTGCGCCACAATCATGTCGATGCCCGAACCGACCACTTGCTCGGCATGTTTAACCTTGCCGATCACCGCCATGACCTTGGTGCCATTGGCATGCAGGCGGTCCATCCACGGTTCGGGATTGCCAAGACCCGCAGCATAGACGGACACTTTTTCCTCGATCACCACTTCCATCTGCGCTTCAAAGAACTCCTTCGAGAAGAGCTGAGGCCCGCCTTTCCCCATTTCGGGGGCGCCAGCCGCCCGCATGGCCGCCTCAGTATCAACTTGAGGAAGGCCTTCGCGGTCCATGAAATCGCGGGTGAACTGCTGGTATTCGCCCAGCAGTTCCATCGGATTTTCGGGTGCGCCACCGCTCTGCGGTGCGGATCCGCGCGTGACCGAGGCGGGCAGCAGCGTATCGACGCCGAAGGGCTTGTCGGTCAGCTCGCGGGTCTGACGAATCCAGTCGCGCAGCTGTTCAGGCGAACACGCCGCCGCACCCAGCACGCCCAACCCGCCCGCATTCGATACTGCCGCGGCCAGTGCCGGAACGCTTGCACCGCCCATGCCGGCCAGCAGGATCGGATATTCGATTCCCAGCATTTCACAAATTCGGCTTCTCAGTGCCATTTTCTCTTCCTCTCCGCATGGATGCCTTTTGGCACGCTTCAATTGGTTACAACTGCTAAATTTGCCCCCATTTGACCCGTTGGGACACCAGTTCCGGGCTGCGTTCCGCAAGATAGGATGCCGAGCCCGAGACGAGGCGGCTCATCGCCTGCCGCGCAGCTGCCTGGTCGCCAGTGCGCACCGATTCGAGAACGCTGCGCAAAAATCGTAGTTGGACCGCTCGCTCTTGTGCCGAATACCCCAGCGAGTTCGAGAATTCGCGGGTCAGCAAATGCATCGTCGAGGTTAGCAAGCCAAAGAGCGGATTGCCGCTTGCCCAGCCAAGCAGGTCGTGAAAACGGCGGTTCAGTTCCTCGAAATTATTGTCGGCTTCATTGCGCTCCAGTTCTTTGAAGCAATCGGCAAGTGCACTCAGGTCGCCCGTGGTCGCGCGCAGCGCGGCATAGGCAGCGACATCGGGCGCAATCGCCTCGCGCAGTTCCAGCAATCCGCGCAGGTCCGCTTCCATGAAATGCAGGATCAGCGACAGGCTATTGGCGAAATCACCAGTCTGCGGGCGTGCCACCACCGGCCCGCCTCCGCGCCCCAGTTGCAGGTGGATCACGCCCTGGAGTTCCAGGAAGCGCAAGGCTTCGCGCAAGGTCGCACGGGCAACCTCGTAGCGCGCCAGCATCTCGTCCTCGTGCGGCAGCCGGTCCCCAGGAGAATGCGCCCCCGCCTCGATGTCGCGCACGATGTTCTGGGCGAGCGATAAGGCGCGCTTGGTTTTCTTCACTGTTTCGACCTGCGGCTGCATCGTTGCCCCTTGGCTAAAGTCGTATAACATTTAAAAGCGTTCAATGCCCGCTGTCAATGGCCTTGAAACGATAGGGTGGGGTAAAAAGTAGAAAATATTATAAGCTTTCTTGACAAGAATCGGCTAGACCATTATTTTTGTAAGATTAGGGCAGGATTGCTTGCGGGAGAGGAAGACAGGATATGAATACCCAGATCATGGAAATGGATACTGCAGACAAGATCGCCGCGATTCCGATTGAAGAGATCGACGTTGCCCGGCCAAGCCTGTTCCAGAACGATACCATCGGATTGTTCTTTGATCGGCTGCGCAAGGAAGATCCGGTTCATTACTGCCGCGACAGCTATGTCGGCCCTTATTGGTCGATCACCAAGTTCGACGACATCATGGCGGTCGATACCAACCACAAGGTGTTCTCGTCCGAGGCGAAGCTTGGCGGTATCGCGATTCAGGACATGCATTCGGTTGAGGGTGCGCTTGACCTGGAAATGTTCATTGCCATGGATCCACCCAAGCACGATCAGCAGCGAAAGGCTGTGACGCCCTCGGTCGCGCCGTCCAACTTGCAGCAGCTGGAACCGATCATTCGCCAACGTGCCGCCAAGATTCTCGACGACCTGCCGGTCGGTGAGGAGATTGACTGGGTCGACAAGGTTTCGATCGAATTGACCACTATGACGCTCGCGACGCTGTTCGACTTTCCCTGGGAAGAACGGCGCAAGCTCACCCGCTGGTCGGACATCACAACGGCTGCGCCGGAAACTGGCATCGTCGAATCCTACGAGGCGAGGCGCGAAGAGCTCATCGAGTGCGCAATGTATTTCAAGGGGCTGTGGGAACAGCGCATCAATGAGGAGCCAAAGAACGACCTGATCTCCATTATGGCGCACTCCCCGGCGACAAGGGACATGCCCTTCCTGGAATTTCTGGGTAACCTTCTGCTGCTCATCGTGGGCGGCAACGACACGACCCGCAATTCGATCAGCGGAGGCGTGCTGGCTCTTAATGAGAACCCCGATCAATATCGCAGGCTGTCGGACGACCCTTCGCTCATTGGCAGCATGGTGCCGGAAATCATCCGGTGGCAGACGCCGCTGACCCATATGCGCCGCACTGCGCTCCAGGATTGGGAGATCGGCGGCAAACAGATTAAAAAGGGCGACAAGGTCGTGATGTGGTATCTCTCCGGCAACCGCGACGGCAGCGTCATCGACCGAGCGGACGAATTCATTATCGACCGCAAAAATCCGCGCCATCACCTCTCTTTTGGCTATGGAATTCATCGCTGCATGGGCAGCCGCCTCGCCGAACTGCAACTGCGTATCATCTGGGAAGAGATTCACAAGCGTTTCTCAAGGGTCGAAGTGACCGGCGAGCCTGAGCGCCTGTTTTCAAATCTGGTGCGGGGAATCACCAATCTGCCGGTGCGTTTGCATGCCCGCTGATTGTCCGAACCAAATATTGCGGAGATAGAAATGGTAAAGGTAACGTTCGTCGCGAGCGACGGAGAGCGCCGGGAAGTCGAGATCGACAAAGGCGAAACCGCGCGCGAAGCGGCATTGTTCAACGACGTGCCGGGTATCGACGGCGATTGCGGAGGCGTTTGCGCCTGCGCGACCTGTCACGTTCATGTCGACCCCGAATGGATCGACAAGGTCGGTCGGCTGCAGGAAGACGGGATGGAAGCCGAACTGCTGCAGTTCGCCGAAGGCACTACAGAATACAGCCGCCTCGCGTGCCAGATTCCGATGAAGCCGATGCTGGACGGCCTAGTGCTTCACGTGCCCGAACAGCAATATTGATCCATCGAGATAGATCTCGCAATCCTCGCCCAATCGATGGAGAAGCAACCCTGATCCTCAGATGGAGACCATGATGGCGACCCAGCTGAAAGAGAACACCCACGCGGACGACGACGCGTTTCGCACAGAAGTACACGAATTCCTTAGCGAAAAATTCCCGCAAGAACTCAAGAGCAAGGTCAACCTTGCTAGCAGGCCTGAAAATTCCGACAAACGAAACGCCTCTTCATACAAAATGGCGTGAGTCATATTGGTGCTCGGGGCTGGGCACGCCCACTGGACCCAAGGCATATGGAGGCAGTGGCAGGCTGCTGCCGAGATGCTCGATTTGGCGCAGGCATTGTTCGACAGCACGCTTGACTACCTGAAGCAGCACGTGCGGTTCAACCAGATGCTCGCTTCTTAGCGCTTCAATACCGCGCTGAGCTTTCGCCTGCCGCTAGCTGCGCGAGGAAGGCTAGCTAAGCGGCATGTGGGCACGCAACTCTCGCGCCCACGATCCGAGCGGTCGTCTCATCCGCCCGATCATTTTTCGCAGGTGCTGAGACTGTCCGTCGAACAGCACAGTGGAGGTTTAAATGCATTCGGGCCTACTTCTTTCGTAAGCGAGTTCGGCACCGACTTGCTGCCAACCTCTGCCTTCCTCTCAGCAGGTTGATTCTTCCCCCGTCAATTCTGTCCGCCCCCGAGTCCAATCAGAACAGCCCGGGCTGGACGGCCTGCGAATAGGCGGAACTGTTTGCCCTTCATTCGAACACCCATTCGTTCAGGAGCTATCGGGAATGCAATCTCGTCAACCTACTACTTCACTGGCTGCCCCATAACCCGCACTCTCGGGAATGGTGAGAATGTTCTTCCCGTCACGCTGAACGATTTTCGGGAGGACTGGCGCGATCAAGCGCGCTTCGGCACGTTCGACGCAGTCCTGCGCACTGCTGGCCTGGGCCAGCAGTTCCAGGTTCAGCCTGGTGGGAAAGATAATCGTCCGCTCCCCGGCTTCGCCCATAGCCAGTGCGCCGCCAGGTGATAACCATTCGGCATCCACGGTTTCGTAGCCATCGCACGCCGCGATCTGGCGTTCGGGAGCGCGGGCGACGTAGAACCAAGTGTCGAAGCGCTTGTTCATGAAGGTGGGTGTGATTCACCGAGCGAAATCGCTAAGCCTGTCCAGCCGCAATTGCACATCGGCCTCACGAACCACGTCGAGGAACGCGAGTTCGCCTTGTTCGACCGCCTTGCGGCTTGCCGGGTCGCAGGAACCCTCGAAAGCGCTGCCATCGCTTTTATCGGCCAGCAGGATGCCCGCTTCCTCATAGGCTTCGCGAACTGCGGCGATCCGCAGGGTCCGCTGTGTCGGTTCAAGTGTGTCCCAGCCGGCGCAATGGTCGGCCCATTGCGCAGCATCATCACCCGTAGCTGGTTTCCCACCCGGAAAGACCAGCGCGCCGGAGGCAAAGTCGATCTGGTGGTGCCGCTTTACCATCAGCACTTGGAATTCCGGCTCGTCGCGCAGCAACAACATGGTGGCTGCGGGGACGGGATCGACGGGTTGCGGGCTGGTCATATTTCTCTCTCCGGTTTGATCTTCGCTTATTTGTGTTGGCTTTAAGACATGGGCAGTCGGCTGGTTCAATTCCATTTCCGGACCAATGCGATCAGTGCGAGCGCTAGGGTGATCCCTGCCAGCACCCACGACTGGTCGGGTCGATGGTCACGGGAATCGAGCCAGATCGGGCGATAATGGTGGCATTGCCGATTAGGTCTGGCAGGGAAGCCGAAAGACCGAACAGTCGGCGGCGCAGCTTGGTGAGCTGGCTGCGGGTCGCACCGAACGAGAACCGTTCCGACAGCAGTTCAATAAGGATGGGTCTGGTCTCTTCGGCAATGTTGTAGTCTGGCGCGAACGCGAGGACAGGGCCTTCGGTCGTCAGCAGTGTGCGCAGCAGGATGGCAAGATCGGGCGGCAGGACGAGGCTGTATTCGCGCAGAAGGCCGAAAACCCGGTCGAAAAGCGCCGATAATTCGATCCCCGACAGCACCGTGCCGCGAAATTCTTCGATGATATGGTCCAGATCGAGGGCGAGCTGGTCGCGATCCACCGCCGGATTGCCGGCCCAGTCGAGCAGCAGATCGGCAACGTCCTCCGCCTGTTCGTCGGCGATTGCGAGGATCAGACGGACGATTTCCTGCCGACTCGCTCCGCTGAGAAAACCGACCGCGCCGAAATCGATGAAGCCAACCTGGTCAGCATCCATCCGGAAAATATTACCGGGATGGGGGTCGCCATGGAATTTGCCATTGAGGATCATCATCCGCAGCACAGCATCGGCATAGCGTTTGGCAAATACGATGTTTCGCGCCTTCTCCGCCACACGGTCGATCTGCGATGCGGTGCGATCTCAACCGGTCGATGCAACACAGGCGTTCCAGCACATTCACCCGCAGGCCGGTGAGATGCCAGTGTATCGCCGGGGACTTCGCTCCCAGCGTTTCAAGGTAGCCGCCGATCCGCTCGCAGGCCCGCGCTTCTGCAGCGAGGTCCATCTAGCGGGCCAGGTTCTTGCCGAAGGTCTGGAGGAACTCGACTGGACGATAGCGGGCGATGTCGCTCGACCGCCGCTCGGATAGCTTCGCCAGCCGCACCAGTATGCGCATGTCTGCTTCCAGTCTGGCCGCAGTGCCCGACCGTCGAACCTTCACGATCACGTCACTGCTATTCAGCAAGGTTGCCGTATAGGTTTGGGCGATAGAGGCGGAGGCCATCGGATCGCGCTCGAATGCCGTGAAATCTTCCTCCCACTTCTCGCCCCAACTGGCGACGAGAACAGGCTCGATCGCGTCAAACGGCAGGGGCTCGACCCGGTCCTGAAGACTGGCCAAGGCGTCTATCCACTCGTCAGAGAACACATCGCCGCGCGTTGCGAGAAGTTGGCCGAGTTTCACACCGATCGGGCCAATATCGCGCAGCAAGGCAACCATTGATTTCGGTCGCAAGTGCTCTGGACTGACATCTTCTTCCGGAAAAGGTGCAATTCCAAGGGCATTACCCAGATTCATTGCACCGTGACGGGCAAAAATTCGACCGAGTTCCGCCAATCGCGAAAGGTCGCCTATGAGTTTTTCCGAATCTCCGGGCATCTGGCTCAGTCCGTTGCGTCCGGGAGTTTTTCAAGGTTCTTGGATATCCGATCATCGTCAGTGATTATCTCCCGACGGTCTTTCGATTCGCGCACTTGGAGTTCATAGATGGCCATGGGATTGCTTTAGCCAACTTGGTATGAAACACCAAACAAATATAATAAAGTGCTTTACGATCTGTAGGGCTATCTCTAACTCACCCGTTAAATGAATCGGGATCGATAGAGTGAGCGGACAAATGAAGGATATTTCCGAAGCTGTAGAGGGCGACAATGAACCGGCTGCGGGATCGCGTTCCAACAGGAAACTACGCCTGTTCATCCTCGCGGCGGTGATCGTGGCCGTTCTTGCAGGTGCCTGGTGGTATTATCGTTATGTTACCTACGGGCAATACATGCAGTCAACCGACAATGCCTACGTTGCAGCGGACAGTGTGGTGGTCTCTTCCAAGGTGGCCGGATACGTCGATGCGGTGCTGGTTTCGGAAAACCAACAGGTTGCCCGCGGCGAAGCACTGGTCCAGCTCGACCTGCGTGATTACCGCGCCCAAGCCGCTCAGGCACGCGCCCAGATCGCGGCCACGGTGGCCGGTGCCGACACGATCCGCTCGCAGGTGAGCGAACAGAACGCCGCGATCCGCCAGGCGCGCGCGCAATTGGCCGTCGCGCGCGCGACGCTAGACCTTGCCAACAAACAGGTGAACCGCTATCGCCCGCTCGCCGCCAGCGGGGCGGAACCGCGCGAAAAACTCGACCAGTACGTGACACAAGCGCAGCAGGCTCGGGCCGAACTTGCCTCCGCGCAGGCTGCGGTCGCGGCCGCCACAGGGCGCCGCGCCACGTTGTTTGAGCAGATCGAGCAGACCCGGGCACAGGCCGATGCTGCTCGCGCGCAGCTCGATGTTGCCGACCTCAATGTCTCTTCGACCCGGCTGGAAGCGAGCAGGGCAGGGCGCATTGGTGACCTGTCGGTCCGGGTCGGGCAGTTCGTCCAGCCCGGCCAGCGGCTCATGACTCTGGTGCCGGTGAGCCAGATCTACGTTACCGCCAATTTCAAGGAAACGCAGGTCGGTCTCGTGCGACCGGGTCAGCCGGTCAGACTCGAAGTGGATGCATTGCCAGATGGCAAGATTGCTGGAACGGTGGACAGCATCTCGCCCGGAACCGGGGCCGAATTTTCGATTTTGCCACCAGAAAACGCGACCGGGAACTTCACCAAGATCGTCCAGCGTATCCCGGTCCGCATATCCATCGACGCAGCACCCGAAGTGCGCCGCCTGCTCGTGCCCGGCATGTCGGTCGTCGCTACCATCGACACCCGCGGTGCCGTCGGCGAACTCGAAGAGATTTCGAGCGCTGCCGAATGACCGAGGCAGCGCCTGCCCAAGCTGGCCCGACCGGTGCTCCAACCAAGCCGCAGAATGCCGACGTCACTGCCTGGGTCGCGGTGGTGGCGGGCGCGCTCGGCGCTATGCTGGCGACCTTGGACATCTCAATCGTCAATTCCGCGCTTCCCGTCATTCAGGGCGAAATCGGGGCGACCGGTACCGAGGGCACCTGGATCGCTACCTCCTTTCTCGTCGCCGAGATTGTCGTCATCCCGCTCAGCGCCTGGCTGGAGCGCCTGTTTGGCTTGCGTACGCTGCTCATCATCGCCGTGACTGCGTTTACAGGCTTCTCGATACTATGCGGGATCGCGACCGATCTGACGACTATGATTATCGGTCGTACAGGTCAGGGATTTATGGGCGGCGTACTGATTCCGACTGCGATGACGATCGTGGCGAAGCGGCTGCCTCCCCACCAGCAACCCATCGGTATGGCGCTGTTCGGCATGACCGTCGTCTTAGGTCCGGTCATGGGGCCGCTGATCGGCGGATGGTTGACTGAGAATCTTAGTTGGCACTACGCCTTCTTTGTCAATGTCCCGGTCTGCGCGACCCTCCTCTTGCTCCTATTCGTAGGTTTGCCACACGAAAAGCCGAACTGGGAATATCTGACCCAGGCAGACTGGGCCGGTATCCTTGGCATGATTCTCGGGCTTGGTGGACTGACGGTCGTGCTGGAGGAAGGCCACCGCGAGGAATGGTTCGATTCCTCTCTCATCCGATGGCTTACCCTGATCACTGTAATCGGGTTCGCGTCCCTCATCTACGGTCAATTGTACGCCTCCAAACCCGTTCTTAAACTCCGGCTACTCTTAAGTCGGCAATTCGGGAGCGTCGCTGTGATGGCGCTCGCGTTGGGGATGGTGATGTATGGCTCGATCTACGTTATCCCACAGTTCCTGGCGATTATATCTGATTACAACGCCTTCCAGACCGGGCTGGTAATCTTCTGGATGGGTGTGCCGGCGTTCCTGTTGATGCCGGTTCTACCCTTCATGATCCGTCGCGTTGATATCCGCATCGCAGTAGGGGCTGGTATGCTCTTGATGGCCCTTAGCTGTTTTGTGAGCACCAGCCTTACAGCCGAATCCGGTGGCGCAGTGTTTACCGAAAGCCAGCTAATACGCGGGGTGGGTATGATCCTGGCGATGATGTTCCTCAACCAGGCGACTGTTGCCTCGGTGGCGAAGGACGAAGCCGGCGATGCTTCGGGCATCTTCAATGCCGCGCGCAATCTGGGGGGGTCATTCGCATTAGCGGGCCTCGCCTCGTTCCAGGACCAGCGCACCTGGCATCACAGCCGCCGGATGGAAGAAACTCTGAATGCAAACAGCGTCTCGCTGCAGAGCTACCTGGATTCGCTGGCGCGGACCTTCGGCGGTATGGATGAAGCAATGGCCGTGCTGGACCGGACCATCCAACGTGAAGCCTTTGTTATGACCTATAACGACGTGTTCTTCGTGATGGGTCTGTTGACGGTGATAACGGTGCCGCTTGTCGTGTTCCTCAAGCCGCTGCCCAAGAACGTTTCCCTCTCGATGCACTGATACCGACATGATCCGAAAATCAATTCCTTTTCTTCTTATTGCCGCCACTCTGGCAGGATGCACCGCCGGCCCAGACTATGCGGGGCCGCCCGAGTTGGCTGCCGCCGGCGGAGCCGGGGGTTTCATCCGGGCCGGCGACAAAGTGAGCAGCACAGTGCCGGAACTCGCCGAGTGGTGGATTCTACTCGACGATCCCGGACTCGATCGACTGATCGAGGCGGCGCTCGCCGATAATCCTTCGCTGGAGGCGGTGGGTGCGCGCATCGCGCAGTCCCGCGCATCCCTCGCGCAGGAAAATGCAGGCCGTCTGCCATCGCTTGGCACCCAAGCAACGGTCGTGCAGGGCCGTCTGCCGGGTTTAGACATTCAGGGCGGTCCGCCACTTCCTCCAGGGACGCCCGGAATGCCGCCAGAAGAGGAAGACGATACCATCAGTTTTTATAATGCCGGCCTCAACGCCAATTGGGAGATCGATTTTGGTGGCGGGACCGGGCGGCGGATCGAGGCAGCCAATGCACAGTTGGCCGCTGCCGTAGCGAATGCCGAGGATGCGCGAGTCCAGCTAACTGCAGACGTCGCCAACGCCTATGTGAACCTGCGCGAGGCACAGCAGCGGGTCGTGCGGTACCGCCTGCAAAGCGAGTTGCAGGAGCAGATACTCGTTCTGACCTATCAGCGTTATCAGCAAGGTACCCTACCGCTGTTTCCGGTCGGAAATGCTAATGCAGAACTGGAGTTGCTCAAGTCGCAACTGGCCGAGGCCGAAGCAGATGAGGCCGTGTTGCTCGATGCGCTCGCCGTTCTGACCGGGCGCGCTCCGGGAGCGCCTTCTCTCGAAGTTGCACCGATTGGCGAGATCCCCCTGCCGCCCGAAAGAGTGGCGGTAGGTGATCCCGCTAGTCTCATCGCGCGGCGGCCCGATATCCGCGCCGCTGAACGCACCTTGGCCGCCGCGACGGCGCGGGTCGGTGTGGCCGAGGCTGCGAAGTTTCCGAAACTCTCGTTCATGGGCATCCTCGGGCTGGGGGGAACCTCGCCGGAAGATATCTTCGACGTAGGCGAGTTTTCTGCCATTGCGATTCCGCGCCTGCAATGGAATTTCCTTGATTTCGGAAGGGTCGACGCGTCGATCGACCGGGCAGGTGCGGCTCGCCGCGAGGCTGCTGCAAATTACCGGCAGACCGTGCTTGCAGCTTTGCAGGATGCCGAGCGCGCCTTAGCCCGTTTCGCGCAGCAGCGCGCTGCGCTGGCGGCTTTGATCCAGGTCAAGCGACATGCCGATAAATCGGCGGATCTCAACCGGCAGCGCTTTGAGTCGGGGGCGATCTCGCGCATCGATCTCAACCGGACTTTGCGCGAGCAGGAGAAGGCCAATACGGACTTGGCCCGGGGCAGAGCTGCCCTTACTCTTGCGTGGATTGCGGTGCAAAAATCGCTCGGCCTGGGATGGCAGGCGCCATCCTAGATGCCGACCCTACAGGTCACCGCATATATAGGCACCGCGCCCGCTAGCGAGCAATTTTTCATTCGGCCCGGTAACGCTGGTTTCGGCCACTGAAATTTGCTGACCGACTTTCACAATCAAACCGGTTGCGACGAGCGGGCCTGAGGTTGCCGGGCGATGATAATCGACCCGCAGATCGGCAGTAGCCTTTACTTTCGTGCCCTGTGCAATGAGGGCGTAGAAACCGGTCAGGTCGATCAGAGACGCAAGTACGCCGCCATGGGCCGATCCGATTATAGGATTGGAAACGATTTCGTCGCGCCATGGCATTTCGAGCTCCAGCCGCTGCGGAGTCAGCGACCTAACCTTCAGATCGAGCCACGCATGGAAAGGCGCGATACGGAGAATTTCCTCTATGCGTGCCCGATCTATTCGCGCTGGCGCCTCGCTCATGTTTCTCGCCCCCGCATGGAGTGATGTCGTTTCAGGAAATCGAGAATGGCGTGAGAAAACGAATCGTTCGCATCGCCCACAACCATGTGAGTGGCGCCGGCGATGTCGGTATATTCCGCATGCGGCGCAAGTTCGCGTAGATGCTCCACCGCGTCTTCGGAAACGAGGTCGCTCGAACCGCCGCGAATGAGATGGACCGGCAAGGTGAGGTTCTGGGTCGCCTGGCTTAATGCTTCAAATTGGCGTTGATGGCGCCCTTCATCGCGTTTGCTGACCGTCCTGCTGCTAAGGATAAAGGCTGGATCCCAATGCCAGTAATACCGCCCATCGGCTTTGTGTCGTAGATAGTTACGCAGCCCTTCGCCGCTCGACCGCTTGCGTCGAAGGGGCATATAACGCGCGATCGCTTCCGACGCCTCTTCGGGCGAGGCGAAACCGGTTTCGATATGCTCTTCCATAAATCCGACAATGCGGTTGACCCCGCTTACTTCCATCTGCGGTGCGATGTCGACAAGTGTCAGGGAAGCGAAGCTGCCGGGCGCCAAATCCCCTTCGGCGAGTATACCGGCCATTCCGCCCAGCGACGCCCCGACCAGCGCAAGCTTGCGCTCCATCCGTGATACGATGGCGACCAGATCGGACGCGAAATCGTGTGTTTCGTAAGCGCCATCGGCTGCCCATTCGCTGTCGCCGTGGCCCCGCATGTCGATGGCGATTGCGTGGAAACCCGCCTCCGCAAGGTCGCCGACCACGTTCTTCCATGCACGACGTGTTTGCCCACCACCATGAGCGAGCAGGACGGGCATCGCACCACTCTCGCCGTTGGCTTCGGCTGTGAGGGTCAAGCCTCCAGCTCCTTCAATGCTGACTGTTTCGCAATACATGGGACTACCCCCTAGCTTCCGGCGCCCCAAACAGTAAAGTTATTTAATGTCTCGCCTTTGAAGGAAACTCACCAGCTTATAGCTGGTAGAAGGCTTCAGCCGTTATTGTTTGCTCAGCACTATCCTCCAGAAAATGACCCGCTCGCAGACGAAGTCATTTTCTCGAGGGTTGTGCTCATGCCATATTCATGCGGGAGCCACACGGCTTTTCATCATCATTATCATATTGTCCGGACTCCAAAATACCGCTTCAAGGTGCTGCATGGGGAGGTCCGCCTGCGGGTGCGGGAGATCATCCGGCAGGTCTGCAGCGAACTGGGCGTGAAGATCATCCATGGCGTTCTGTCACGCGATCATGTGCATATGATCATGTGCATATGTTTGTCGAGATCCCGCCCCATATTGCAGTCAGCGACTTCGTGCGCCGGGCAAAGGGACGCTCATCGCGCAAGATACAGCAGGAGTTCGAGCATATCCGCAAACGCTACTGGGGCCAGCGCTTCTGGCAACGAGGCTATTTCTCGACCACCTCAGGCAATATCACCGACGACGTGATCCTCAATTATCTCGACAAGCATACTAACCCAAACAAAGCTGGCTTCAGCCCCAACCCGTGAACCTACATGGAGTAATCGCGGGAGCGTGTCGCCTTGACGGCATTTATGCAGTAAAGGGCTTTATATTATATTGAATTTACGATATGGTCACTATCATGACAACCGAAACAGCTACAATGAGCGCAAACGCGCAAGACGGCTTCCTGAATGAGACCGATGAGTTTGCGTTTTTGCTGGAGGAAGTACCGCGAGTCCTGCGCAAGTCATTTGATGAATCGATTGCCCAGTTCGGCTTGTCCCGCACCCAGTGGAGAACATTGGCCTATCTGATCAAGACCGAGGGAATGACGCAAACCGAGCTGGCAGTTTGCCTAGAACTGGAACGAGCTACGATCGGATTGACGATTGATCATCTTGAAAAACTGGAATTTGTCGAACGTCGGTCCGCAGAAGATGACCGGCGTGTCTGGCGGATATTCCTGCGTCCAAAGGCAATCGACATTATTCCGGAACTTCGGAAAGAAGCCAACGCCGTTTATCAGAAGATGTTCAAAGGCATTTCCAAAGCAGACTTGACCATCATACGAACCGCGATGGAAAAAATGGTTGGGAATCTAAGGGTGTGCTGAACACGTCAGATCCCAAAATCTAACTGGTTCTGATCCTTCTCTCCCATAGGATCAGCTGGAGCGAGTGGCTGGGGCCACTCGCTCCCTTTTTTGGTATAAGCCAGTTATTGGCGTTGCTAGCGATCGACTCCTGCCGGAGCATAAATCAGGCAGTCATCCGCGGCTAGAAGTTGCTTAACGGGATGTACGACGTGGATAGAGTAGATATCCTCATCCTTATATACAGCGGATATGATCTACACTGCGCCATGTAGCCGTTGGACGGCATAGCGCCCGAGACTACCGAGAATCTCCCAGCGCGGATTGTGTTTGCTTGTAAGAATACCGAAGAGGTGGTCGACCGACCGACAAGAGGGCGGGTTGTGTTGAAAAACTCGGTCTTGTCAGCATTGTAGAGATGCGATTCAGCATTCCTGTAGAGGCGGGAGATGCTGCGATGATGGGCGAGCGGACGGTGATGCAGGAGGCGCTGTTTTTCGGGTCGATGGTCCGGCAACCAATTTGCTCGCTGTTTTCGGTGACTGGCAAGTGGTTCAGCCGAGCGTTGCCAAAGCACTTGATCGCCTTTTTTCGGGGGAAGGTGAAGAGTTTGCGACCACCGACTGTGCTGCGCTGATGCCGCGCAGCTGGCAATGGCTCGACGGCTCTGCCTTTTCAACTCATGGAGACCTTATGCAAGTCGCGTTTGGTCTGGATCCAATCAATACCGACAAACCGCTCATGTATCAGGGTGTTCGGATCGGTTTTTCGGCCCGACCGAAGATGTGTCGTTGCCCACTATCGAACATGGTATTGATTTTGAAGGCGAGTTCGGTGTTATTGTAGATCATGTTCCAATGGGAACATGCGCTACGGACGCAACGAAACACATCAGACTAATCGTCAAAATCAACGACTGCTCTTTGCGCGCGATTGCTCCGATAGAAATGGCAACCGGCTTTGGTTGGGTGCAGGCAAAACCGGCCTGTTCGATGGTGCCCTTTGCGGTGACACCCGATGAACTGGGTGAAGTCTAGAAAGATGGCGTGTTTGACACGACTTATAAATTGACTTGTACGGTGAACGTTTTGGTGCAGCCATGGATTTTGGTTTCCAGGGACTGGTTGCTCATGCTGCATTGACGCGCGATCTGGTAGCGGCAACGATTATTGAGTCGGGTACCGTTTCCGATTCAAACTATACAGAAGTCGGATCAAGCTGTATTTCAGAGGTTCGTGCGATCGAGGTGATCCGCGACAAGGGCCTAGCCACAACGCCGTTCCTGTCTTTTGGTGACCCTATTCGCATCGAAGGGCGCGGAATTGACGGCTCATCCCCATGTGGTGTGATCGACCAGCAGGTCGTTCAAGCCTGACGTGCGACTGCCACTTTCTGAAAATAGTATAGGAAAGCCTGATTTGTCATGCCAAGATCGCTCAATTGAAATTGTTTTCAATTGAACCTATTTGGTTGATCTTTTTGACCATGTTCTAGAATGAGCGTGAAATCCATAGGGTGCGATGAGAACAAAAAGAGAGTATCCGCACTTACATTGCACTTACAGCGGTGATATAAGAATTCAGCATTTTGAAAAAATGGCTGAAAACTGGCCGGGACGAGAGGATTCGAACCTCCGATCCCCCCCAGCATCGACTGCTCAGGATAACGCGATCATCTTTAGCCAGGATTGTTCAATCAGTGTTTATTTTTGTCAGAAAAAAAGATTACCATGACACATCTTATTCGTCTGCCCTCTGGTGTTGTTTCGCTGAACACCTAAAGCTCTTGTTCGCATCGCAATTTGAATCGTGATACAACGCAACTATGACCAAGCCAGATCCAGCAACATTGAAAATTGTGGCGGCGCTAATTCGAACCCGCATGGACCGCCTTTCCGGCGATCAGCGACTTGATGGTCTAGAGCGCCTTGGAGCATATCGTGAGTTCAATCAATTGGCGAAAGATCTTGACGCGACCGCAGTCGAGTTTACTCGCGACGAGAAATGGTAGCAGGCGCCGCTACCGGAAATCGTTTTTACATTTATCACTGTTTTGGGTTGGATGGTTCGTTGGTTTAGCAATCAACGCTGTTGTATTCCCTACCTTTGAAAGAACTGGTCCATCATCAGTTCTTCGAATATTGGAATTTCTTCCATTTGCTACCCAAAATGCTACCCAAGTTGCAAATATTGCAACTTCGAATATCATTCTGTCAGAAAATCGTTTATCTTCAACGTATTATGGTGAGCCCTGCTGGGTTCGAACCAGCGACCTACTGATTAAAAGTTAGTATTTGCGGCAAGTGTCCGGATGGTGATGTTTGGCACTATTCCAATTCAGGCGATCTCATATTTGAAGAACCTATCTGGTTGGCGCAAATATTCCTCCGATGATGATCCCCGGGATGATGGTGATGCTTTGGAGAACAAAAACAGAAAATCTGCACTTACATTGCACTTACAGCAGTGATATAAGAATTCAGCATTTTAAAAAATGGCTGAAAACTGGTCGGGACGAGAGGATTCGAACCTCCGACCCCCACACCCCCAGTGTGATGCGCTACCAGGCTGCGCTACGTCCCGACCGAGGCTGCGCATATATGGAGGTCGATGGGGCTTGGCAAGTCGTTTGCGACATGCGTCCAACCTTTCCGGTATACGGATTATATTGCGCCGTCGGTGAGCGCGTGATAGGCGCGCGCATCATTGGGGTTGGCAGTTCAGGGGCTTGAAACATGAGCCGCGCCACCACACATAAAAATTTGTAATAATTGGGACGGGTTCATGACAAGTATTTCTATATTATCTGCCGCAGCGGGCGCTGGTGGCGCCGGGGGTTTTCTGATGTCGATCATGCCGCTGGTGCTGATTTTTGCGGTTTTCTATTTCTTGCTGATCCGCCCCCAGCAGAAGAAGATGAAAGAACATCAGGGCAAGATCGGTGCGGTCAAGAAGAATGACGAAGTCGTGACCGGTGGTGGACTGGTTGGCAAGGCCGTAAAGGTTGACGATGAATTTGTAGAAGTCGAGATTGCCAACGGTGTCCGCGTCAAAGCGGTCAAGGCGACTCTGACGGATGTCATGCCACGCGGTGGTGCCAAACCTGCGAACGACTGAACGCGGTGATATAGAAAGTTAGTTTCGATGCTCGATTTCCCGCGCTGGAAAGTCATTTCCATCTCTCTGCTGCTGGCCTTTGGCGTGCTGATGTCAATTCCCAGCCTGATTGGCGAGAGCGGTCAAAAATATTGGCCTAGCTTTTTACCGAATGAAACCATCAATCTGGGGCTCGATCTTCAGGGCGGCAGTCACATCTTGCTGGAAGCCGATCCGGCTGATGTCGCGACGACCCGTCTCGAGACGATGGAAGAATCGGTGCGGGCGGAAATGCGCCGCGCCAACCCGCGGATCGGTATCGGCGATATTTCCCGCAAAAACGGCGTGTTGAGCTTCATGGTGCGCGACAGCACCCAGGTTGATGCTGCACGCGAAGCAATTCTGCCGCTGACCAGCGGTGCTGGTCTGACCGGCCAGCGTGACTGGGATATTGAAGTGCGCGATGACACGCGCTTTGTTCTGACTCCAACGGCAGCGGGTCTGGAAAATGCTGTCGAGAACGCCATGGAAACCGCAACCGATGTGATCCGTCGCCGGATCGATGAAATGGGTACGCGTGAACCTACGATCATCCGGCAGGGAGACAACCGGATTGTTGTACAGGTCCCGGGACTCGATGACCCCGAAGCGCTAAAGGCGTTGCTGGGCCAGACCGCAAAACTCGAATTCAAACTGGTTGATTTTGAAGCGGATCCCAATGCCGTGGCAGAGGGCCGTCCACCGGTAGGCAGCCAGATTTTTCCCTATCCCGACAATCCGACCGGACTGCCCAATATCGCGGTCAAGCGTCTTGGCGGCATTAGTGGCGACAAGCTGACCGATGCCGGTCAGGGTTTTGACCAGCAAACCAACGCACCGGTCGTCAATATCACCTTCGATAGCGAGGGGGGCGCAAAATTTGCCCGTTTGACGCAGAATAATGTCGGGCGGCCCTTTGCCATCATATTGGATGGTCAGGTGCTTTCTGCGCCCAATATCAACGAACCGATTCTTGGCGGGTCTGCTCAGATCTCCGGTAATTTTACCGTTGAAAGCGCGAACCAGTTGGCTATCGCGCTGCGATCCGGCGCGCTACCGGTGGAATTGAAGATCGTTGAGGAACGCACGGTTGGCCCTGATCTTGGCAAGGATTCGATCGACAAAGGCATGATCGCCTCGATCATCGCCACCGTTGCTGTCTTGACGTTCATGGTCGTCACCTATGGCCGATTTGGCATGTATGCCAATTTCGCTCTCGCTCTAAATCTGTTCATCATTGTCGGGGTGATGGCGATGTTCAATGCCACTCTGACATTGCCGGGTATTGCGGGCTTTGTCCTTACCGTGGGGTCGGCTGTCGACGCCAATGTGCTGATCAATGAACGGATCAGGGAAGAGCGCAGGCGAGGGCGACGCGTGGTCCAGGCGATTGAAGTGGGCTATAAGGAAGCATCGCGAGCCATTCTCGATGCCAACGTAACCAATGTGATTGCCGGTGTCTTGCTCTTCATGTTCGGTTCCGGTCCGGTCAAGGGGTTCGCGGTCGTACTGATGATCGGCATCGTTTCTTCCGTATTCACCGCCGTTGTCGTAACCCGGATGCTGGTGGCGCTCTGGGTCAGACGCGCCCGTCCGCAGGAGTTGGTGATATGAAACTACTGAAACTTGTCCCGGATGATACCAATATCGGTTTCCTGAAATGGCGCAATATCGCCATGGCATTCAGCATATTGACGATCATAGCATCGATCGGGCTGGTTGCTACCAAGGGCCTGAATTTTGGCGTCGACTTTATTGGCGGCCAGATGATTCAGGCGACTTTTACCGAGACCGAAACCGCGCCGATTGCCGAATTGCGTGATCGGATCGGTGGCCTTGGCTACGGTGAAGCAACGATTCAGCGATTTGGTGATGCCAATGAGGTGTCGATCCGGATGCGGCTGCCAACCGAAGCGGAATCACGTCCGGAAGCCGCTAATGAAATGACCGAAAAGATCGTATCAACGATCAAGGCAGATTATCCCGATGTCCGCATCGACGGGGTGGAGTCGGTGTCCGGTAAGGTGTCGGCGGAACTTTTTGAAACCGGCGCATATTCGCTGCTGTTCGCAATGATCGCGATATCCATCTATATCTGGATACGTTTTGAATGGCAGTTTGGTATTGGCGCCCTGTTCGCGCTGGTCCATGACGTAGCGCTGACCTTTGGCTTGTTTGCGCTGACCCAGATGGAGTTCAATCTCAATATTGTCGCGGCACTGCTGACAATCATCGGCTATTCGCTAAACGATACGATCGTCGTGTTTGACCGGGTTCGTGAGAATCTGAAGAAATATCGCAAGATGGATATCATCGCCTTGCTCGACCTGTCGGTTAACGAGACGCTGGCACGGACGGTGATGACCAGCCTGACCATGCTGATCGCACTTGGCGGTCTGATCCTCTGGGGCCCCGATGTGATTTTCGGTTTCTCGGTGGCAATGTTCTTCGGCGTCTTTGTTGGCACCTATAGTTCCGTCTATATGGCTGCTCCGATCCTGATCTGGCTCAAGGTCGGACCGGATACATTCGTACCGACGGATTCAGGCAGCGACAAAGCCGAGAGGGTGGGCGGACCGGAGCAGGTTGGCTAAACTTTGGTAGAGCTGCGCAAAGATGTCGATTTTGTCGGCCCGGTTATCACCGGATTCACATCCAATGGCTTCAAGATCGGCGATCAGCGGTTCAACCAGGGGCTTTTGATTTCGCCCGAACAGGCTTTGGGCTGGACCAGTTCGAATTTGGATGGGCTTGATCTTGCTGAGATTTTGTCCTGCTTGAACCTCTCTCCCGCTCCTGAATTTCTGCTGTTGGGCAGCGGCCCGTCGATGTTGCAGCCGCCGACCGCCTTCCGGCGCGAAGTAGAGGCGGCGGGCATGGGACTGGAGGTCATGGACAGCCGGGCTGCGGCGCGAACATGGGGTATATTGCGAGCTGAAGAACGCTGGATAATCGGCGCATTTCTGCCTCTGACCTAAATTTTTCCTGCGGCTTTGGCCAATATCGTCCGCAATTGATCGCCATTGTTTTTCCAGCTGAACCGATTGACCGATGATCGGACCATCTCCTGTTCCGGCGGTTGTTTCAGGATTGCCTTGATGGCCGTAATAATCGCTTCGACATTCTGATCGACAATCCGTCCGGTGACTGGACTGGTCACCAGTTCCCGCGCACCACCCGCTTCGCTGATAATCACCGGCGTTCCGCAGGCAAGCGCTTCGACCCACGCATTGGCAAGGCCTTCGGACTTGGAAACGAGAATCGCGATATCCGCTGCTGCGGTTAGTTGAGGCAGTTGATCATGCGGAACGCTGCCCAAGAAGCGGATACGGTCGGAAATGCCCAGTTGCTTGGCCAGCGTCCTGTAATTTTGCTCTTCTTCGCCCTTGCCAGCGAGCACCAGCTGGGCATCGGGAAAGCTTGCCATGGCGCGGATCACCAGATCCTGATTCTTGCGCTTGATTAGTGCTCCAGTGGTGATGAACAACGGACCGCTCACGCGCAGTGCCCGCTTGGCCGCGTTCCTGTCAACCGGGATAAACTTGTTCTGGTCCAGCCCGGTATAATGGACGGTTATCTTGCCACCATCCATGCCGAGTGCGATCATATCTTGCTTCAGTGCTTCGGATACCGCCAATAAGGCGGTCGCCTTCCTGGCTGCTTGCAATATTTGATCCCGGCATTTCGGATCGCTGCTCCAGTGATGGATGTCCGCACCGCGTGCCTTTATCGTGAAGGATATGCCGAGCGCCGCAGCCAACCGCATCGCGGCGGGGCCATCGGGGTAGAAAAATTCTGCATCAATGACATCAAATGGAGCCTTCTCGTGCAATTCCTTTATCAAGGGCAGCAGGGCATCGGCGATCCGCCTTGGATTGCCAGCGCCACCGATCTTCGGAATAAGCTTGAAGCGGGGACGGTAGATATCGAGCCCGTGCCATTCTTCATGCTCAGGGAGAGCGTTCAACGCTCGATATTGCCCTATTTTGTTCAATGGCCAGGGTGGAATACCGATGGGATTTATGACCGTCAGTGAAGTTGCTGTACGACCGGCTAGTTCGGCTGTTTGCCGTTCGACAAATATCCCGAAATTCGGCGCTCCGGCATTGGGGAATAACGTCGATAGCGTCAGAATATGGAGCGGTTGGGTCATGGCAGGGTACCTAGCACAATGGCCCTAAAGCTCCCTTACCAGCCGCACTGCGACTCCGATCCATTCGGGATCGCTGACAATCTGCTGTCGTGCACCGCTGCCGAGGGGAAGAATCTGCAAGCGATTGCCTTCGCGACCGATCAGGCGGCCGAACAAATAGCGCCCCGCGGGGCGAGGGACCAATATGTCACGATTGAGAGCGGCGCTAAATTGTTCAGGGGTACGCCGTGATAGCCAGACATCGTCGCCGGCACGATAATCGCCGACGCTGCTCTTGACCCGTAGCGCTACCATCGCCGGTTCGATTGTTGGCTGATAAATATTCTCGATCTTGCCCAATGCGTGTGCACCTTTGTGGTCGAGTATTGCTGCCACCGGCAGTTCTTCCTGATCTGGCAACGCAAGGAGCGCCGCGCTGTCGACGCCCAGGGCATTGGCAATCCGGTTCAACCAGCCAAGGGACAAGGTGCGTGCGCCGGTTTCGAGTCGCCCGATGGTTTGCGCGGTCGTCGGCGGTTCGCACCGTCCGGCAACTTCGTCGAGCGTCAACCCTTTGGCCTTGCGCACGTCTCTGATACGGCTGATCATTTTGTATCTCCAAACCTATATGGATTTATCCTTTCCTACAATATGGCTGAAATGGCAAGGATATAAAAGCAACCAATTTGGAGATGTCATGCCAACAAAAATCGCCAAAACGCCATCGGATCCTCGCTTGCTTGCAGAGCGCGCGCTACCGCAGGATGGGGATGAGCGATATGATCGCCGATCAAAGCGGAAACGCGTGCGAAGCGTAACGGTCAATTTGTCGGAATCTCCCCTGGGCTGGCTTCATGCGAGAGGCCATTTGTCCGACCGGCAGTTTGACGCGGGCGAAAAGCTACGTGCCGATTGGGAAAGAGCCAATCTGGCGCCGCATATTACGATGCGCTGGGACGCAGCGCCGGTGGCAGGGGGAAAACGCGGTGCATCGGTAATGTTGAACGAGTCCGAAGCTCAGCTAGCGGCCAAGTTACGCTTCGAAAATGCCATCGACCATTTGGGAAGTGACCTGTCGGATATTGCCTGGCGGATCATTTGCGGCGGGGAAGGGACGCCGGTCGCTGAAAAGAATCTCGGTTGGCCTGCGCGGTCCGGAAAGCTGGTGCTGAAAATCGCGCTCGACCGGCTGGCAATTTTCTACCGCCTGCCGGGCTGATCAGGAGTCGCCAAGGCGTTCGACTTCTTCCGCCAGTTCCAGCCACCGCATCTCGGCAGTATCTTTTTCGTCGATCAACGCGCTATTCTCTTTGGTCAATTCTTCAAAGCGGGGGAAATCCCGCGTGTAGAGATTGGGATCCGCCAGCGCCTCTTCGATTTCCGCCATGCGCTCGTCGATTGCTTCTATCCGATCGGGTAGCTGATCATAATCCCGTTGGTCCTTGTAGCTCAGTTTCTTGCTGGAATTCGTGGTTTTGGGCGCTCCCAGATTAGCCGGCTGCGCTGGTTTTGATGCCGTTTTCTGTGCCGGGGTTCGCGGCTTGCGCCGGGCTTCCCATTCGGCATAGCCGCCGGCAACAATGTCCACCGTTCCGCTACCATCCAACCCGAGCGTCACGGTCACCGTACGATCGAGAAAATCGCGGTCATGGCTGACCAGCAGTACGGTGCCTTCATAATCGGCGATCACTTCCTGCAGAAGGTCCAGCGTTTCTAGGTCGAGATCGTTGGTTGGTTCATCGAGCACCAGCAGATTGGACATCCGAGCAAATTCCCGCGCCAGCAGCAGCCGCGACTGTTCTCCGCCAGACAATGTGCCGACTTTTGCATCGATCAGCGACGGAGCGAACAGGAATTCCTTTAGATAGCCCTGCACATGTTTCTTGTCGCCGCGCACATCGACCCAGTCGCTGCCATCTGCGAGCACATCACGGACCGATTTATTGCCTTCGAGCAGGCTGCGCTGCTGGTCGATGAAAACGCCATTGAGCGTCTTGGCGAGAGTCACCTTTCCACTATCTGGTTTGAGTTCGCCGGTGAGCATCTTCAGCAATGTGGTTTTGCCGGCGCCATTGGCGCCGACTATGCCGATCCGGTCGCCGCGCTGAATGCGCAGCGAAAAGTCGCGGATGATCTGGCGGGCATTTTCGCCTTCGCCAAACGATTTTGAGATATTCTCCGCAGTGATCACCGATTTTGTCCGGCTGTCGTCATTCTGGATCTTGAGATTGGCCGTGCCAGCGGGGCCGATCATTGCTGCGCGAGCGGCGCGCATTTCCCACAATTTCTCAAGCCGCCCCTGATTGCGCTTGCGCCGTGCTGTGACACCGCGTTCCAGCCAGCGTGCCTCGAGCTTCAGCTTTGCGTCAATTTTGCTGGCGGCCTGTGCTTCGTCAGCATGGATTTTCTCCATCCACGCATCATAGCCGCCAAAACCGATTTCCTGCCGCCGCAATGCGCCGCGATCCAGCCAGATCGTCTGTTTGGTCAGCCGGGTCAGGAAGGTTCTGTCGTGCGAAATGGTGATGAAAGCGCCTTTATAGCGGCCGAGCCAGTCCTCCAGCCAGTCAATCGCGCCAAGATCGAGGTGGTTGGTCGGTTCGTCGAGCAGCAAAAGATCGGGATCGGAGGCCAATGCCCGGCAGATCGCCGCCCGGCGTTTCTCACCGCCGCTGGCTTTTGCCGCTGCCTTGGAAAGATCGGTGCCCAATTGATCGGCGATCGCTTCGACCTCGTGCGGGGCAGGGCCTTGCTCGCCCGATATGGCAAAATCACGCAAAGTTTCGAACGGAGTGAAATCGGGCTCCTGCTCCAGATAGACGATATTCGTGCCCGGCTGGATCATCCGCTGGCCCTTGTCCGCTTCGATCTGGTCGGCGATCAGACGCAGCAGCGTCGTCTTGCCGGCGCCGTTGCGGCCGATCAGGGCAAGCCGGTCGCGGGGCCCGACGTGCAGGTCGAGATTTTCAAATAGCCAGCCTTCCCCCTGATGGAGCGACAGATTCTCATATGCAAAGATAGGGGGTTGAGCCATGGTTCCCGGGCGTTAGGGCCAAGCGCGCTCCGGCTCAAGTCTTCTCTTTCGATCAAAGGCATTGACCTGCCGCGCCTTATCGGATTGTAAGGCGTGGAATTGGCAATTTGTGCGATGGGAACGGGAATTGGAAACAGTCTATCTCAACGGCGATTATCTTCCCAAAACATCTGCCAAGATCTCGATATTTGACCGTGGACTGCTTTTTTCGGACGCGGTTTACGAAGTGATATCCGTTATCAATGGCCATTTGATTGATATGGAGCGTCACATTGCACGGCTGGAACGGTCGCTGGGCGAACTTTCGATCAACGCTTTTGCCGACTGGTCATCCATATCGGAAAATCTGGTTGCGGAAAACGGTCTCCGAGAAGGGCTGGTCTATCTGCAGGTTTCACGTGGGGTGATGGATGAGCGGGACTATCGCTGGCCTGCACCGGATACTACCCCGACGATATTTGCCTTTACCCAGAACCGCGTACTGATCGAAAATCCTATGGCGGATCGCGGAATGCGGATCATAACTCGGCCGGATCTCCGCTGGCAACGATGCGACATCAAGACGACACAGCTGCTTTACGCCTCTCTTATGAAAATGGAGGCGGTGGCTGCCGGAATCGACGATGTCTGGATGACGCAGGATGATATGGTTACCGAAGGGACCTCCCAGAACGCACATATTATCAATCGGGACGGTGTCCTGATTTCACATCAGCTCGACCGCCGTATTCTGCCCGGTGTTACCCGGATAGAAATGCTCGCACAGGCAAAGGCCATGGGGCTGACGATCGAGGAGCGCGCCTTTTCGATCGAGGAAGCAAAAAATGCGGCAGAAGCATTTGTTTCTTCATCGACCTTGTTGGTTATGCCCGTTGTCGAGATCGATGGTCGTCATATTGGAGATGGACAACCGGGTAAACACACGCGTAAAATCCGTTATAATTATATAGGTGCGGTTCAGGCTAACCATTCTAAACGGGACTGAACAAATGGAGGAAAGCATGAAATTTTCAATCTTATTGGCCGGTTCGGCTTTAGCCCTTTTTCCTTCAAGTATTGCGCAAGCTGCAAATGTCGAGATTGTCGCCCAGAATCCGGTAATTGAACTTAGCGTGTCGGAACAGGTCGACAGCGCGCCGGATACCGCCACATTCAGCACCGGTGTCGAAACCAAGGCTCCGACCGCGACGCAGGCCCTCCGTGACAATTCGGTACAGGCACGCGCAGTAATTGACCGGCTCAAATCGCTGGGCATTGTCGAAAAAGATATTCAGACCACGGGAATCAATCTGCGGGCGGATTATGATTATGATCAGGAAAGCCGGGAGAACCGCTTTGTCGGCTATGTTGTCTCCAATCAGGTTTCTGCGACCGTGAAGGATATTTCCAAGCTCGGCAAGATTCTCGATGCGATTGTCAGCAGCGGCGCCACCAATTTGAATGGCCCGTCTTTCTCGATTAGTGATGATAGCCAATTGAAGGATATGGCGCGGGAGCGCGCGCTTGACAGTGCCAGAACGCGGGCGATGAGCTATGCGCGCGCCGAAGGTTATACAGGCGTCCGGGTGCTTTCGATCAGCGAAGGCATGTCCCACCAGTCCGAAGCCCTCATGATGCGGATGGAGGCATCCACTGCATCGTCTCCGCCGGTGGTGCCGGGGCAGGTTGGAACCGTCGTTTCGCTGAACATAACATATGAAATGACCCGTTAATCGAACCGTCCCTAGCCTGAACCTGCCATTCACCTGATGTTAAAACCGCCGAGACTAGTAAAGGGAACGATGTTGAAGAAAACCGCCTTTTTATCGCTTCTTGTGGTCGGCCTGACGGCGATCACACCGCAGTTGCTTTCGGCTAAGGATCGTCGCGGCGAGCAGAATGAAGCACGCGCGCAGATGATGGCCGGCAAGGTGAAATCAATCCGTTCGATCGAGAACCAGATTTTACCAAGAATGGCGGGCAGTGAATATATAGGTCCGGAATTTGATCCCAGCGCGCAAGTCTATCGGCTGAAGTTCATCCGCGATGGGCGGGTTGTGTTCATTGATGTTGATGGTCGAACGGGTACAATCTTGCGCCAGACCCGCTGAGCGGGATCGGCTATTTCTTCTATTTCCAAACTCTCGGATTTTCTAAATCATTGTGCGTTTTCGGGATGGTGATATAGGCTATTCTACAGAATTAAGCATTATTTCGGAGGACAAGCATGCGGGTCTTGATCGTTGAAGACGAACCCACGCTGGGACAACAGCTCAAATCGACATTGGAAGCCAATGGCTATGCCATCGACCTGTCGACAGACGGCGAGGATGGCCATTTCATGGGTTCGACCGAAGATTATGACGCGGTGATTCTGGATCTGGGGCTGCCCGAAATAGACGGACTGACCGTACTGGATCGCTGGCGTAAGGAAGAGCGCAATTTTCCGGTGCTGGTGCTAACGGCCCGCGATAGCTGGTCGGACAAGGTTGCCGGGCTTGATGCCGGTGCCGATGATTATCTGGCAAAACCGTTTCAGACCGAAGAATTGATTGCCCGGCTGCGGGCGCTTATCCGTCGCGCCTCTGGCAATGCTTCGTCGGAGCTTACTGCGGGTGCCGTGCGTCTTGATACGCGATCAGGCAAAGTTACGCTGGATGGCAGTCCGGTCAAGCTGACGGCACAGGAATATAAGCTCTTGTCCTATCTGATGCACCATAAGGGAAAAGTGGTGTCCCGGACTGAGTTGATTGAACATATTTACGATCAGGATTTCGATCGGGATTCAAACACTATTGAAGTATTTGTTACCCGCATTCGCAAGAAACTCGGTGCGGACGTTATTTCGACGATCCGCGGGCTTGGTTATAGTCTAGAGGATCCTGAAGCCTGAATGAATCCAGCCAGATAGATATTCCGGTCGATGAAAAGGCACCGACAACCCATTCTCGGCTAGGCACCCAGACCACCGGCTCACTCGGTCGCCGGATGATCGGGATTGCTGCGGCATGGATTGTCATTCTGCTTTTTGGCGGTGGCTTCGCGCTGGACAGGGTCCTTACCGACGCGGTAACCCGTAATTTCGACAATCAGCTGGAATATGTGCTGACGGCAATGATTGCGTCGGCCGAGATCGGACCAGATGGCGAGGTATTCCTGAACCGCCCTCTGGGTGATCAGCGCTTTCTCGAACCCAATAGTGGTCTGTATTGGCAGATCAGCGGGGAAGGGCATGATGACTTCCCTTCCCGGTCGCTGTGGGACCGGACGCTGGAAGCGAATACCAGTCACGATGACCGTGAAACACATATATATGACAGCAAACAATTTCCTGACGAACCGTTACGGTTACTGGAACGCACAATTATCCTGCCGGATTCCGATACGAAATGGTTGTTTCAGGTCGCACAGAGCCGCGATGGCCTGGATGCCCAGATTGCCAATATTCGCTCGATCTTGGTCAACAGTTTTCTGATTCTGGCGCTCGGACTGATCGGTATGGCGGCGCTGCAGACACTCTATGGTCTGTGGCCACTACGTAAAATTCGTAGCGCTATTGCAGCGATGCGAACCGGACAACAACGCCGGGTGGTGGAACCGATGCCCAATGAAGTCACCCCGATGGTGGATGAACTCAACGCATTGCTCGACCATAATGAGAAACAGGCAGAGGAAGCGCGCCGGCATGCCGGAAATCTGGCTCATGCGCTGAAAACGCCGCTCACCGTGATAATGAACAGTGCCACCGCCAAAGCCGACGATCTCGCTGATACAGTGATTCGCGAAGCCGGCGTGATGCGGCGACAGGTCGATCATCATCTTGCCCGCGCGCGGGCAGTGGGACGTCGCGGCCATGCTCACAGCCGAGCCAAGGTCTGGCAAAGCCTGCAGGCCGTGGAACGTGCCGTCGGACGGCTCTATCCGCATGTCCGTATCGATATCGATGGCGACAAAGAAGCGGTCGTTTCAGTCGAGCGCCAGGATCTTGACGAAATGATCGGCAATCTTGTCGAAAATGCTGCCAAATATGGTGGCGGGAGTGTGTTCATTACCGTCGAGGCCAGTGACGAATTTGTCGAATTGCTGATCGAAGATGATGGCCGCGGTATCCCTGAAGAAGATCGGCAGCGGATATTTGACCGCGGCGCACGGCTCGACAGCGGCAAGCCCGGTACGGGGCTGGGTTTAGCCATTGTCCGCGATGTCGCAGAAATTTATGATGGTTCGGTATCGCTGGAAGAAAGCGAGGACTTGGGCGGGTTGCTGGTGCGGCTGAGATTGCCCAAATCAGAAGGTGCCGACGCTTAGTCTGTTTCGCCCCGAATCCGTTCGTGATGGCGGATCACTTCATCAATGATGAATCGCAAGAATTTTTCTGAAAATTCGGGATCGAGCTTGGCATCGCTGGCAAGCTGACGCAGGCGTGCAATCTGCTCCCGTTCACGCGCACCGTCGGCCGGTGGCAGATCATTTTTGGCTTTATATTCGCCTACTGCCTGGGTCACCTTGAAACGTTCGGCGAGCATGAACACTAGCGCGGCATCGATATTGTTGATGCTTTCGCGAAATTGTTGCAGCTTTTCATCCATGATTTGTCGCCCGGTTTTTGCCTTTCGTAGATTTTGCCATGCATGCGCGCGACGCAACCCCAAATGGTCTGATTTCACTTGCCTTATCCCTAGTGAATTGCCACATCCGGTGCAACATGTCAGCAACGATCCATCAATTCGGGCGGGATTCCGCACCTTCGCTTGAGCCCATCATGTCTCTGGTCGCCAGCGACATGAATCAGGTCAACAGCGTGATTCTGGACCGGATGCAATCGGAAATTCCTCTTATTCCTGAACTCGCCGGACATCTTATTGCTGGGGGTGGCAAGCGGATGCGTCCGATGTTGACTCTGGCCGCAGCGAAGCTGATCGGATATTCGGGGGATCGCCATTTCAAACTGGCGGCTGCAGTAGAATTTATTCATACCGCGACCCTGCTTCACGATGATGTTGTAGACGGTTCGGATTTGCGGCGTGGTAAAGCCGCTGCCAATTTGATTTTTGGCAATCCGGCAACGGTTCTCGTCGGCGATTTCCTGTTCAGCCGCGCCTTCGAACTAATGGTTGAAGATGGGTCGCTGAAAGTGCTGAAGATTTTATCCAATGCATCGGCCGTAATTGCCGAAGGGGAAGTCAATCAGCTCACGGCCCAGCGCAAGATTGATACCAGCGAAGATAGATATCTTGATATTATTGGTGCGAAAACGGCTGCTCTATTTGCCGCTGCCAGCAGGATATCTGCGGTTGTTGCAGAATGTGATGAAGAAATTGAATTGGCCTTGGACAGCTATGGCCGCAATTTGGGGATAGCGTTCCAGTTGGTCGATGATGCGATCGATTATAGCTCTGACCGCGAAACGATGGGCAAAGATGCCGGCGATGATTTCCGCGAAGGCAAGGTAACCTTGCCGGTCATATTGGCCTATTCGCGGGGTAGCGAGGAAGAGCGTAAATTCTGGAAAGATGCGATTATCGGTCATAAATCGTCGGACGATGACCTCATCCGCGCGACAGGCTTGCTGCGCACAACGGGTGCGATTGACGACACAATGTCGCGGGCCCGGCACTATGGTCAGCGTGCCATTGACGCGCTGGGTATTTTTGCTTCCGGAAAAGGTCGCGACGCAATGACCGAAGCGGTTGAATTTGCCATTTCCCGCGCTTATTGATGCGGCTCAGGACAGGAACTTAAAATGTCTGCACGAATATATCAAAATCCCAGAAACGCGATGCAGTCGGGCCGGGCGCTGACCGATAAATGGGTGCTGGAATTTGAACCGTCAGAACCGCGAAAACCCGATCCGCTCACCGGTTGGGCAGGATCCGGTGATACGCAGCGGCAGGTGAAGCTGACCTTTTCCTCCTGTGAAGCGGCAAAGGCCTATGCGGATAAGCATGCAATCGATTATCTGATCATTCCGACACCAGAAAAAAAGCTGAAGATACAGGCTTATGCGGATAATTTTCGCTAGCAGTTTTTGTCGGATTTCTGTCAGTAGGATGTCTATCCTAATGGAAAAAACAGTAAAAGTTTAACATCTATAGCAAGGCCTTCAAGGCGCTTCTGTTGAATGAAGCTCGCCATGTCGGTCAATGCGACGCGATGGACGGTGATATTTTCGCTGTCGACGCCACCACCTTCACCGACTTTCGTCAAGCCATGGGCTTTGAAAAGCGAAAAGCTTTCCGACACCATGCCCGGTGAAGAAAAATATTCGCCGCAATTCTCCATCGTTTTTGCCCGATAACCGGTTTCTTCGTCCAGTTCCCGGATTGCCGCGATCGATGCGTCTTCGTCGGCATTGTCGTCATGATCGCCGACCAGTCCAGCTGGAAGCTCGATGCAGTTCTTGCCGAGCGGCACACGATATTGCTCGACCAGAAGCACATGATCTTCGTCAATCGCCAGAATCACGGCAGCCCTGATTCCCCGGCTGCGCGAGACATATTCCCATTTGCCTTCGCGCTTGGCCGTGATGAACCGACCTTCCCACATGATTTCGACTATTGCGCCGTCTCCGTCGCTCAAAGTTCGATCAACCTGTCAGGAAGCTCGTTGGGGTTGTGTTCAGTTTTTGGAAAATGTTCCGACAGGACGATGCCCATTTGGCGCACGGCCTCCGCCATTCCTTCGCCCGGCGCGCCCGAGCGCACAAGATCAATCATCGCAACCATTGCATCGCCCCATATCGATGGCTCCACCTTTGCCAAAATGGCGTCGTCTGCCACAATCTCGGCACGATGTTCGCGCATCGACAGATAGAGCAATATGCCGGTCCGTCCGACCGTGCGATGGTCAGTCGAAACCCGGAATAACGATGTCGCACGTTTGCGCACCCGGGCTTTCTTGAT
>CAJQNR010000039.1 GCA_905479715.1 uncultured Sphingorhabdus sp.
TCAAGCCAAATTGGAGACAGAACTTCACGAATAATTGGTCCTTCGATATCGTTGACCAATCGATCTCCAATTACTGGAAACACATGGCGTTCGAGGGTAGCCATCCATTGCCAAATATGTTTGGCATTTTTCCATCCCTCCCTTTGTTCTTCGAAAACCGACCGAGCCGCTTCCTCAAATGTCGGAATAACCAATTGTTTGCGCTTGCGTTCCAGAATTGGATCAAGACCTCGAGAGATATCCCTGCGCATTTCGAAAGCTGCTTCGCGTGCTTCTGCCAATGTAACCAGCGATAGAGCGCCCAATCCAATATCACGTCTGCGGCCATTGATTGTCGCTCTCAATGTCCAGTTGCCCACCTTAGGCGCTTTCAAAGTGAGAATTAACCCGTCGCCATCACTATATCTACCGGGTTCCTTGAGGGCTCGAATCTTTGCTGCGGAGAGCTTTCCCATTTTCCATCATCCTTTCACTCGCTCCCCTTCTCTAACCCCACAATCAACCCCACAATGTGTGGGGGTAGATGTGGGGTTGTGAGGAACATTATAGGAACATATAGAAATCCATGCAAGCCAAAAAACCTTAGAATATCAAGGGATTCAGAGACAATTTAGGACTTCTTGGGATGGTATAAATGGTGGAGCCTAGCGGGATCGAACCGCTGACCTCTTCGCTGCCAGCGAAGCGCTCTCCCAGCTGAGCTAAGGCCCCATATGAAGAGCGCCTTTAATCCAAGCGCTCTTCAAAAAGCAAATCAAAAATCAGGTATCGTCGGGTTCGTCGTCACCTTTGCCCTTGCTGACACCCAGATCGTCGTCACCACCAAGATCAACTTCATTGTCCGGCGACGGATCGTCGTCGTCAATGTTGACGTCCAGATCATCATCATCAACCGTGTCTTCTTCCTTCTTCGCATCCTTCTTCGGCGCGACTTCGAAAGGCATCGGCTGTTTGGATTTCAGCACGGCTTCGGGTACAAAGCTTTCCCCGCATTCAACACAGGTCGCCGGGTCTTCCTTGCCCAGATCGTAAAAGCGCGTTCCACATTTCGGGCATGTGCGTTTTGTGCCCCATTCCGGTTTAACCATGGCTGGTGTCCAAATCCTGTCTAAATCAATTCGTTGATAGGTAAGTCCGCTATGCAGCGATTCAAGTTTTATCTAAATCAGCCGCGAAATCCGGCGCGCCTTGCCATAGCTTTGCTGCGCTGTCAAAAGCCGTTTGATATTCCTGCACGAATCATTTGTGCGTTCCGCTAACAAAGCTCTGACATGACCAGTAAATCTCCTCAGCCAGTTACGTTCAAACCGTCTGGCCCACTTGCCGGGAATATTTCCGTCCCCGGCGACAAATCCATTTCGCACCGGGCGCTGATTTTTTCAGCGCTCGCCGTTGGCAAAAGCCGGATTACCGGACTGCTGGAAGGCGAAGATGTCCTCGCGACTGCCGATGCCTTGCGGGCAATGGGGGCGAGGATCGAGAAAAAGGATGATGTCTGGACGGTATATGGCGTGGGTGTCGGCGGCCTCATGCAGCCGGACAATGCGTTCGACATGGGCAATAGCGGGACATCGACACGGTTGCTCATGGGGCTGGTTGCATCGCACGCGATCAGCGCAACCTTCATCGGCGACGCGAGTCTGACAAAGCGCCCGATGGGCCGGGTCATCGAGCCACTTTCCCGGATGGGCGTGGATATTCGCGCACGCGAGACATCGGATCACAAAGCCTGTCTGCCGCTCACGGTCAGAGGCATTTGTCCCGCGATACCGATTGAATATCGCCTGCCCGTGGCGTCTGCACAGGTGAAGTCCGCGATTCTCCTCGCCGGCCTCAACACGCCCGGTATTACCCGAATCATCGAACCGGTGCTGACACGCGATCACAGCGAAACCATGCTCAAGGGTTTCGGAGCGGAGATCAATGTCGAAACGGACGCGGAGGGCTGCCGGGTCATATCGCTGACCGGAGAAGCGGAACTGCAGCCGCAAAAAATCAAAGTGCCTGGAGATCCTTCTTCCGCCGCTTTTATGGCGGTTGCAGCCCTGATCGTTCCGGGATCCGATATCCTAATCGAAAATGTCGGCATCAATCCCACCCGCGCCGGACTGTTCGAACTGCTGCGACGGATGGGCGGAGACATAAGCTTCAAGAAAAAACGCACGGTGGGCGGTGAACCGGTTGCGGACATTCACGTTAAACACAGCCCGCTGACCGGCATAGACGTTCCCGCCGATATTGCGCCCAGCATGATCGACGAATTTCCCATCCTGTTTGTCGCCGCAGCTGTCGCCAGCGGACAAACAACAACCCGCGGCCTCCACGAATTGCGGGTCAAGGAGTCTGACCGGTTGACACAGATGGCCAAGGGCCTCGAACTGCTCGGCGTCAAACTGACCGAGAAGGAAGATGGCCTGCTGATCGAGGGCAGCGGCGGAAAGCCGTTGCCCGGCGGCAAACCCATACCGGTGATAGAAACCGCACTCGACCATCGTATCGCCATGAGTTTCGCGATCGCAGGCCTGGTGACAAAATCCGGCCTTTCTGTCGACGATATCCGGCCGGTCCAAACCAGCTTTCCCGGATTCCAGGATCTTTTGGCGAGTCTGGCATCCTGATGCTTGATGGGTTCTGGGCAAATGTCATCGGCATATCGGGCAGCATTTTGATCGTCTGTGCCTATGCCTATAATGTCTATGCCAAAGACGTGAGCGCATTCATATATAATGGCGCGAATCTGGCCGGCGCTATTTTTCTCACCATCTCGCTGCTGGTACATTTCAATCTGGCGTCCTTTCTGCTTGAAATGGTCTGGATCACCATTGCCGTCAGCGGCCTGTGGAAGGCCTATCGGACACAAGCGAGGAAACAATCATGATCATCGCTGTTGATGGCCCGACCGCCTCCGGCAAGGGCACGATATCCAAACAGTTGGCGAAACATTTCGCCCTGCCCTTTCTCGACACCGGCCTGCTCTATCGTGCGGTCGGCTGGACGGTCAGGGAACAGGGTGGAGATGCGGACAACCCCGCCGATGCGCTCGTTGCCTGTCGGTTTGACAGCGCCTTGCTCGACAATCCGGATTTGCGCAGCGAAGTCGTCGGCGGCCTCGCAAGCCGTGTCTCGGTTCATCCCGAGGTCAGAATGGCACTCGACAAGCGTCAAAAGGATTTTGCGAACCAACCGGGCGGAGCGGTGCTGGATGGCCGGGACATCGGAACGGTCATAACCCCGAACGCCGATGTAAAACTGTTCGTGACGGCCTCGCCTGAAGCGCGTGCGGTGCGGCGGTTCGAGGAAATGAAGCGCCGCGGCGAGCCGGTCAATTTCGACGACATTCTCGCCGACATTTTGCGGCGCGATGAACGCGACACAAATCGCGCCACGGCACCGCTCAAGCCCGCCAAAGATGCAGACTTGCTAGATACCACCGATTTGACTATAGACGCCGCCATTCAACAGGCGATTGCCTTGGTGAATGCGAAGACAAGCGGCCGGCGCGACAAAGATCCGGCATAGCAGACAAATGGTGCGCAAGACGGGTTGGTAGATAACCGGCTCGGTTTTGGCGCAGCTTTTGGCATTTCTGCCTGCCCTCGCATACATCAAATATTTGGCAGTTATCTGGGGGATGCGGCGGTCACATGAGGTGGTCGCTGCAATTTTGGTCCAAGACCGGCGGAACCAACCGCCTGGCCAGAAAAATTGACTATCAAGGATTGAACCATATGGCCTCAACGGCATTTCCGACCCGCGACGATTTCGCGGCAATGTTAAACGAATCACTCGGTGGCGAAGACCAGGGCTTTGAAGGCCGCGTCGTCAAAGGCACCGTAACCGGCATCGAAAACGACATGGCTGTCATCGATGTAGGATTGAAATCAGAAGGCCGTGTTGCGCTGCGCGAATTCGCCGCTCCCGGTCAAAAAGCCGACATTTCCATTGGTGACGAAGTCGAAGTCTATGTCGACCGCATCGAAAATGTAAATGGCGAAGCCATGCTGTCCCGCGATCGCGCCCGCCGCGAAGCAAGCTGGGACAAGCTTGAAAAAGAATATGATGACGGCAACCGTGTCGAAGGCGTTATCTTCGGTCGCGTCAAAGGCGGCTTTACGGTTGATCTCGACGGTGCCGTGGCCTTCCTGCCCGGCAGTCAGGTCGATGTCCGCCCCGTGCGCGACGTCACGCCATTGATGGACATCACCCAGCCTTTCCAGATTCTCAAGATGGATCGCAAGCGTGGCAACATCGTTGTTTCGCGTCGTGCCATTCTCGAAGAAACCCGCGCCGAACAGCGTAGCGGTCTCATCGAATCCCTGGCAGAAGGTCAGGTCACCGAAGGCGTTGTCAAGAATATCACCGATTATGGCGCGTTCGTTGACCTCGGCGGCATCGACGGTCTGCTCCATGTTACCGATCTCAGCTACAAGCGGGTCAATCACCCGAACGAGATGATCAACATCGGCGACACGCTGAAAGTCCAGATCATCAAGATCAACAAGGACACCCAGCGCATCTCGCTTGGCATGAAACAGCTCGAAAGCGATCCTTGGGATAGCGCAACCGAGAAATATGCGGTTGGCACCAAGCTCACCGGTTCGGTCACGAACATCACCGAATATGGTGCTTTCGTCGAACTGGAACCAGGCATCGAAGGCCTTGTTCACGTTTCCGAAATGAGCTGGACGAAGAAGAATGTTCACCCGGGCAAGATCGTTTCCACTTCGCAGGAAGTCGAAGTCATCGTTCTCGAAGTCGACACCGAAAAACGTCGCATTTCGCTTGGCCTCAAACAGGCTCAGTCCAACCCATGGACCGACTTTGCGGATACGCACCCAGTCGGCAGCACAGTTGAAGGCGAAGTCAAGAACGCGACCGAATTCGGCCTGTTCATCGGCCTTGAAGGCGACGTCGACGGCATGGTTCACATGTCCGACATTGCCTGGGGCATTTCCGGCGAAGACGCGCTCAACCTCCACCACAAGGGTGAGCAGGTAAAAGCCATCGTTCTCGACATTGATGTCGAGAAGGAACGCATCTCGCTCGGCATGAAGCAGCTTGAAAAAGGCGCTCCTGCCATGGGTGGTGCAGACACCGGCGGCCTCAAGAAGGGTTCGGTTGCAACCGTTACCGTTCTCGAAGTGCGCGACGGCGGCCTCGAAGTCCAGATGGGCGACGATGGCGCAACCGGCTTCATCAAGCGCAACGATCTGGGCCGCGACCGCGACGAACAGCGTCCGGACCGCTTCCAGGTTGGCCAGAAGCTCGACGCCATGATCACCGGCTTCGACCGTTCGAAGAAACCGAACTTCTCGATCAAGGCGCATCAGCTGGCCGAAGAGAAGCAGGCTGTGGAACAATTTGGTTCAACCGATTCCGGTGCCAGCCTCGGCGACATCCTCGGCGAAGCGTTGAAAAAGAAGGAAGAATAGTCCTTCCACCACGCGATCGAATGAAAGAAAACCCACCCCTTTACCGGGGTGGGTTTTTTCTTTGCAGCGTCCCATTTTACAGCAGAAGTCCACATTGCTCGTAAAACCATTGAAAATAGACATATTTTCTGGCATCTATAAGTCCTTGATAATATCAGACTTCAAGAGGCTTGGGGTTTCCGCTGCATGAGTCTGCTGAATCACCCGGGAATCGGAAAGGCGCACCGATGATACGTTCTGAACTGTTGGAAAAGCTTGCAGAAGAAAATCCGGAATTGAAGCCGGATGAAATTGAAAAAATTGTCGACCTTTTTTTCAACCAGATCAGCCAGAAACTGGCCGAAGGGGGTCGCGTAGAACTCCGTGGATTTGGAGCTTTCTCCACGCGCCAGCGAAAACCGCGCATCGGTCGCAATCCGCGCACCGGAGAGTCGGTGGAAGTTCCCGCCAAGCGAGTGCCCTATTTCAAGCCCGGCAAGGAAATCCGCGAGCGGCTGAACAAGGGCTGATCCTTAAAATATTCCGATATTATTCGTCTATGCACTTGACCGCGCACGCGCAATAATGCTTGTCGACAATATCCGGCGAAAGTCGGACCTACCGGTGCGGACGTGGCGAAATGGTAGACGCAGCAGACTTAAAATCTGCTATCCGAAATGGGTGTGCGGGTTCGAGTCCCGCCGTCCGCACCAGTTTTAAAGCATCGCCATATCCACCGGCTGATCCAGCAGGATCCGGCCAGCCAGTTCGAATACCGCCGGAGCCGTCGCGATATGCTGGGTGGCGACATGGGCGTCGCGGAAACGGCGTTGCAGGCTGTTGCTCGAATAGACCGCGCCACCACCAGCCAATGTATAGGCGGTCTTGCAAACTTCTGCGGAGATTTCCGTTGCATGGGCACAGGCAAGGCGCAGATTGGCTCGACCTTGGGCAGAGATTTCACTGACACCCTGCGCTTCTGCCCAGCATCCGCCAATGGCATTTTCCAGATAGCCACAGGCCCCGCCCAGCAAAGCCGTTGCGCGCGCCAGTTCCGCCTGCACGGTGGCGCGTTGTGCCATTGACCGACCACCGCCCGGTGTTTTCTTGTTGATCGCAATATGGCTTATTTCTTCCAGCGCCGCCCGAGCATTGCCCAGCGCCACCGCAGACACGCCGAGCGCCAGCAGGCCGAAGAGCGGGAATTTGTACAGAGCACCCGGATCACGCGGCTGGTCGCCGACGAAGGACACGCTGCGATCCTTGGGGACCTGCAAATCCTTGACCGAAAAATCGCCGGAGCCAGTGCCCTTCAATCCCGCGACATGCCAGCTGTCGATGAAAGACGCATCTTTCGCAGGGAAGAACAGCATCCGGTGATAAGGCGCGCCATTGTCGAACTTCTGCAGCTCGCCATCCTTGAAGATCATCGCACCACCGCCAAGCCAGGCGCAATTGGCCGAGCCGGACCCCCATTGCCATTGACCGCTGAGCAGATAATGGTCCCCCTTGTCTTCGGCCCTGCCCATCGGTGCGAAGACACC
>CAJQNR010000040.1 GCA_905479715.1 uncultured Sphingorhabdus sp.
GATGCAGGGCTATGAAGTGCTCCACCCGATGGGTTGGGACGCCTTCGGCATGCCGGCGGAAAATGCGGCGATGGAAAAGAAGGTCCATCCCGGCGAATGGACGAGAGCCAATATCGCATCGATGCGCAGCCAGCTGAAAACTCTGGGCTTTGCCTTTGACTGGAGCCGCGAACTGGCGACCTGCGAACCGGATTACTACGGCCAGGAACAGGCGCTGTTCATCGATCTGTTCGAGGGCGGTCTGGTCTATCGCAAGGAATCGGCGGTCAACTGGGATCCGGTCGACATGACCGTGCTCGCCAATGAACAGGTGATCGACGGCAAGGGCTGGCGCTCGGGCGCCCAAGTCGAAAAGCGCAAGCTCAGCCAGTGGTTTCTGAAGATTACCGATTTTGCCGAGGATCTGCTGGCCGGTCTTGATGAACTCAAGGGCTGGCCCGACAAGGTTCGCCTGATGCAGGAAAACTGGATCGGCAAGTCGCAGGGCCTGCAATTTCATTTCGCTCTGGCCGAGGCGCAGGACGAGATCGCGACGGTCGAGGTCTTTTCGACGCGGCCGGACACGATTTACGGGGCAAGCTTTGTCGCGCTGTCAGCCGATCATCCGCTGACCCGGCAACTGGCGGAAAAGAACGAGGCGCTCGCCGCCTTCGCCGAAGAATGCAAGACGGGTGGCACCACCGCTGCCGAGCTCGAGACGATGGAGAAAAAGGGCTTTTATACCGGCCTGACCGTCACCCATCCGCTTGATCCCGACTGGCAGCTGCCGGTCTATGTCGCCAATTTCGTGCTGATGGATTATGGCACCGGCGCGGTATTCGGCGTGCCGGCCCATGACCAGCGCGATCTCGATTTTGCCCGCAAATATGACCTGCCGGTCAAGCGGGTGGTTTCGGATGGCGAGGATACCGGTGCCATATTTTCCGGCAACGAGGCATATACCGGCCCCGGCACAATCGTGAACAGCGCGTTTCTCGACGGCATGACCATCGAAGCGGCGCAGCAGGCCGTGATCGATCGCGCCCAATCCGAAGGCTGGGGCAAGGCCCAGACCACCTGGCGGCTGCGCGACTGGGGCGTTTCGCGCCAACGCTACTGGGGCACGCCGATCCCGATCATCCATTGCGATGACTGCGGGCCGGTTCCGGTGCCCAAGGACCAGCTGCCGGTTACTCTGCCCGACGATATTGATTTCGAGACTCCCGGCAATCCGCTCGAGCGGCACGCGACCTGGAAACATGTCGATTGCCCGAAATGCGGCAAGGCGGCGCGGCGCGAGACCGATACGCTCGATACATTTGTCGACAGCAGCTGGTATTTCCTGCGCTTTGCCAGCCAGCCGGATGACCGGCCCTTCGATCCTGAAGTGGTCAAACAATGGCTGCCGGTGACGCAATATATCGGCGGCGTAGAACATGCGATCCTGCACCTGCTCTACGCGCGCTTCTGGACGCGGGCACTGGCGAGCATCGGCAAGCTCGATTTTACCGAGCCGTTCGAGAGCCTGTTCACCCAGGGCATGGTGACGCATGAGACTTACTCTCGTTTCCAAGAGATAGAGGTCGCAATTAGTCAATCTGAGACTGGTAAAGTCAACGTGGGCGTTGGATCATATTTTTCCCCTGACGAAGTCGAGCGCACAGCTGACGGTGCAACACTAAAAGTCGATGGACAACCGGTTAAAGTTGGCCGGGTCGAGAAAATGTCGAAGTCGAAGAAAAATGTCGTCGACCCCGATCCGATCATCGAACAATATGGTGCCGACGCGGTGCGCTTCTTCATGCTGTCCGACAGCCCGCCCGAGCGCGACCTGCCATGGTCCGAAGCCGGCATTGAAGGCAGCTGGCGCTTTGTCCAGCGGCTCTGGCGCCTGTTCATTGCCGTAGCCGACAATGACGATACCGGCGAAGACAAGGCGCTCCGCCGCAAGCTCCACCAGACTGTGGCTGGCGTCGCTGGCGATGTTGAGGCCCTGTCGTTCAACAAGGCGGTCGCGAAAATATTCGAGCTGGTCAATCTGATCGAGAAATCCCAGCCCTCTGCCGACCGGACGACTGCGATCAAGTCGCTCGCCCGGATTGTCGCGCCGATGGTGCCGCATATAGCCGAAGAAGCCTGGGCGCTATTTGGTGAAAGCGGTCTGATCGCCGACGCACCATGGCCGGAGGTCGACGAAAGCCTGCTGGTCGATGACGAAGTGACGATTGCCATTCAGGTGCGTGGCAAGCTGCGCGACACGATCACCACTGCCAAGGGCAGCAGCAAGGAGCAGCTCGAAGAGCTTGCCCTCGCATCCGAGAAGGTGCAGCGTAGTCTCGACGGAGCGGAAATAAAGAAGGTGATTGTCGTGCCCGACCGACTGGTCAATATCGTGATATGATGGCTATGATGGCCCGGCTCACCCTGGTGGTGACATTGTCGGCAATGGTGGCTGGCTGCAATTTACGGCCGCTTTATGCGGGCGGCACAAATGGTGTCGTCGCGCAGGAACTCGGCAATGTCGAGGTTGAACCGATTGCCGGCAAGGCTGGATGGTTGACCCGCAACGCGCTCAAGGATCAGCTCGAAGCATTTGAGGGGCAACAGGCCAAATATCGCCTGATGGTCGTGCTGGAAGACAAGATTTCCGGATTTGGCGTGCGCAGCGATGACCGGATCACCCGCGAGCGCAGAACCCTGCGCGCCCGTTATCAACTGGTCCGCCTCGCCGATTCCGTGGTCGTACTCGACGCAACGGCGGGATCCGATGCCGGTATCGACGTGGTGTCTTCGGAATATGCGACTGTTGCCGCGGAAGAAACCGCGCTTGAGAATCTGGCGACCCGGGTTGCCAACCAGATTGTTACCCGGCTCTCTCTGTTCGCCCGGGAAGAGGCCAACGCGTCGCCGCAGCCATGAAGGCAAAGCCGGAAGACATTGTCAGGCGCTTTCATGCCAGTACCGATCAATTTCGCCTGATTCTTTTGGGCGGCCCCAATGTCACACGCTGTCAGGCGCTGGTCGACGAACTGGTCCAGCCGCTCGCCAAATCCGCCGAACGGGTGGACATAACCATCTCCGATCTCAGCGACAGCCCCGCCCGACTGAATGACGAAGCCAATTCCGCTTCGTTGTTCGGGGACAAGCGTTATATCATATTGCGGCTGAATAGCGGTGAAGCGGTACGGGCAACCAATGCAATCGAGACATTATTGGCCAGCCCGTCCGGCGGCGACCCCGTCTTTGTCATCGCGCCCGGCATGGGTGAAAAGACAGCATTGGCGAAATCGATAAGCGCCGCGCCAGACGCATTGATCGCGACCTGCTATGAAACCACGCCGGAACAGGCCGCGGCAGCCATCCAGATGATGGCAAAGACGGAAGGTCTCCGGTTCAGCCGGGAAATGGCGCAGGAGATTGCCGCGCTGACCAGCAATGATCTGGTCCTCGCGCGGTTGGAAGTCGAGAAAATCGCGCTCTATCTCGACGCAACTCCCGAAGACCCGAAGACGCCAGAATCCGATATTCTCCTCTTGCTCGGTGCCGAGAATGACGAAGAGGATATCAGCCTGCTGATCCATGCCGCGCTCAATGGCGATGCCGTCCGACTGGCACAGGAAATCGCCGCTTCGCGCGCGCAGGGGATCAGTGAAATTGGCCTGATACGGATCATGCTGCGCCATCTGACCAAGCTCGCCGAATTGCGCAGCAAGGTCGACAAGGGTAGCAATATCGCTTCCGTTGCGGACCATCCGAGTGTCTTTTTCAAGGACCGGAAACATTTCAAGCGGCAACTGCATATATGGTCGTCACAACATATCAGCCGGTTGATCGAACGGATCTTGCAACTGGAGATTGCCCTGAAAAGCAGCGGTCAACCGGACCAGGTGCTGCTGGAGGATGAATTGCTGCTGATTGCCCGGAAAGCCGCCAGAAGCCGTTAGGTCACTCGTAATCGGCGGTAATCGCGATCCGGCCGCGAAACTGCCCGCTGGCGTCTCCCCGCACCCGCAATTTTCCGCCAAAGGCGAAGACCAGTCGGCCGGTCTGGTCCAGTCTCGCCATGGCCGGCAAATTGGTTTCCAGCTTTTCCAGCTCCGCTGTCGAACCATTGGCGGCGCTCAGCTGAATCCGGTCTGGCAGAGAGACCCGGACATTGCGGCCCGGTTCGCCCGTCAACCGGCCTTCACCATGCAGCGCCATGCCGCCAAGATTGGCGATGCTTCCGCTGATTTGCCGGACACCGGACACCGGATCCATGCTGACCACGCCACCATTGCTTCCGAGCATGGCCATGCGCGAGAAATCCAGATTGGCGGTAATTTCGATCTGAAGCGGAATTTCATTCTGCCGGGCGGTCGCGTCGGAAAGACTGTCTGTCACGGGGCTAGCCGCGCACAAGCGGCATTGCGCCTGCGCTTCGACTGGTGCGAATGCCAGACCTGCGGTCATCATTGCCCCGAACAGCACCGATTTTTCGACCATCTTCATAACCGCATATTTTGGCCAAATATGGTGAATATTTGGTAAAGGTCCGCGGTGATTCCTGGCGATGCACCACGCCAGATCCCTTGACCGACCGCTGCCAAAGCCCCATTTGGCAAATATGGAAAAAACAATATTGAGCGATGAAGAATGGCGGCAGAAACTGTCGCCGGAACAATATCATGTGCTGCGCAAAGCGGGTACCGAACCGCCCTTCACCGGAGCGCTCAACACCGAATATCGCGACGGTGCATTTTTCTGTGCCGGTTGCGGCAGCAAATTGTTTGATTCTGTGAGCAAGTTTGACAGCGGTTGCGGGTGGCCAAGCTTCTCCATACCCGCCGACTCTAACGCCGTGACCGAAATTGAGGACAATAGCCTCGGCATGCGTCGTATCGAAGTGCGCTGCTCTACGTGCGACGGCCATCTCGGGCATGTTTTCCCCGATGGTCCTACCGAAACCGGGCTGCGGTATTGCATGAACAGCGCCGCAATGGCGTTCGAACCCAAAACGGACTGATTTTTTTCTGTGCTTCCATGTTCAGCCTGCAGTAAGGCACTAATACGCTAGGAAACGTGAAATTCAGCGTTTGAGCGTTTAGTGGGTGGAATAATATGGCGCGTGCCAAAAATCGCAGCAAGAAAAAAGGTCCTATACGCACATGGCTGTGGCGTCTGACCAAGGTCGGTCTTGTCGTCGGTTTCATGGCCGCCATTGCTCTGGTGGTTGCGGTTCTGGTTGCCCGCTCCTCGCTGCCCGGCTTCGAAGATCTGAAATCGTCCCCCAATGGCCAGATGATCCGGGTGCTCGACGTGAATGGCAAGGAGCTGTTTTCGATGGGGCCGAGCTATGGCGAATGGCTGCAATATGACGATATCCCGGAAGTCATGAAGGCCGCAATGACCTCGGTCGAGGACCGGCGCTACGAAAGTCATTTCGGCGTCGACCCGATCGGGATCGCCCGTTCGCTGCAGGTACGGATGCAGCGCGGCTATTGGGCGCAGGGCGGATCAACCATTACCCAGCAACTGGCGCGCAACATATTTCTGAACAACAACCGAACCTTTGGCCGGAAGGGGCGGGAAATTTTGCTCGCGCTGGCGATGGAACGGAAATTTTCCAAAGAACAGATTCTCGAACTCTATCTCAACAAGGTCTATTATGGCGGCGGTGCCTATGGCATCGATGCCGCTTCCCGCCGGTTTTTCGCCCATGGCGCCAGAGATCTTGATCTTGCCGAGGCCGCGATCATCGCCGGTCTGGTCAAGGCCCCTTCCCGCTATTCCCCCACCGCTGATGCCAAAGCCGCCATCGGCCGGGCAACCGTGGTCCTCGAAGTGATGCAGGATGCCGGAACCATCACCGCAACCGAAGCGGCAAATGCCAAGCCTGCTTCGGTCAAGCTGGCACCAGAGCCGCGACAGAATAGCGTGCGTTATTTTACCGACTGGGCTCTGCCGCAACTGGATTTGCTGATCGACGAAACAGTCGAACCGATCGAGGTCTGGACGACACTGGATCTCGATATGCAGCGCGCTGCCGCAACCGCCATCCAGTCGCGGGTGCCGGGCGGTGCCCAGGGTGCGCTGGTGGCAATCGACCGCGACGGGGCCGTCCGTGCGATGGTTGGCGGAACCGACTATGTGACGTCCAACTATAATCGCGCGACCCAGGCGGTGCGCCAACCCGGCTCTGCCTGGAAGGTGTTCGTCTATATGGCAGCGCTGGAAGCGGGTTATACGCCCAATGATACGGTCACCGACGAGCCGATCACGATTGGCAACTGGACACCGCGCAACAGCGGCAATCGCTATGCCGGAGACATTGATGTCCGCACCGCCTTCGCTTTTTCCAAGAATACCGTAGCGGCAGCGATCGGCAATGATATCGGGACAAGCACAATCGCGAATATGGCAAGGCGCTTCGGCATCTCCACGCCCATCGATACCAACCCGTCGATGGTGCTTGGCACCTCCGACGTTCGGCTGCTCGACATGACCCGCGCCTTTGCATCGATCAGCGCGAAAGGGGTCGCGATCACCCCCTTCGGGATCACCAAGGTGCAGACCATGAAGGGCGATGTCCTCTACCAGAATAAATTTGACGGCAGCCGGGTGCTGGTCGACCCATGGGTCGCTGCCGGCATTACCGATCTGATGCAGACCGCAGTGAACACCGGGACCGGCCGGGCCGCCCAGATCGGCAGACCCGTCGCGGGCAAGACCGGAACCACCAGCAGCAACAAGGACGGCTGGTTTCTCGGCTTCTCAAGCGGTCTTACCACCGGTGTCTGGATGGGCCGCGACGACGCCAAGCCGGTCAGTGGTCTGCAGGGTGGACGGGCGCCCGCCTCGGCCTTCGCACAATTTATGAAAATAGCCGTGGCCAAGCGCAAGGTCGAGCAATTCGATACCGAGCTGATCCTGCCCGAATGGCAATTGGAACCGGACGAGGATGAGCTGTTTGGAGCGCCGGAAGATGGTATCTATGTCGACGAAAACGGCATGCCGATAGAGACCGGCGGAGGCATCGAATATGATCTCGAGGACGGCGAAGCCGCCGATAGCCCGCGGCTCGACCAGGACTGGATCGATTCCGTGATCGGGCGCGGGGGGGATCCTGCACCCCGCAAACCGGAGCCCGTCCGGAAGCCAAAGCCTACACTGCCGCAAAAGCAGCCGGAATCCTTGCTTCCCGATGCGATCCGCGCGGAAGCGCAATAGCCTGGCGGTTCAGTCAGTCTCAGGCGACAGGCGCACCGCGCCCACCATATGCAGACCGCGTCCATGCTCCTTGAGCCAGCGATCAGCGACTCGCCGGTCGGATTCGTAAATCCGGTCGAGCAACGCATAAAAGCGTGAACTATGATCCATGTGAATGAGATGGGCCACTTCATGCGCCACCACCGAGCGGCGAACATGGGCCGGGGCCATGACCAGCCGCCAGCTCAATCTGATCGACTGGTGACCGGAACAGCTGCCCCAGCGCCGCCGCGCATCCCCGACCGCGAGTTTCGGTAGTTCGACACCGGCCCGGGTGCAGTAAAATTGCAAATCCTCGGCAAAAATCCTGCGGGCCTGTGCTTTAAGCCAGCGAAGAATACGGGTTTCGACATGTTCCGCCGGTCCGCCCAGCCGGATTTCTCCTTCTACGGGCTGCGGCGTCCGCGCAAAGTCCGGGGACCATCTTATGATATAGGGCTCGCCCAGAAACGCGATCTGGCTGCCATCTTCCACCGGAACCGGCGGCACGGCTTCGGCAAAGCGGGCGTTCAGCCAGTCGGCTTTGGACTGGGCAAAGCGCAGCGCCTGATTTTCCGATGCGTGCGTGGGAACGGTCAGGCGAACGACGCCCTTGACCGTATCGGCCGAGACAATGATGGACCGGGCCTGTTTCGATCGCCGCAAATGAAGAGGATATTTGACCCCGTCGAGGCTGATGGCGAGCGCTTCGGAACGCGATGAGCTAAAGAGGCGCATCGAGAATATGCTGTTCAAGCGGCCCGGCCTTTGTTTCGGGAATGACCTTCCCCCGGATCGACTGGCCGGCCGCATGGATGGACTCGCGGTCACCGGAGATGAGATGGTGCCACGCCGGTAACGGCAGGCCCCGGGCGCGCATTTTATAGGCGCAGCTTTCGGGGAGCCAGTCAAATTCTTCGAGCTTGTTGCGGGTCAGCCGGACGCAATCGGGGACATGAAATTTGCGGTGGCGATAGTCGCTGCATTGCGCGCTTTGAACGTCGAGCAATTTGCAGGCGATATTGGTCATGTAGATCTGACCGTCATCCTCATCTTCGGCCTTCAGCAAACAGCATTTGCCGCAGCCGTCGCACAGGGCTTCCCATTGGGCACGATCCAGTGTTTCAAGCGGCTGTTCCCAAAAGGGCGGAGCGGATTCTATTTCACCCATCGGTTAATTTCATCGGCGATGTCTTCCGGCGTGCCGTCAAAGGGCAACAGCGCCAGCGGTTCGCCTTCCGGTCCGAACAAATAGGCCTGACGGCTATGATCGACAAGATATTCGCTCGATCCCTCATCTTTGCGGATATCGTAGATGATCAGATATTTTTTTGCGACCGCTGCAATTTCCTCTGGCGTGCCGGTGAGACCGATGAGCCGCGGGTGGAAAGCCGACACATATTGTTTCAAAACCGCCGGCGTATCACGCTCGGGATCGACCGATATGAAAATCGGCTGGACTTTCTCGGCCAGGGCGGGATCGCCTTTCTCCGCCAGCTTCAAGCCCAGCATGAGATTGGAGAGGTCGATCGGACACACATCGGGGCAATAGCTGTAGCCGAAATAAATAATCCGGTATTTGCCTTTGAACTCGTCCTCCGACATTCTGACGCCGTCCTGGTTGGTCAGCGTGAATGTCCCGCCGATCTGTGCGCCGGCCAGCGGTGGTTCCGCATCCGCCGCCCCATTACCGTCGGGCGCAGCGCTGCACGCTACCAGGAGGGTCAGGAATCCTGCCGTGAGGATCATTTTTGCCATGTTTGCGATATTGTTCATTACGCGGCCAGCAATGGTCTGCTACTTGATCAATTTCAACAGATAATTGATAGGCAGCAATTATAGCGGATCGGTGTAGCGTAGCCGGTAAACGAAATGGGGCGAAAAATGTTCAGTAAAAATCCTTCGGGCACAATATGGGCCGGTAAACTTATCCTTTTCCTGCGCTTTGCAGGGATTGCGGCGGCAACCGTTTCCATTTCGGCACCGGCCGCGGCACAATTTTCGGACAGCTATAATTTTCTGAAATCGGTCAAGGACCGCGATGGCGAGGAAGCGACCAAATTTCTCAGCCGACCGGGCTCCGTGATCGTCAACACGCGCGATCATTCCACCGGACAGACGGCCTTGCATATCGTAGTGGAGCGCCGCGACAATACCTGGCTCGCCTTTCTGCTGCAAAAGGGTGCCAATCCCAATCTTGCGGACAAAGAGGGCAATACGCCGCTCATTCTGGCGACCCAGCTTCGATTCGTCGATGGCGCGAGAACGCTGTTGGCGAAAAAAGCGAACGTCAACGAAACAAACAAGCAGGGCGAAACCGCGCTGATATTGGCGGTTCATATGCGCGATACGGAGATGGTCCGGCTGCTGCTCGAAAATGGTGCCGACCCCGACCGTACCGATACGCTCGCGGGCAAATCGGCGCGCGACTATGCCAAGCAGGACCGCCGCACCGCGGCAATCCTCGCCGAAATCGAAAAAGCCGATGCCGCCAGAGAACCGAAGCCCAAGGGACGGTTTTTCGGACCGGAAGGCTAGTCTTCCTATATTAGCGGCCTGGCTCCTGGAGTCCGGAGGCGGGGCTGATCCAGCCGTCAGATATGGCTGCACGGCGCATCGCGCGGCGCGCCAACCGCATGGTCTCTGTCTTGCGCCGCGCCGGAGCAAGCGCATGGGTCGCCGCGGCACGAACCATTTCCGCATCATAAGCATCGGCGATGATCAAACCGGTGCGATCGGGCAGAAAGTCTGCGCCTTCCACTGGTGACGCATCAAATCCGGTCGGCAAGGCCCAGTAGAACCGGTCACAATAATCCAGATATTCCGTCCATTTGCTATCGCCGAGCAAATCGCCCCGGGCGACCTTGATCTCGACAATGACAATCTGCCCCTTGGCATCAATCCCCATCAGGTCGGCCCGACGCCGG
>CAJQNR010000041.1 GCA_905479715.1 uncultured Sphingorhabdus sp.
GAGGATTTCTGCTTCAGGATCGGCCGGGGAATAGAAAATTCCGTTTGAAAATTGACCTTTGAGCCCGGTAAATTCCGGCGCGGTGGTCAACCGACCGCGATCATTGAGATATGACCAGGCCGCGAAGAGCAGTCCGGCCCCTGCAACAATCAACATGATCAATGATATTTTGCGTTTCATTTGCATGCATTCAAACTGGCAAGGGCAACCCCGTCAAACCGCAATAACATCCTGCCGGATCGCGCCAAAAATCGAATGGCCATCCGCATCCAGCATCTGGATTTTCACGCTATCGCCAGCGCTCATGAAGGGCGTCTTCGCTTTGCCGTCGTTGATCGTCTCGATCATCCGGATTTCGGCGATGCAGCTATAGCCTAGGCCGCCTTCGCTGACCGGTTTGCCCGGGTCGCCGTCGGGACCCTGGTTGGACACGGTACCGGAGCCGATGACCGTGCCGGCTGACAGCGGCCGGGTCTTGGCGGCATGGGCGACCAGATCGGCGAGGCTGAAGGTCGCGTCCTTGCCGGCATTGGCGCGGCCAAAGGGTTCGCGGTTATAGTCGACCTGCAGCGGCAGATGGATGACCGATCCCTTCCACGCATCGCCCAGCTCGTCGGGTGTCACGCAGACCGGGGAGAAGGCCGATGGCGGTTTCGACTGGAAAAAGCCGAAGCCCTTGGCCAGCTCGCCGGGGATCAGGTTGCGCAAGGAGACATCATTGCACAGCATCACCAGCTTGATATGGTCGGCGGCATCTGCAGCGCTGACACCCGGCGGCACATCGTCTGTGATCACCGCGACTTCGCCTTCCATGTCACAGCCCCATTCGGGATCGCCGAGCGGGATATCGTCGCGCGGGCCGAGGAAGGCGTCGCTGCCGCCCTGATACATCAGGGGATCGCTGTAGAAACTCTCCGGCACTTCCGCGCCGCGCGCCTTGCGAACCAGTTCGACATGATTGATATAGGCGCTGCCATCGGCCCATTGATAGGCGCGGGGCAGGGGGGATTCGGCCAGCCGCTCGTGAAAGCGCTCGCAGGGGACGGTTTCATGCTCGACATCGCGGTAGAGCGCTTCCAGCTTGGGTGCGCAATTGTCCCAGTCGTCCAGCGCCGCCTGCAGGGTCGGGGCGATATTGCTCGCCTCGCAGCAGCGGGTGAGGTCTTTGGAAACCACGACAAGACGGCCGTCACGGGTGTCGTTCTTCAGGGTAGCGAGTTTCATATGCGTTCCTCGGTCTATCGACCGTTCGTCTCGAGTCCGTCGTCAAACTCAGGATTCGAGAGACCGGTGCGTCTTGGCTCAGTGTCTCGACTATGCTCGACACGAACGGAATTAAAGGCGGTTATGCGGCGCAAGGCAAGCTAATGCTCGTCACGTGCTTTCTTGTGTAGCCAGGCGGCATGTTGCGGGGCCTTCTTGGTGCGGCTCCATTCCTCGAGCATCGCGGGGGCGACGCGGCGCAATTCGGTCATTTCCTCTTCCGTCCCGATATCGCAGGCGAGCTCGAGCCTATGGCCGTTGGGATCGAAAAAATAGATCGACTTGAAAATGCCGTGATGGGTCGGTCCGATTACCTCGAGGCCTTCGGCTTCGGCATGGGCCTTGGCTGCCATCAGATCGTCGAGCGAGTCCACCTTGAAGGCGATATGCTGGACCCAGGCCGGGGTATTCTGGTCGCGGTCCATGTCCGGCTGCTCCGGCAGTTCGAAAAAGGCTAGGACATTGCCGCCGCCGGCATCGAGAAAGATATGCATATAGGGATCATGCTCGCCGGTCGATGGCACTTCATTTTCGGCAAAGGCGAGCTGGAAATCCATGCCCATCACGCGCTTGTAGAAATCGACCGTCTCTTTCGCGTCCTTGCAGCGATAGGCGACATGGTGGATACCGTTGATCTTTGGTGCAGTCATTATACCGGCTCCTCTACATTGAGCACTCCACGCGCGACCTGATCGCGTTCGATGCTCTCGAACAGGGCCTTGAAATTGCCCTCGCCAAAACCTTCATCGCCCTTTCTCTGAATGAATTCAAAGAAAACCGGTCCGACCTGCGCTTCGGCAAAAATCTGCAGCAACAGACGGGGCTGGCCGCCTTCCGTGGTCCCGTCGAGCAATATGCCGCGCGTCTGCAGCGCGCTCTCATCTTCGCCATGGCCGGGCAGGCGGCCGTCGAGCATCTCGTAATAGGTGGCTGGCGGCGCGGTCATGAAGGGGACGCCCAGCTCCTTGAGCCGGTCCCAGCAGGCGATCAGATCGTCGCAGATCAAGGCGATATGCTGGATGCCCTCGCCGTTGAATTCGCGCAAAAATTCCTCGATCTGGCCCTTGCCGCCTTCGCCTTCCTCGTTCAGCGGGATGCGGATCTTGCCGTCGGGCGCAGTCAGCGCTTTCGAGGTGAGGCCGGTATATTCGCCCTTGATGTCGAAGAAACGGATTTCGCGGAAGTTGAACAATGTCTCGTAATAATCCGCCCAATATTTCATCCGGCCGCCATAGACATTGTGGGTCAGGTGATCGATGATCTGGAAGCCGGCCCCCACCGGATGGCGGTCGACACCCGGCAGATATTCAAAGTCGATATCGTAGATCGACAGATTTTCGCCGCGATCGCCGCCCTCGTAGCGGTCAACCAGATAAAGGATCGCCCCGCCGATGCCGCGGATCGCGGGGATCCGCAATTCCATCGGTCCCGTTTCCACGTTCACCGGCTCCGCGCCCTTGTCGAGCAGATAGGCATAAGCCTGGCGCGCATCCTTCACCCGGAACGCCATGCCGCAGGCCGAGGGACCGTGCTCGCGGGCAAAATACCAGGCGGCGGATTTCGGTTCGTAATTGATGATCAGATTGATCCCGCCCTGCCGCCAGAGATGAACATCCTTGCTGCGATGCTGGGCGATTTCGGTAAAGCCCATGGTCGCAAATACCGGCTCGAGCACGCCGCGTTCCGGCGCGCAAAATTCGACAAATTCAAAGCCGTCGAGACCAACGGGATTTTCAAACAGATCAGCCATTCAGGGGTTCCTTAGCGGGGTATGAAATATAGTTGCAAATGAAACTATAGCCTATTCGGCTGAAGGTTGCAAGACCGGGTTTGGAGGATGGCGGCAAAGCGGTCACTCTATTCGGGTGCATGACCGCGATAATCTGTTAGGCATGGCAATTATGAAAGAAAGATTCGAACGCCACAAACAGCCCTGGACCAGTGAAGAGATTCAAAAGCTTCATGCCTTTGCCAAAAAGGGAATGACGCTCAAGGCGATCTCCAAAGCGTTGACCCGTAGTGAGGAATCAATCAGGACCCGGGCCAAGGCCGACAAGCTCAAGATTGCGAAAAAACGCTGAATCCTGACCGCCAGAGAGTGGGTTACTTCAATGAAAATCCCGTGATTTGGGTAATATGCGGACGTTGCGCGGGTGGCCGTGGCGGGGATAGGCTGGTTGCGGTCGGTCGGGTTGCTGGCTTTGGCGCGCCGCCTGCCGGTCCTCGTTGCGATAGACCGGTCGGTTGACCTCGTCGGCGCGGGCCATCGGCATATTGGGTCGGTCGCGGGCGGTAATCTCGTCCAGCATGAAGGTGTAATCTTCTATCCGCGTGGTCATCAAATGGGTCACGCCCTCGACGCTGCGCTGGACTTCTCCGGTGGCGAGCATCAGCCGGGCCGCCATCACCGGGCGGCGCATTTTCTCGAAGCGGCTGGCCCAGAGCAGCAGGTTGGACACCCCGCTTTCATCCTCCAGCGTGATGAAGACCGCATTGCCCTTGCCGGGCCGCTGACGGATCAGAACAACGCCGGCGACCTTCGCCTGCGAGCCGTTTTTGGCCCGCGCCAGTTCCGCGCAGCTGAGTACGCCGATTTCCCGGAACCGTTCGCGCAGAAATTCCATCGGATGGCCTTTCAGCGACAGACGGACGCTTTGATAATCGGCGACAACATGTTCGCCCTTGGTCATGGCGGGGAGATGTGCGTCCTGCTCCTGACCCAGTTCCTTGGCTTGCGCAGCCTCGAACAAGGGCAAGGTGTTGACCGGGGTCCGGCGCACTTCCCACAGGGCCTGCCGCCGGTCCAGCCCCAGCGACCGGCAGGCATCGGCATCGGCCAGCAGGCGTAGCGCGCGGGCTGGCAGATCGGCCTTATGAGCCAGCTCCTCGATCGTGCGGAAAGGCCGCGCGGCGACAATCTGCTCGGCCCAGGTTTCGCGGAACCCGTCGATCTGGCGCAGGCCGATGCGGAGGGATATTTCCTCCCTGCGCCAAGCGGGGGGAGGAGGACCATCCGGAGGATGGTGGAGGGGCCGTCGCGAAGCAGCGCTCGCACCGCCGGCCCCTCCACCATCAGCCGCCGCTGCGCTCTGGCTGACGGTCCCCCTCCCCGAAGCTGATGCTTCAGGGAGGAAATATTGCTCCACCCGATTATCCCACTCGCTATAATTCACATCCGGCTCCCGCACCTCCACCCCGTGCTCGCGTGCATCGCGAACAAGCTGCGCCGGCGCGTAAAAACCCATCGGCTGCGAATTGAGCAAGGCGGCCGCGAACACCGCCGGGTGGTGGCATTTGATCCAGCTCGAGACATAGACCAGCCGGGCAAAGCTGATCGCGTGGCTTTCCGGAAAGCCATAGCTGCCAAAGCCCTGGATCTGCTTGTAGCAGCGCTCGGCAAATTCGCGATCATAGCCCTTGGCGGTCATGCCCTCGATCATCTTCTCGCGGAAATGATGGATCGTGCCGACATTGCGAAAGGTCGCCATGGCGCGGCGCAACCTGTTGGCATCGGCGGGCGAGAAATCGGCAGCGACGATCGCCAGCTTCATCGCCTGTTCCTGAAACAGCGGCACGCCAAAGGTCCGGCCGAGCACGGACTTCAATTCGTCCGGATCATGCGGCGGCTTCGGCGAGGGCAGGGTCACCTTCTCCACGCCACTGCGCCGCCGCAAATAGGGATGGACCATGTCGCCCTCGATCGGGCCGGGCCGGACGATCGCAACCTGGATCACCAGATCATAAAATTCGCGCGGTTTCAGCCGCGGCAGCATGTTGATCTGGGCCCGGCACTCGACCTGGAACACGCCGACACTGTCGCCCTTGCACAGCATGTCATAGGTCGCCGGATCCTTGTGCGGGACGTTCTGGAGGGTCCATTTTTCCTCCCCGGAGCGGAGCTTTGGGGAGGTGGCGCGCCGAAGGCGTGACGGAGGGGTATCTGATCGAGGCGATGCCCCCTCCACCGCGCTTCGCGCGGTCCCCCTCCCCGAAGCCAAGGCTTCAGGGAGGATGTTGATGCTCTCCAGCATATCGAACGCCTTGCGGATGCAGGTCAGCATGCCGAGTGCGAGAATATCGACCTTCATCAGGCCGAGCGTGTCGATATCATCCTTGTCCCACTCGATGAAGGTGCGGTCGTCCATCGCGGCATTGTGGATCGGTACGGTCTCGTCGAGCCGGTCCTGGGTGAGGACAAAGCCGCCGACATGTTGCGACAGATGGCGGGGGAATTGCAGGATCTGCTGGACCAGATCGCCGAGCCGCCGGATCTCCGGATTGTCCGGGTCGAGCCCGGTCTCGGCAAAGCGCTTGCCGGGATCCTTGCCACCATGGCTGCCCCAGACGGTGCTGGAGAGGCGGCTGGTGATATCCTCCGACAGGCCGAGCGCCTTGCCGACCTCGCGGATCGCGCTGCGCGAGCGATAATGGATCACGGTCGCGGCAATCCCTGCGCGGTGGCGGCCATAGCGGGCGTAGATATATTGAATCACCTCCTCGCGCCGCTCATGTTCGAAATCGACGTCAATATCGGGTGGCTCGCGGCGTTCTTCGGAAATGAAGCGGGAGAAGAGCAGGTCATGTTCCATCGGATCGGCCGAAGTGATGCCGAGCAGGTAACAGACCGCGCTATTGGCCGCCGACCCGCGCCCCTGACAGAGTATCCCCTGGTCCTGGGCAAATTTGACAATATCGTGGACGGTCAGGAAATAGGGCGCATATTTCATCTTTTCGATCAGCTGCAATTCCTCTTCAACCTTGGCGCGCAATCGCTCGGGCAGGGTCTCGCCATGCCGGTCATGGGCGGCGGTCCATGTCAGATGAGCGAGCCAGCCTTGCGGCGTCCAGCCTTCGGGCACCGGCTCTTCGGGATAATGGTAGCTCAGCTCGTCGAGTGTGAAATCGATCAGGGCCAGCAGCCTTTGCGTCTCGGTCAGCGCTTGCGGATAGTCGCGGAACAGCCGCGCCATTTCTGCCGGTGCTTTGAGAAACCGCTCGGCATTGGCGGCAAGCAGGCGGCCTGCCTTGTCGATCGTGGTCTTCTCGGCAATGCAGGTGAGAATATCGTGCAGCGGGCGTTGCTCGGATGTGGCGTAGAGCGGGTCATTGGTGGCGAGGAGCGGGATGCCGGTTGCTTCGGAGAGACTGTGCAGCTTTGCGAGATGGCGCTTGTCCGGTCCGGAACGCGGCATGGCGGCGCCCAGCCAGATATGGGGGGTAAGGGAGTGGAGCTGGTCAAATATATCCTCCCTGTGCGCAGCATGGGGAGGGGGACCATCAGCCGCCGCTGTGCTCTGGTTGACGGTCCCCCTCCCTGAAGCTGAAGCTTCAGGGAGGATGATCAGCGCCCAATCGTCCGAACACCACTCCAGCAAATCCGTCTCGTATAAAAAGCAATCCCCCTTGTCCGCCCGCAAATTCCCGGTCGACAGCAACCGCGTCAGCCGCCCCCATCCGCGCCGGTTCAGTGGATAGACAATCACCTCCGGCGTATCATCGGCAAAGACCAGTCGGGACCCGACGATCAGCTTGAAATCCGGTAGCACCAGCGCATCCTCGCGGGCCCGACGCAAAGCGGCATGGGCGCGCACAACGCCGGCCACGCTGTTGCGATCGGCGATGCCAATCCCGGTCATGCCCAGCGCCATCGCCTGCATCACCATGTCGGCGGAGGAAGAGGCTCCACGCAGGAAGCTGTAATGGGTGGAGGCGGCAAGTTCGGCGAAGGCCGTCATTGCGAGGGGCCATGTCCGTTCGTGTCGAGCCCTTCGACAGGCTCAG
>CAJQNR010000042.1 GCA_905479715.1 uncultured Sphingorhabdus sp.
ACCTTTCCCCATATCGGCAATGTCGGCACCAACGAGGATGATGTGGAAGCCGACAGTCCGCATGCTCTGGGCTGCATTGTCCGCGAGGATATTACCGCCCCGTCCAATTTCCGCGACCAGAAGCCATTTGACCAGTGGATGGCCGAACAGGGCCGGATCGGCATTTCCGGTGTCGATACAAGGGCTTTGACCCGGCGGATCCGCGAAGCGGGCGCGCCCAATGCGGTGATCGCCCATGATCCCGAGGGCCAGTTCGATATCGACGATCTGCTCGCCAGGGCGCGGTCCTGGGCAGGGCTGGAAGGCATGGATCTGGCCAAGGAAGTGACCGGCCACCAGACCCAGCTCTGGGACAAGGGCGGAGCGTGGCGGCTTGGCCATGGCTATGCCAAAATGGAAGAATTGGAAGCATCTTCTGATTTGTCGGGGGAAGGCAAGGGTCTCTCGACTTCGCTCGAGACGAACGGTGAAGGGGAGGACGATCCAAAGTTCGTCAAAGTTCAGGCCAATGAGCGCCCCCATGTGGTGGCGATTGATTATGGTGCAAAGCGCAATATCTTCAGAAATCTTGTGAAGGCTGGCGCAAAAGTCACTGTAGTTCCTGCTGAAACTTCTTATGATGAAATCATGGCCTTGAAGCCCGCGGGCGTATTCCTGTCCAATGGCCCCGGCGATCCGGCGGCGACCGGCGTCTATGCGGTTCCGGTGATCCAGCAGCTGCTGGAGGCGGATATTCCCCTGTTCGGTATCTGCCTTGGTCACCAGATGCTCGCTCTTGCAGCGGGTGCAAAGACGGTGAAGATGCACCAGGGCCATCGCGGCGCCAATCACCCGGTACAGCGGATCGGCGGCGGCTGGGACACGACCGAAGGGCTGGTCGAGATCACCAGCATGAACCACGGCTTCGCGGTCGATGGCGACAGTTTGCCAGACAATATTCACGAAACCCACAAGAGCCTGTTCGACGGCAGCAATTGCGGCATCGAGATTATCGGCAAGCGCGCATTCGGCGTCCAATATCACCCCGAAGCCAGCCCCGGCCCGCAGGACAGCTTCTATCTGTTCGAGAAATTTGTCGGGGGCCTGAGCTAATGAGCGGCCCGATTGATCCCGCGCATCTTGCCGAAGAATGGGCAATTGATGACGAAATCCTGCAGAATATGGCAAATGGCGGCGATTTGGCGCATGTTGTGCGCGAAATTAACGTGCAATTTGTCGGCGCGGTCGCCGATCTCAACAAGCTGAAGAATGACGCGGCCAAATGGGGCTTTCGCTCGGCGCTGGTGTCCAACGAGGATGACGAGTGGGTGATCGAGTTGCAGATTGATCTCGACACCAAGCGCGACACGATCCGCGAACTGACCCGCAAATGCCTCGAGATCGAGAGCGAATATGACATCGACCATGATGGTTGGGGCTGCTTTGCCTGCAACGAAAATGGCGAAATTTCTGACGAGAACCCGGCGTGATGGGGGGATTGAGTGCCCTATGAGGAATCCAAAACAGTCAAACTGGTCGGGAAGCTCTTTGTCGTTTTCGTCCTCCTATTATTTTTTACATTGCCCTTTCACGAACGGATGCAAAAAGCATATTTTGATCTGGTCGTCTCGAATTGTCAGAAAAACAACGGGATGGAAAATATTGTTTGGCATGATGTCTCCTGGTTTGATGCCGAAGTCCACTATTTCTACGGCACAAATGCAACCGAAATTGCATTCACAAAATGCGTTAGAAACTGGGCCGTATTTCTCGTCGATGAGGGGATCGCTCAGGCTGAAGAATCTCGACCAGATGCCAAAACTGCTTTGGTACGCTCAATTTCCGGCCAACATTTCCTTCCGCCTGAAGAAAATTTTGGCTTTCGATTTATCAAATATTACCGCGTCAATAGTTTGGACGCTGAGAACGGATTATAATGCCCAAAAGAACTGACATAAAATCCATCCTGATCATCGGCGCTGGCCCGATCATTATCGGCCAGGCCTGCGAGTTTGATTACTCCGGGACACAGGCGTGCAAGGCGCTGAAGGAAGAGGGGTACCGGATCATCCTGGTCAACTCCAATCCGGCGACGATCATGACCGATCCGGAAATGGCGGATGCGACCTATATCGAGCCGATTACGCCCGAAATCGTCGAAAAGATCATCGAGAAGGAACGGCCGGACGCGATCCTTCCCACGATGGGTGGGCAGACGGCGCTGAACACGGCGCTTTCGCTCAACAAGATGGGCGTGCTGGAAAAATATGGCGTCGAGATGATCGGGGCCGACGCAGAGGCGATCGACAAGGCCGAGGACCGCGAGAAGTTCAAGGACGCGATGGACAAGATCGGTCTGGAAAGCCCGCGCAGCGCGGTCGCGCACAGCGAAGAGCAGGCGATGGAAATCCTTGAGGATATCGGTCTGCCGGCGATCATGCGGCCGAGCTTCACCATGGGCGGCACCGGCGGCGGCGTCGCCTATAACCGCGAAGAGTTTATTCACTTTATCAGAACGTCTCTCGAAGCCTCTCCGACCAATGAAGTGCTGATCGACGAATCGCTGATAGGCTGGAAA
>CAJQNR010000043.1 GCA_905479715.1 uncultured Sphingorhabdus sp.
AACGCCCGCGCCGCCAATGAAGGCGCGCAGATCATTGCCAAGGCCGCTGGCGACCGATTGATCTATCCGGTCGAAGCGAACGAGGTCTTCATCAGATTATCGGCGGACGAAGCGGCAAAACTGCGTGCTGCCGGATTTGATTTTTACGACTGGGGTGAAGGCCAGGTGCGGCTGGTGACCAGCTGGAACCAGAGCGAGGCGGATATCCGACCGCTCGCCGATGCGATTGCCGCCCTGTGAACGCCGATGAGAGCGGCGAAGTCAGCCTGCTCACGCCCCGTATCCTGATCCCGTTTCTGCTGGTTTCGCTGATCTGGGGATCGACCTGGCTGGTGATCAAGGACCAGATTTCCGAAGTGCCGCCCGGCTGGTCGGTCAGTTACCGGTTTCTGGTTGCGGCTGTCGCGATGTTCGGACTCGCCGCATTCAAGCGTCTGCCGTTCCGGCTCGACCGCACCGGCTTTCTGCTGGCTTTCATCCTCGGGGTCTTCCAGTTCAGTTTCAATTTCAATTTTGTTTATAATGCCGAACGGTTCATAACCTCGGGGCTGGTCGCGGTGCTGTTTGCGCTATTGATGGTTCCCAACGCGATCATGGGGCGGATTTTTCTCGGTCATAAAATCACCGCACCCTTTCTGGGCGGCTCGGCCATTGCCGCGGTCGGCATTGCGATGCTGTTCTGGCACGAATATCGTTCCTCTCCGTCAAGCCTCGAGCAAGTGCTGTTGGGCGCAGGTCTGACCTTCGGCGGCATCATGTCGGCCTCGATCGCCAATGTCATGCAGGCGGGAAAACGGCTCAAATCCTATCCGATCATCACCGTTCTTGCCTGGGCGATGCTGTTCGGGACATTGATCAATGTCATCGCTGCCTGGCTCACCGTCGGACCACCGGCCTATGAATTGCGCGCGGCCTATTGGGGCGGTATCGTCTATCTCGGCGTCATCGGTTCGGTCGTGACCTTCCCGCTCTATTTCGCGATGATCCGCGAAATCGGTCCGGGCAAAGCGGCCTATTCCAGCGTGCTGGTGCCGGTGGTGGCGATGATCCTCTCGACGATTTTCGAAGCCTATGTCTGGACCTGGCTGCCCGCCGGCGGAGCCGCGCTGGCGATGCTAGGGTTGCTGGTGGCACTGCGGGCGCGCAAGCCCAAGATATCGCGCATCTCGGCCTGATCCTCAGTCCAGCAGCGACTGCAGTCCCGTCTTGTAATCCGGATATTGCGGCTGCCAGCCCAGTAATCGTTTCGCCTTGCCATTGGCCACTCGGCGATTTTCTTCGTAAAATCCTCGCGCAGCCCGCGACAGATTGGCCTCCGCCAGCGACAGCAGTGGCGGGATATCCATGCCCAACAGACGTGCTGCATAAGCGAGGACTTCCTGCTGTGGGGCGGGCAGGTCGTCGGTGATGTTATAGACGCCTGCCGGTCGGTCGAAGGAGGCGGTGACTGCCGCAACAATATCATCGACGTGGATGCGACTGAACATCTGTCCAGGCATGTCGACCCGCCTCGCCTTGCCGTTGCGGACGCGGTCGAGCGGGCTGCGGCCCGGACCATATATGCCGGGCAGACGGAAGACACGTATATCACTGCGCAAATCCTGCCAGGCTTGATCGGCCTTGCTCCGCGCCTTCCGGCGACCCGAACCAATTGGTGCACTTTCGTCGGCCCATGCGCCATCAAGATTTCCATAAACGCCGGTGGAGGAGAAATAGCCGGCCCAGTGCAGCGAGGCGGCTCCGATCGCTGCGCCGTAGCGATCCAGCACGGGTTCGCTGCCGTCCTTGGCTGGCGGCACGGAAGACAGCACATGGGTCGCATCCGATAGCGCCGCCACAACCGATCGCTCGTCGTCAAAGGCAATGGCACCATGCTGCGCTTGGCGCTGGGTGCCGGTCACGGTCCAGCCTTCACCGCGCAAACGCTCGGCAAGCCGGGAGGCGGAATAGCCCATTCCGAAGATCAGCATATGGCGCATCGCGGTCTATTCTTGCTCCAGCTTGCCCGGCTGGATCATCTGTGGATTTTCGACATTATCGGCTTTCCACTGCATCGCCATGCGTACCCGGGTCGCGCCCGAGGGGTGATCGAAGAACAGCATTTCCTCGACCGGTCCGGGTTCTATCTTGCGATATTCGGACAGACGCATGGCCACTTTTGCAAAACCGTCCGGTTCCCTGGCCGTATCGAGACCAAATTTGTCGGCGTCGCTTTCATTGATCCGGATCAATGTATTGATCGCCGGGGTCGCGGCGAAGAAATAGAGCGTCAGCATCGCGCTGAGTATGGGGATGGCGGCGGGATCGGAAATGCTCCGTACACCCCATTTCTCTCCATGGCGATTGATCAGTCGCGGGGAGAAGCGGGCGGTGATGAACAGCCCGACCGCCATGATCAGCGCCAGAATGAAAACCGTGCGCCATGTGTGGCCCAGAACATAATGCCCCAGTTCATGGCCCATCACGGCGGCGACTTCATCGGGATCGGTGCGTTCGAGCAGATTGTCGTTCAGCGAAATGCGGATTGTCGGTCCGATACCGGAAACATTGGCTGATATCCGTTTGTGCTGTCTGGACTGGTCGAACACATAGATATGATCAGCCGGAATATCATATTCTGCCGCCATTGCGACAATCCGGTCGCGGATCGGCCCTTCTGTCATCTCGCTATAATCGTTGAACAAGGGGGATATGAATACTGGCCCGATCAGCATCCCGATGAACAGGAAGATCGCAATCACACCGGTGCCCCATATCCACCAGGTCTCGGGTGCGCGCCGGATGACGGCAAAAACCGCCATGATGAGCAACGGGAACATGACCAGCGAGATTGCAAATCCGATCATTTGTTCGCCAAACCAGGCGCCAAAATCCTGATTTAACAAGTCATATTGCTGCTCGCGGACAAAGTCGGTGTAGATGGTCCAGGGCAGGGTAATCAGGAATCCGGCGATGACATAAGGCAGGGCATAGAGCGCAGGCTGCAGCCATTTGCGGCGGGTCACTCGTTCCGCCCAGTCCCGGAAACGGGCCGACAGGCGCGACTGAAGGATGAGAAAATCGACCAGCACGCCGATGATTGTGCCCCACAGGATCAACCAATAGCCACCTTCAAAATAATTGTTGGATTTTTCGAGTTCGGCGCCCTTCAGCGTGTCGATATAGGCACGGCTGGCCTGTTCGACGTCAAAGGACGATGCTGCGGATTGCGCAAGGGCTGTATCCGCTTGTAGTCCGGCGACCAGAATGATGGTGAAGACGAATAGCAATATTCTGGACATGACCCACTCCCTTTCGCCCAAGCCATAAACGCAATTGCGCGGGGTGCAAATGGCTCTTATGGCAAGGCCCATGTTAGATATACAAAAAGCACCGAATGACGAAATGGCCGATGCTGCACCGGCTGCCAAAGACCCCGCTACCATCCGTCGCGAGGATTATCAGCCACCGGTCTGGTTCATTCCGGAAATCGAGCTTGATTTTGATCTTGGTCTCGAGCGGACATTGGTGCGTTCGAAACTGGATGTCCGGCGCTCGAAAAGCGCAAAAGCGGACGCGCCTCTGATCTTGCAGGGTGATGATATCATGCCGGTTGCGGTCAAGGTGGATGGCGCAGCTTTCACCAATTGGAAACTGGTCGAGGGTGATCTGGTCCTGCCGCTGACCGGTGCGGCTCATATCGTAGAGATTGAAGTGGAGCTGGATCCCTTGACCAACACCCAGCTGATGGGGCTCTATGCCTCGAATGACATGCTGTGCACGCAATGCGAGGCGGAAGGCTTCCGGCGGATCACTTTCGCTCCCGACCGGCCCGACGTGCTCAGTCGCTATCAGGTGCGGATGGAAGCGGACAAGGCGAAATTCCCGGTACTCCTCTGCAATGGCGACAAGGTCGGGCAGGGCGAGGGCGACAAGGGGCGTCACTGGGTTCAGTGGAATGATCCGTGGCCCAAGCCGAGCTATCTCTTCGCGCTGGTTGCGGGTGATCTGGTGTCCAATAATGACAGCTTCACGACCCGTTCGGGCAAGCCGGTCGAGCTCAATATCTGGGTCCGTGACGGCGATCTCGACCGCACCGGCCACGCCATGCAGGCGCTCAAGGATGCGATGCGCTGGGACGAGGAAAATTATGGCCGCGAATATGATCTTGGACTGTTCAACATCGTCGCGGTCAGTGATTTCAATATGGGAGCGATGGAGAACAAGGGCCTGAATATCTTCAATTCGCGCTATATTCTCGCCGATCCGGAAGTGGCCACCGATGCTGATTATGACGGTATCGAAGGCGTGGTTGCACATGAATATTTTCACAATTGGTCTGGAAACAGAGTGACTTGCCGTGACTGGTTCCAGCTCAGTCTGAAAGAGGGGTTCACCGTCTATCGTGACCAGAGCTTCTCCGCCGACATGGGTTCTGCGGCGCTCAAGCGGATCGAGGATGTGCGGATATTGCGGGCAGCGCAATTCCCCGAGGATGCCGGTCCGCTGGCCCATCCGATCCGCCCGGAAAGTTATCAGGAAATTTCCAATTTCTACACTGCGACCATCTACAACAAGGGTGCCGAAGTCATCCGGATGATGAACACGTTGATGGGACCGGAGAATTTCCGCAAGGGCACGGATCTCTATTTCGACCGGCACGATGGCGAGGCCGCGACCTGCGAGGATTTTGTCACCGCAATGGAAGACGGCGGCGATATCGATCTGAAGCAATTTCGCAAATGGTATGAAACGCCGGGTACACCGAGGGTGACCGCGAAACTGTCCCATGATCCGCAAACCGGCACCGCGACCCTTCAGCTCAAGCAAAAGATCGCCCAGAATGGCGAAATGCCGAAGCCGTCCGAACTCCTCATTCCCTTGCGGACCGCTCTGCTCGATCCGGAAACCGGCGCCCATCCGGGCGAGGAGCTGCTGCTGCTCGATCAGGCGGAGCAAAGCTTCACCCTCGAAGGCTATAAGGATCATCCGATCCTGTCGATCAATCGCGGTTTTTCCGCACCGATCATATTGGAAAGCGACCAGACTGCCGAGGAACTGGCCTTCCTGTCGGCCCATGACGACGATCCATTCGCGCGGTTCGAGGCAGTGCAACGTCTGATGACCGGCTATTTGACCGCAAAGGTGTCGGGTACCCCGGTTGACCGCGATATCATCCTGCAGGCGGTCGCAAAGATACTCGCTGACAAGACGATCGATCCTGCCTTTCTTGCCGAACTGATCCTGTTGCCCAGCGAAGCCTTTCTCGGCGACCAGATGGCCGAGGTCGATCCGCAGGCGATCCATGATGAACGCGAAAAATTGCGCGGGAAAATTGCGGTGCAGTTCGAAAAGCAGTTTCGCAAACTCTACAAGAGCTGCTGGCCGGGCGAATTCTCGCTCGATGCCGAAGCGCGGGCGAAGCGCAAATTGCGGAATGTCACCCTCGGCTATCTGGCTGCTTCGTTCACCGAGGATGCCGCGGATGTCGCTTTCGAGCAATATTGCGAGGCGGACAATATGACCGCGATGCAGGGAGCACTGGCCGTATTATCCCATCTCGAATCCGACAAGCGCAGCGCCGCTTTCGATAATTTCTACAAGAAATTCAAAGATAATCCGCTGGTTCTTGATAAATGGTTCAGCTTGCAATCGATGTCGCAGCGTGGCGATACGTTGAAACGGGTGGACAGTCTGTCGCGCCATCCCGGTTTCACCCTGTCCAACCCCAACCGCGTGCGCGCGCTCTATGGCGCGTTCACCGGCAACGCGGTCCGCTTCCACGATCCGTCCGGCAAGGGATATACGATGATCGCCGATATGGTGATCGCTCTCGACAAGCAAAATCCGCAAACCGCAGCGCGCTTCATCCCGCCGCTCGGGCGCTGGCGGCGTTATGAACGCGGACGGTCGGAACTGATGCGGCTGGCTTTGGAGAAGATCGCTGCGCAGCCGGATCTGTCGAAGGATGTTGCCGAACAGGTCCACAAAAGCCTTGCTTGATATCACGACGTCTCCTCTGCTCAACGGCGCGAAACATGGTTTCCTCGGTCGGGCAGGGGGGAGTTCGGAAGGGATTTACAGCGGACTGAATATCGGCCTTGGCAGCGACGATGATCGCGACACGATAATGGAGAACCGCCGCCGGGCAACAGAAGGCGTTTTGCCGGGCAGCGAGCTGGTCCACGTCCACCAGATCCACAGCGCAGAAGTCGTGACCGTCACCGGACCTATCCGGCTGGACCAGCGCCCGCAGGCCGACGCGATGGTCACCGACCAGCCGAACCTGTTGCTCGGCATATTGACCGCGGATTGCGTGCCGGTGCTGTTCTATGATCGGCAAGCCTGTGTAATCGGTGCGGCGCACGCCGGATGGAAGGGCGCGCTGGCCGGGGTCACCGACAATGTCATCACCGCGATGGAAAAGCTCGGTTCGGATCGCGACAATATTGCCTGTGCCATCGGTCCCTGCATTGCCCAGGCCAGCTATGAGGTCGACGCAGCCTTCCGCGCGCGCTTTCTTGAAGCCGACGCGACCAATGACCGCTTCTTCGCTGCGGGAAAGCCGGATCATTTTCAATTTGATATCGAGGATTATGTCGCTGCCCGGTTGCAGAAAGCAGATATTGTCAGAATCGACAAACTGAGCCTCGACACTTACGCCAACGAGGATCGCTATTTCTCTTACCGCCGCTCGTGCCATCGCGGTGAAGCGGGCTATGGCCGACAGATTTCATTGATCGGTATGAAGGAATAATATTGATTTCCACGGTCACCCCAGCAAAGGCTGGGGCCTAAACCGATCTGGCCTCCAAGAAAGACCAATCGGTTTGGATGCCAGCCCATGCTGGCATAACGGGTAAACGGGAGGGGACATGAACGCACAACGCATCGGTCTATGGGCGGGGCTTGCCGTATTTGTAGGCATATTGCTCGCGCCGACTCCGCTGTCGATGTCGCCCGAAGCCTGGCGCGTCGCCGCTCTGACCCTGCTGATGGCGACCTGGTGGATGACCCAGGCGGTGCCGCTGACCGCAACCGCCTTGCTGCCGTTTCTGGCATTGCCGACAATGGATGTGATGACGGCAGGCGAAACCGCCAGCCAATATTATTCACCGATCCTCTTTCTCATTCTCGGTGGTGCGTTTCTCGCGTTGGCGATTGAACGCGTGGGTCTGCATCGGCGACTGGCGCTGGCGATTATCGGCCTGTCAGGGAAAAGTGCATGGGGCATATTATTCGCCTTCATGATTGCCACCGCCTTGCTCAGCATGCTGATCTCCAACACCTCGTCGACGCTGATCATGATCCCGATCGCCGTAGCGGTATTGGTCGCGGGCGGCGTCAAGGACGGCGAGACAGAAGGCTTTTCCGGTGCCCTGATCATGGGCGTGGCCTTTGCCGCGTCGATTGGCGGGCTGGGGACTTTGGTCGGCAGTCCGACCAACGCAATTGCCGCGGGCCTGATCAACAAGACATTGGGTATGCAGCTCGATTTTCTAAGCTGGCTGAAATTCGGCATCCCGATCGTGATCATCGGCATTCCGGTTCTCGCGATCATTCTCATCGCTGTTCAGAAAGTCGGGCGGCACAGTTTCGACGGCGGCAAGGTAAAGCTGGCGATCGGTTCGCCGGGGCCGTGGAGCGTCCCGGAGAAGCGGGTCGTCCCGGTCGTCGCGATCGTTGTTCTCGGCTGGTTGCTCCTCCCGCAAATCAAGACATTATTCCCCGATGGCGCGCTGCATGACGGCAGCATCGCGATTGTCGGCGGTCTGTTATTGTTCATGCTGCCCGATGGCACCGGTCGACGCCTGCTCAACTGGGACGAAGCAGACAAGGCCCCGTGGGGCGTGATCATGATGTTTGGCGGTGGCCTCGCGCTGGCCGCGGGCATTATCGAATCCGGCCTGGCACAATGGCTGGGCCTGATGCTGGAACCGCTCCGGTCGGTGCCGGTGATGATCATCGCCATTGCACTGGTGGCGCTGGTCATCCTGGTTACCGAATTTGCTTCCAATGTCGCTACCGCCAGCGGGATCATGCCGGTGGTTGCCAGCCTCATCCTCGCCACCGGCGTCGATCCGGTTCTGCTCGCCGTGCCCGCAGCAATGGCGGCAAGCTGGGGCTTCATGCTGCCAAGCGGTACCGGGCCCAATGCGATTGCCTGGTCGACCGGCCATATCGAGTTGCCGAAAATGTTGAAGTCCGGTCTGCTGCTCGATCTCGCCGGTATACCCATCATAATCGGCAGCGTGTGGTTGGTTGCCATTGTAACCAGTTAATTTTTGAGGCATGATTTCATTCTAATTCATCGCTGTGGAGAGA
>CAJQNR010000044.1 GCA_905479715.1 uncultured Sphingorhabdus sp.
GACCAATGCACTACCGGAATCACCGCCTGCGGTCGTTCCTTCGCGCGGCAGCGCGGCACCGTCATAAAGATCAAAATCGAACATGCCGTTTGTATCATCAAAGGCATCCTGACCCGCCGGACTGTCGAAGTCTGTATTATATAGTGTCTGTGGCAATCCGTAATCGTCGGGGCCGAAGAGGAAATTATTTCTGTCATTCAGCGAGCTTGCGGACGAAATCATATTCTCCGCAATACGCCGGCGGAAATCAATACCGAGATTGGCCCCGTCGGAGCCCAGCCCCCTCGCTCCGTAACCGTTGATGATGCCGTGTGTTTCGGCCGTTAATGGCGAGAACAACATCGTCCAGGTCGGAACCCCGCCGGCATGGGTATCAAGCGTCGCCAGCGCGACGTCCGCTTCAAGAAAACCGGTCGCAAGAGAGCGTTCATCATACCAGACCTGCTCGACATTATAGATGTTGAAATCGACGTCGGTCTGGTTTGCTATACCGCCATCAAGCCCAACCCAGCGGCGGACGGCCGGGAGATTATCCGCACTGAACCCAAAGGCAATCGCCGTTCCTCCTGACGCAAAACCATAAGTATCTGCAGCTTGGTCATTCACGCAATGAGCCGCAAAGATAACAGTACGCGGATTAATCAGAGTGCCGGTGCACAGACCTAGAGACGTAGTGTTCTGATCAGGTCTTACAGTCATCTGTCCAACACCGGTGACATCCACAACATTGTCAAGGACACCGACCGGAGGCGGATCATTCAAGGTTAGGTCATCCCGAATGACAATAGCAGGAGCTTCTTCTACCATGGTGGGTCTGATTTGCGCATGGGCCGCTGCCGACAAACTCGCCAAACAGGTCGCTGAAGACACCGTGACTAATAGTGAACGATTGATGGAACGAAGTGACATTCTATGCTCTCCCCTAAGAGTTGGCTGGACTACTCCTTTACTACTCGTTCACTACTCGAAAAACCGAACGCACGACTCGCGTTAAAGTCCAATAGTATCATATTTTACTAGATGTTTACATTGCTAGCGCGAATTAAAATTCGGAAGCAGCACTCTCCAGCGACTGAACCGCGCAACAGAGAAGCAATTCCGCGGGTTGAACGCTAAACAGCAACCGGCGCAGCGATGTGGGATTGAGGAGCATAATCCTCCACCGCGAAGTCGCTGATCTGATAATCGAAAATCGAATCAGGCTTGCGCAGAATTTCCAGCCTGGGGGTTCCTGAAGGCGTCCGTGTAATCTGTTCTTCTACAAGATCGGCATGATTGAGGTAGAGATGAACATCGCCCCCGTTCCAGACGAGTTCCCCCGGTTCAAGACCGCACTGCTGCGCAATCATCCGGATCAACAGCGCCGCCGAAAACACGTTGAACGCAAAACCGAGACCAAGATCGCAGCTGCGTTGATAAAGTAGCCCCGACAATTTCCCGTCGGAGACGTAAAACTGATAGGTTTTGTGACAGGGCGGCAAGGCCATCTGGTCCAGTTCGGCAACATTCCAGCCGGTAAAAATATGGCGCCGGGAACCGGGATTATTCTTGATCCCGGCGATCAACAATTCAATCTGGTTAATGCCTTTTTCCTCGCGCCGATAGAGCCCCCCACCTGCCGGTGTATAGCGCGGCCAGTCCACCCATTGCTTGCCATAGACCGGGCCGAGATCGCCCCATTTGGCGGCGAAAACATCGTCTTCGATGATCCGCTGTTCAAATGTATCCCGGTCAAGTTGTTCGCCGGTTTCCTTGCGATATTTGTCGAGCGGCCAGTCGGTCCAGATATGGACATTCTGCTTCACCAGCGCGCGGATATTGGTATCACCGGTGAGAAACCAGAGCATCTCCCGCGTCGCCGTTTTCCAGTATACGCGCTTGGTCGTAAGCAGCGGGATCGCCTCATCCCCGAGGTCAAAACGCATTGTCGCGCCAAAAATGGCGCGGGTCCCCACGCCGGTGCGATCAACCCGCTCGTCTCCCTCGGTCCAGATTTTCCGCATCAGATCGAGATATTGCTGCTCATAATGTTGTCCGGGAATCAAACCATCATTCTCCAACCATGTGTTCTGCGAACGCTAGACCGCTCTGGTCATATCCTCAACCAAATCCGGCTGACGCATGAGCAAGATGGCGTTGCATAAGTTATTCTGGTGATGGCTTGAACCATAAATCAGACTGGCATATACAAAGCCCATCGCATCCCTCGTATCGAGACGAGTGAACGGATCGGGAAGTAGCTCAGTCTGGTAGAGTACTGCGTTCGGGACGCAGGGGCCGGAGGTTCGAATCCTCTCTTCCCGACCAATGATTTTCAACCGTGAAATGCGATAACCTGGACCATTCAGACCAAGTTACGCCATCAGGGAATAATTTGTCTCTCCAGGACCGCGGCACATTTGCTTGGCTATTTTCGTTTCCTCGCCGTCAATGATGGCAATATCGGTGATGCTCAGACATTTGCGTCCGTCCGGCTCCGCCGTCAGCGCGGTGACGGTAGAGGAACCCGAAACATCGGCGCGGGTCGGACTCTGCCATGTCGCGACAGCCCCGACCTCTTCCTTCTCGACAATCGCCATCGTGGCTTCGGCTGCTTTTTCCTGCTCCTGCTGGTCAAGCTGGCAGGCAATTTCTGCACCAATGACAGCGCCCACTCCGCCAGCGATCAATGTTCCCACATTACCAAGTCCTGCCGCGTCCCCGATAACACCACCCAGCAAGCCACCAATCAGTCCGCCCCCGCTTTTTGCGCCCTTGCACTTTTGGGGGCCGGATTTCTTTTTTTTCTTCTTCTTCCGGCCTTCGACCGCGTCCTCGGTTCTGGCAATCTGGTCCGGCTCTTCCGACAAGCCCGCTGATCGATCCATTCTAAGCTTTGGTTGTGCCAGGGCCAGTTTCACATCAAATTCGGGTACCGGATAGCCGCCGCATCCGGTGTTGAAACAATAACGGTCCTGCAGATATTCGCGATCCTTTTGATATCGCGCTTCGGCCTCCCGATAGGCAGCCAGATTGACTCCTTCGGGATCGGAATCCGCATGTTCCTTCATCATCATCTCGTAAAAGCGGTTCTGGCTGTTGGGCGAATATTGCGTATTGCCGCCAACCTTGTCGACATAGAGCTGCGAGATGACATTCTGATGTTCGATCATCCGTTCGCGAAACGGCGTCAATATTTCACTATAATATTGGTCCAGTTTGATTGTGCACTGGTTAATGTCTTCGGCTTTGTCGAACGGCATGACAAAAACCTGATAGCTTTCCCGGCAATCCGGATAGCCTTCAGTGGCCAATTGCGGTGTTGGCGGCAGGGTCGGCAGGGCCGGTTCGATAGTCGTTGGCGGCACATAGGCCCGATCGGCTTCCGACCTCAGATCGGGATCCACCGGCGGAGGGGAAAATCCAGGCTCACTTGGCGGTACCGAAACCCGGACTGCCGCAAGCCTATCTGGCGTCGGGGCAACCGGATCGGGCCCCGGAGGCGGCGACGAGTTCGCGGGATTTGGTTCCGTCGGTCTGGCTTGCACAAGATAGACAGGCGTACCGGTAATTTTGGCGCTCATAAACGGACGCTGGCTGCCACCGGTTGCCGCCAGAACATCATCACGCACCATCCCGGCCAACATCTGAATCGGAAGATCGGGTTGTGGCAGTCGCTTCGCTAGCGATTCCGCGAAGGGAGAATGAACCCCGCTGCTATCGGCAGCTGTCTTGCCCGATGCCGCCGCATAGATGAGGAGCAGGTCATCGGCGTCAAATTCCACCAATCCCTGCGTGACAGTCTTCGCGCCCGCAGCCCAGTCATTGCCGAATGAATTGTCGCGGCACGCATCGAGCACAATCATTCTGATCCGCGCGCCTGACACGGCTTCCGTCATCTCTTCAAGATTTATCGCTTCGTCAGCAAGGTCGGATACGGCATTGAGTTTCGCATCGATCGGAATGAGCCAGTTTTCCCCCTGCCCCTCCATGCCATGACCGGCATAATAGATCATCGCAATGTCCGCACCATCGGCTTTTTCCCGAAAAGTGCGAAGTTCACGCTGAAAGCTGCTTACCGTCAAATCCAGCGCGACGATAACATCATCAAAGCCCGCCTTGCGGGCTGAATCGGCGACAATATTGGCATCATTCACAGGATTGGGCAGCGACCCCGTGTTGACGTAAGCCGAATTGCCAATAACCAGCGCAACGCGCTTGGCTTCCACCATCGCTGGCGAAATTGACGCGAAAAATATGATTATCAAAAAACCCAGTCGGATCATTGACTACCCCCCAATGGACTTACCGTAACGGTCAAGCGGATATTCGCCGATCACGTCATGATGACAGCTGTTGTGAAGACTGCGCCCTCTCTTCACAAACAATCCCCTACTTTAACCGAAAATTGCAAAAAAAGGCAACATCAGAGGGCAGAATATCAATCATTCCCGTGCGGGCTCCCCATGATTGCCGGAGCGAAACGACCTGCTCAAGGGATTTGTCCACGACAAAACCGCGAGCTGTAACGTTCTATTAAAGGGCGGCGATATAAACCCGTGCGCAACCTATCCTTTTTTCATTTTCCAAGGGAAACTTTCCAACCTACTGAAATTAAACATTATAAATTCATAATTGGGTGTTAACCTTATCTTGAACATAGGCCTGTAGTGATATCAACATGAACACGCGCGTTTTAATAGTCGATGATCGGCCCACCAATCTGAGGATCTATGCTCAGTTTGTAACGTTGATGGGGGAAAAATATTCCGCCATCACCTATACCGACCCTGTTGAAGCATTGCATTGGCTCGATGACAATCAGGCCGATTTGATGGTGGTCGACTATCGCATGCCCCAGATGAACGGTGCGGAATTTATTCGCAAAGTCCGGATGATGCCGGGTGCCAGCGAAATTCCGGCCATTGTCATCACTGCCCATCAGGACCGCGAATGCCGGCTCGCCGCGCTCGACGCCGGCGCGACCGATTTCCTGCAGAGCCCGGTTTCGCATGTCGAATTCTGTAGCCGCGCATTGTCGCTGCTGACGAAAAGCAAGAAGAGCGTAACGCTGCGCAGGCGTGCTTCGGAAATTGAACGGAAGCATGCCACCGTCAATGGGACCCTGACAGCGGATGGCCCCTCAGGCAAAAGCATGCTTGAGCAAATTATCGACACAATCCCGATCATGATCAACGCAACCGATCGTTCGGGAAACTGCCTGTTCACCAACGCCTATCAATCAGCCTTGTTCGACAAGGACCCGGACGAGATGGTGGGTGCAGATTTTGCGGCATTTTTCGAGCCAGCTTTGGCCGCAAATTCCCGCCGCAGGAATGAACTTGTGCTGAAATCCGGCCTTGCCATTCCCCATTACGAGGAAAAAATCACCAGCGATGGTGTCGATCTGATATTTCATTGCAACAAATCGCCATTGCTCAACCACAAAGGCGAAGCGATTGGCGTTCTGACGACGGCAGTTGACATAACGGCCCGGAAATTTGCCGAGGAACATCGAACCCACCTGGCATTGCATGACATGTTAACCGGACTTCCGAATCGCGTCCTTCTTGCCGAGAATGTCAAATCGACCATTGACCATTGCAAGAAAACCGGCAGCGAGGCGGCGCTATTGCTTCTTGATCTGGACCGGTTCAAGATTATCAACGATACCCGCGGTCATCATAGTGGTGACGCGCTGTTGCGAGAAGTCGCGGATCGCATTTCGAAGGTCATCGGTCCTGACGATTTCGCCGCACGCATCGGTGGCGACGAATTTGCCATCATCCTGAACAAGTTCGAAAGTATCGATTCGCTCAACTTGCGCTGTTCCAGAATTCTCCACTCGATCAATGAACCTTATGCGATCAGTGGCGTCGGCCAGGTTATCAGCGCATCAATCGGCGTCAGTCTCATCCCCAGTGACGGGGATGAATATGAAGAAGTCCTGCGCATGGCGGACCTTGCCATGTATGACGCCAAGGCCAACGGCCGCAATTGCCATCGCTTCTTCTCCGAAGATATGAACGAAATTGCGCAAGCCGATGCCGCACTCGAGAATGAATTGCGCGACGCGCTCGCCAAAGACCAGTTTTCACTGGAATATCAACCAATTGTCGACGCAACCACGCTCGAATATGTGGGATTGGAAGCCTTGATCAGATGGGATCATCCTATCCGCGGACGGTTGCTGCCCATCCAGTTCATCCGGGTCGCCGATGACAGCGGCCTCATGGACCTTATGGGCAACTGGGTAATCGGCGAAGTATGCCGCGAAATAAAGGCTCATGCCGATCGGGGCATTGATCTGCCACGCGTCGCCATCAACGTTTCTCCCCGCCAGTTTCAGAATCAGAATCTTTGCGAAGAACTGCTGGCGAGCATTGCAGCCAATGGCATCGACCCTTCCAAAATCACCATCGAGATCACTGAAGAACTATTGATCGACAATAACGAAGAGGTGCGGGAAACGCTTCAGCGTATTCGCAGCCATGGTGTCGGAATCTCGATTGATGATTTCGGTACCGGTTATTCCTCGCTGCAATATCTGAGAGATCTGCCAGCCAATTGCCTCAAAATTGATCGTACCTTCATATCGCGCATCGAGCATAGCGCGGCCGATCGTGCGATCATCGGAACCATTGCCCATCTCGCCCATGCCCTGGATATGCGTGTGGTCGCAGAAGGCGTTGAAAATGATGCGCAACTCGATTTGTTGCGGGTATCGGGCTGCGATGAAATCCAGGGGTTCCAGATTGCACGGCCGCAACGGGCAGAAGATCTCCACAAATTATTTGATGGACGGAAACCTCCGGTAGCTGGTCGATTGGCCGAAGGCTAACCATCATGTTATCCCGAACGTCGCGCGGAGCACCCAAAGCGCATAATCGACACATGGATTCGCACCATGGCATGGACGGCCAGGCGCGTGATCGGGAACATGAAATGATCAAGAACCGGATCATTTTGATTGTTCTTGCCTGGTCGGCTTGCGCTATCCTGAGCGCGCCCACCGGATTGATCATTGGCTTCGGCATCTATTTCATTGTCAGCATCGCGATAGCAATTGCCTATCATGTTCATCGCAAGCCTTCGAGTGTGCGGCGGTTCATGGGCCTCTGCACAGATTTTGGCGCGGCAACCTTCCTGTTCCAGATCGGCGGGGAGAGTGTTGCGGCTGTTTACCCGCTAATGCTCTGGGTCATTCTCGGCAATGGCTTCCGTTTTGGAGTATTTTGGCTCTTTCTCGCTTCGGCAATGGCTGCCATCGCTTTCGGATGGACCATCTATACCGTCGATTTTTGGCGCGACAGCCTCTCCCTATCCATCGGCCTTCTTGTCGGGCTTTTGGTGATACCGGCATATTGTTCCACATTGATCACCAAAATCTCCCAAGCCAAGGAAGAAGCGGAAGAAGCGAGTAAAGCCAAAAGCCTTTTTCTTGCCAGCATCAGTCACGAATTGCGGACGCCGCTGAACGCAATCATTGGCTATGGCACCCATCTTCTGGATATGAACATGCCGGAAAAACAGCATCAGATGGTCGCAACCAGCGTATCTGCCGGCCGGCATTTGCTGCATCTGATCAACCAGCTTCTGAATTTTGCGCAGACGGATTCTCGCGATGAGATGCCGGAACCAAAGCAATTTTCTCTTGTCGACGTCCTGTCCGAAGTTCGCGAAATCATGCAGATTGCTGCCGACGAGAAAAATCTCAAAATCGTTCTTCAAGCGGAACCGAACAGCAACCAAATCATCTCTGGTCAACTCGACTATATCCGCAATATTCTAATCAATCTGACCAGCAACGCGGTAAAATTCACCCAATCCGGGTCGATCACCCTGAAATGTGGCTTCGGGCCCGGGAATGGACATGACCAGATGTGGCTGTCGGTGAGCGACACCGGTCCCGGCATTCCGAAGGAAGCGCACGAGAAAATTTTTGAGGTGTTCCATCAGGCGAATGACAAGATTTCGAGCGAATTCGGCGGAACCGGACTGGGCTTGGCAATTTGCCATAAACTGGCCACGCAGATGGGCGGAAATATTTCTGTCGACAGTGAAGTCGGCGTCGGCAGCACGTTCACCTTGTCCTTTCCGACCGAAACCGTCGATACCGATGCTCATGACTCCGATGTGGATAGCGTCAGAATTCTCTCCCTGACCCGGAGCGAACATGCACCTGTCATCTGCAATGCCGATAACGAACCGATCGTGATCGACCATATCCAGTGCAAAGAATCAGATGATATCGAACAAATCATCGAACAATCCGATACCCGGCTTTATGACATTGCCCTGCTGGATAATGCGATTGCAAGCGAACATGACGACGAATCGCCCATGTGGTCTGCGTTTCGGAAAGCCAAGCTTCCTCCGGTTCTATTCAGCGACGGCAAAGAGAAAAACCTGACGGACATTCAACTAAGAGCTGCTTTCGCAACGCTTCTGCCCGCAAATTCAGATTTTGGCGCCATTCGAAGCGCGGTCCAGATCGGCTGTTCATTCGCCGAAACAGGGACGCATCATCAGCCTGAAGTCATAGAAGAGTCGCCGTCTGTCGACATTTCCTCTGTGCGCGTGCTGATCGCTGACGACAATCGTACAAACCAGATGGTACTGGAAACCATCCTGTCCAATGCCGGTCATGAGGTGACCATCGTGGCCGACGGAGAGAAAGCGCTTGAAGAGCTCGAAACGGGTTCGTTCGACATTGTTTTTCTGGACGTCAACATGCCGATCATGGGCGGCATTGAATGCTGCAGATTATGGCGTCAAATAGAAGGACCGCGGAAACATATTCCGATTATCGGGTTAACCGCGGATTCGACCGAAGAGACAGAAAAGAAATGCCTCGATGCGGGCATGGATCTTCGGATGACAAAACCGATTGAGGCAAAGGAACTGACCGAAGTCATCGCTTCTCAAACAGCCAATATCACCAATCAGCCAGCAGATAAAACCGCCTCTGACCCGTTGGGAGTGGTCAGCAACCTCGACGGTCAGAAAAGCCTGCCCGAAACGCCCGCCATTGATCCGGCGCAATTGGACTATCTTCTCTCGATTGGAGATATGGATTTTGTGCAATCGATTATCGAAAGCTATTTGGAAGATGCCGATGAGATCATGGCCGCATTCCGGAAATCGGTCGATGATCAGTCGGTCGATGATTTTCGTTTCCATGCCCATGCGTTCAAGAGCGGCGCCGCAAATGTCGGCGCGAATCTCCTCGTGGAAACATGCTCAAAGCTTGAGGTGATTGGTGAACGAGATTTCAGGAATCGACGCTTTGAATATCTGGAAAAAGTTGAACGCCAGGTTCACGATATTCGCGCTTGTCTGGAACTCCGTTCTTCAGACGGTCAACAACCGATATTAGCCGGGAATGCGGGCGCCAGTCCGGTTGATCGTCAAACCGCTCGCAATGACCGCTGAATCCGGTGGTCCTGCGCTGTAGCCAGCCGCTCCATCTTTCGAACATCCGATTCTTCCAGATACAACGCGGTTTCTGCCCATATGTCGGTAATCTCCAGCAGCTCTTCGAGACTGACCGGATTTGCAATTTTGCGGGCACGGTAGACCGCACGTTCCGCATGATAGCGCCTGCGGTTTTCCTTCGTATATTCGATGATCGCCGCTTCGCCCATGCCATCTTCTGCCAGGATGTCGACGACCCCCATCTCATATAGTTCGGTGGCGCTGTGCAATTTGCCGTCGAGAATGAACCGTTCGGTATCCTTGCGGCCAAGGCGCTGCCGCAAAAAGCTGTAGGCGCCCATACCGGGGAAGAGATTGAACAATATTTCCGGCAGCCCCAGTCGCGCGCTTTTCTCGGCAACCAAAATGTCAAAAGCCAGTGCGTGCTCGAAACCACCGCCCAGAGCATCCCCCTGCACAAGAGCCATGGTGATGATAGGCGCACCAAAACTGGTGCTATTTTCATACTGCATATGAACACAGGTGCGCGCGTATTTTTTCAAGGCACCCAGATCACGGCGCCGGATACAATCCGCAAAATGTTTCAGGTCCCCGCCAAGATTGTAGATACCAGGCGTACGCGAAGCACAGACAAAATAGCGCAAGGAATCTGATCTTTGTGATCCATCCATCGCGTAGTTTGAGTGAATCCAGTCCTGAACCTGCTGGATTTCCTCTCCCAACTCATAGGTGTAGCTCGGTCGTGATTTCTGGTTCATGTAACACCAGAATATTTCATCGGAACGATCAAAGCGCAGTTCGATTTCGTTAAACTGTTGGCTGAAAATATCTGGGTCGGGAATGGCTGCCGACTGGATTAGCAAATCCTTCGCCTCAATAAGCAGATTTTCTTTCGCATCATTCGCCGCTTGACTGCGAAATTCCATACTAAACTCCCTGGATAGCAAAGGTGCCTGACGATACTCAGCCTAACAACATCCTCTGCCTATGGTATTGAATTTTATGGCATGCCCCATTTCAACGCAAGTAAAACCGAGAAGATTTCTTAACATGCTTAATTGACTCGAAAATTTTCTTATCTTTGAGTCATTTGAGCCGGATTACTTGGATTACAATCTTCAATATAATCCAGAAATGTTACAGTTTTTTCATATCACAACTATCGTCAGCGGCCATTTTGTGACGTTTCTGCTCGCCTGAAAATCAGTTTTTTCAACCCGCATCTGACTCAGCGCCGGCGGATTGATTTACCAATCCACGAAATGCGCGCGCAGCCGAGCGTTTGCCTCTGGTGACTTCAAAAACATCCTCCGCAATCGGCATCGCGACCCCATATTTCTTGGCCAGTGCAATCACGGTCGGTGCACTTTTGACACCCTCTGCCACCATCAACATTTCATCGATAATTTCGTCGATATGGCGTCCCTTGCCAAGCTCGACACCAACATGACGATTGCGGCTCAACGGACTGGTACAGGTCGCGATCATATCTCCCATGCCGGTAAGCCCGGAGAATGTTTCCGGCCTGCCGCCCATGGCGACTCCCAGACGCGTGATTTCGGCAAGCCCTCTGGTAATCAATGCCGACCGGGTATTATCCCCGGCACCCAGACCATCGCCCATGCCGACGGCGATCGCGATGATATTCTTGAGCACCCCGCCCAATTCGCAACCGAGCAGGTCGGTATTGGTATAGACCCGAAACAGGCCCGAGTGGAAAAGCTGTTGCAACTGTTTGACGATAATCTCGTCTTCCATCGAGATGACGCTGGCGGCCGCCTGGCCAGCCATGATTTCGCGCGCCAGATTGGGACCGGTCAGAACTCCGACAGGATGACCGGGAAGAACCTCCTCAATAACCTCTGTCATCCGTTTGCCGCTTGTCAACTCGAGACCCTTGGTCAGGCTGATAACTGGAACCCATGGCCGGAGATATGGCTTTGCTTCCTCCAGCACGCCGCGAAAATTATTCGAAGGGATGCCCATGACGAGCACATCGGCGCCGGAAACAGCGGCGCCGATATCGGATGTTGCGGTGACGGCTTTCGGTAATATGGCGTCGGGCAAATATTTGCTGTTGCGATGATTGTCGTTGATATCACTGACAGTTTCCGGATTTCGCGCCCAGAGCTTGATCGGCGCGTTGCGCGATACCAAAGACGCAACCGTGGTCCCCCACGATCCACCACCCAGTAATCCGACTTTCAACTCCATAAAAACCCCTTCGCTGGTGACTCCTCTTCCGGAAGCCGATCCGCACTAAACTGAAGGGATTTTCAGTGTTTTGCAAGGAACTCAAGATGGTGTTTGGCGGTGTCCTTGGGCTTTTCAATCATCGGAACATGGCCGACATCCTCGAACACCACCGATTCCGCGTTGGGGATGCCGTTTTTGAGAACATCGACACAGCTGACATCGATCAACTGGTCATGACGCCCCCATATGATGAGGGTTGGCGCTTTTACCTGATCGAGCCGGTCATTCAGCGGCTTGCCCATACTGTCCTCGACCAGGTTCCAGAATATCTTGTCGAGCAAATCCCGGTGTACGGCAAAATCCTCGTAGAAGATTTTCCGGAACTGTCCGGGTACTTTCATTGGCTTGTGTGCGACAAATGCAAGCATCCGCTTCACATCCTCGGGGCTGTGAATTTCCAGCGGATTCTTGCCGTCCTGCGCCTCCCTTTGGAGTTCGCTCTCGTTCGCCCCGACCACGCCGGCATTGTTGAACAATGTCATCGAAAGCAGGCGTTCAGGATAGTCCAGCGCGAAACGGAGGGAGATGAACCCGCCCATGCTGTTCCCGCCAATATGGCATTTTTCAATTCCCAGCGCATCGAGAAAGTCCCGCACGCGCGCGGCCTGTGTCGCCATGTCATAGTCACGGTTGATGTCCCTGACATTCTCTCCGAACCCGGGCAGATCGGGCGCAATCAGCCGGTATTTTCCAACAATCTCGGGCGCATATATCGCCCAATTATCCTTGTCCCCGCCAAATCCGTGCAGCAGCACCAGGGGTTCGGCATCGGGAGAGCCGCCTTCCAGATAGGGCCATGTCATGTCGCCGACTTTGATCGATTTTTCCGTCAGCTTGCCTTTTCTTCGCAACGCATTGCGGAAAAAGCGAAACAGGGTGCGCGGGAACAGGACATAGAGGGCGATGAACGCCACGATGATGATTCCCAATATCGTGAAAAATATATTCATGGCGCGTCCCTACTCCCTTGCTGCAGCCAGACATGTGTCCAGCCAATCGGTCATATCATTCAAAACCTGGTCTTTTTCGGGCTCATTGAAAATCTCGTGAAACAGTTCCGGATAGATTTTCAACATCTTGTCGGTGGAGGAAATATGAGCATCAAGAAAACTTGACCCTTCCGCTGCGGCGAGACTGTCTTTCTCGCCGTGAAGCATGAGCAAAGGCAGCGAAATCTGTTCGGCATTCTGCTGAACGAGGGTCATGTTGCGGAGCATTTCTGCCGCCAGCCGTGCTCCCATCTTGCCATTATAGACAAGCGGGTCAGCGAGATAGTCTGCGACAACATCCGGATCGCGGCTCACACCATTCGGGTCGAGTTCCAACACGCCCAGTTTCGGGAAAAAGCGGGCTAGAAAGCCGCTTATGGCTTTCAGAAATGCCGAGGGTTCTTCTGCTGCCTTGACCGCCGGACCGGACAGCACAGCAGCGGCAAATTCGGATTGACGGGAGAGCAGATAGGTGGCGCTGATCAATCCGCCCATGCTGTGGCCAACCAGCACGACAGGAAGTTCAGGAAAATCCTGTTTGGCGCGAGCCAGCAACTGTTCGACACCGTCATGATATACCGAAAAATCCGGCACAAAACCGGGTGTGCCGTCTGATTGCCCATGCCCCCAATGGTCAACAGCATAGACGCCATAACCTTTATCAAGACAATGTTCGGCAAAATATTGGTATCGACCGGAATGTTCGGCATAGCCGTGGATCAGCAAAATGAGCGCTTTGGGATTGCCGTCAGGCAGCCATTTCTGCCAATATAATTTCGCGCCCGCCGCTTTCGATCCCGGCGGAAGCAGGAGCATCCCGTCTTCCTGTTTCAAGCAATCTTCCTTTTCACGACCAATTCGTGATCATGCGCCAGTTCATTTTCATATTGGAACAATATCCGGTCCAACGTCTGGCTGATCTTGGTCTGGGTCCGGACCATTTCGATTTTTGGCCAAGTGGTGCGCTCGCCAAGCTGGATCAGCTCGGCAATATCCTCGACGGGCAAATTGCTCAGAATCTTGGAGGGCCCCCAGAACAATGTTGGCCGGATGATATTGATATCACCTGTATAATCCTGATTGATAACCGACAGCGCCATATTGGCCATACTGTTCAAACGCGGAAAATAGGACAATGGCTTCTGCATCATTTCCACATTGGCGTTGAACCATGCTTTCATGGTCGCGGTCGACGCATTGCGGATCGAGGAGAGCGGATTGCGTTTCTGGCTGAAATCGGTGGCAAAGGGCGTAACCAGTGGATTGGCCTGACTGACGATATGGTGATTGACCCCATAGAGTCTTGCGAGCCTTTTCACCGGCAGATCATGCGTCACCGAACCGTCAACCCATTTGCGATTGGGCAGATAGGGAACCCGCTCGCCGCGATGGTTTTTTGCTGCCAAAGTTACCGGAGGATAGATGCCCGGCACCGCACAGGAGGCGAGAACCGCTTCGCGAATATAGACATTGGGGGATGCGATGGCATTCAGCAAACGGGACGTCTGGTGCTTCTCTGCCGGAGCAATTGAAACATTGAGATGCCGACCGGTGAGCTCATAGGCTTCCTGAAAGGTCAGATCGGGAAGCATGTCTGTCAGACGCTGGCGTATCTCGTCCGCGCGCATGGGGCTGGGACCGCCCAGCAACCCGCCCAGTCCATCGTCGTCATGATCCGTGCCAAGGATCAGATTCTCCGGTTTGAAATAGGGCGGAATTTCGGTGTCGACATGGGTGCTGATCAATGCACCAACAACCGAGCCGCCGCTGGAACCGGACATGATATCGGGCAACAACCCTTCTTCCCAGAGCGCTTTGACCACTCCGACGTGAAAATAGAGATAAGCGCCGGACCCGCTCATCAGGAAAGCTGATCGTCCGTAGCAATGCTGCGCGCGCCGGAAGAAATCGAGCTTTTCCTCAAACGGAATATCGGTGACCTTGTCGCTTGCCAGATATTCCAGCGAATTGGCGATCGCGTCGACATAATCCTGAATGAGCCGCTTGGTTCCAAATTTTGCTTTCTGGTGGAGGCGGGGATGCCCCATGCCGTCCATATTGCCGTGAATACCCTCGTTCAGGGCGTAAAGAAGTCCTGCATTGTCCTGAGCTTTCCACAATCTCGAAAGGCGCTTCAGACGACGACGGATCGACTTATAGTCAAAATGCTTACTCTCGTCAGATGCCTTCCATATGTCGACGCCGGTCGACTTATCGTGCGCTTTCGCTGCTTTTGACCATTCGGAATAGCTTTTGGCCTGAGCCATTGCCTTTTCCATTTTCAAAGTCGTGTTCAGAATCATCTTCGGTTCACTCTTTCACCAAAATTACGCATGGTAGCGTTCACGGCCCGGGAATCGGACGGCGTACGATCTATCCGCTCCCTATTTCACTTTCGGCTTGCCGCCGCCGCCTGCTTTTCCAGCAACCGTTCTGGGCTTCCTGGCAACCCGTCGATACATCACGGAACCATCTTGGGACGTTGCCGGCTCTTTTGGTGCTACCGCCGTCTTTTTCGTCTGACGTGCGGCAGCATTTGGCTTGGCATCGCGCAGTTCGTTGAATGCTCTTTGCAGGCATTCCCGGAAGAACTCAACATCGGGCATCATTTTTCGGTCCGATATGATGTTGAACGAGATCGTTCCGTTGTAGCTCGGCGTGGCAATGAACAACCCCATTCCATGCGCCAGCGGGGCCAGACCATATTGATGAGTCAGCTTCGCTCCGTTCATATAAAGCTGAATCTGGGGCCCGGGGACGTTCGACACCATCAAATTGCTCATTTTCGGAGCGAAACGTTCGTCGGTCAGGATCCGTGCCACACTGGCCATGGTGACACCGGGAATATGTTTGGTCAGATCGGTCATGATCCGGGCACTAAGGCCGGACTTTGCCGCCTTGGTTTCGCGCGTCGTATCCCGGATCGCTTCCAGACGTTGGACCGGATCGGCAATATTCGACCAGATCTTGATCGTCATGGCAGAGATATTATTGCCGGGATTGGCTTCATCGCCAGAGCGACTGCGGGCGTTGACCGGCGCGACTGCGACAAGCGAATCCTTTGGAAGTTCCTTATGTTTGGTCAAATAGTGGCGCAAGGCTCCGCTGCAAATCGCAAGCACCACATCATTGATCGTCGCATCTTCGACCTTGAGACGCATTTTCTTAAGTTCGTCGAGATTGAAGGTGATCGCATCAAACATTTTATGGGGCGTGACCGGACCGTTGAACCGGGTTTGCGGAACGCCGGTTGCCGTTTCTTCGTCGCCGCCCGTCATCGACTTTTGCGCCGATGACAAAAGTGCCGGCGCAAATTTCAGAAAGGCCTGGGTCAGTTTTACCGGGGACGTCACCGTACTATTGATCGCCCGGCTCAATATCTCGGATGTGGTTGGCAGATCATTCGCTGCAATCTCGCCTTCCGGCAAGGGGATTGCGGGTGTACCTTGCGGGTCCTTGTCCGAAACAGCCGCGAAGAAATGCGCGCCGGACACACCGTCGATGGTGGAATGATGAATTCGCGTCAATATGGCATAGCTGCCCTTGGCATAGCCGGGAATATTGTCGAGACCTTCCAGCACATACATGTCCCAAAGAGGCCGGGTCATGTCCAGCGGCTTGCTATGATGGCGCGCCACATGAATGCAAAATTGCCGCCAATCCGCTGGCGCCGGCAGGCGTCCATGCGAAATATGCGCTTCGATATCGAAATTTTCGTCTTTGACCCAATAGGGATGATCAATATCCATCGGCAGCCGGTATAATTTCCGCTTGAACATTGGCGAGACATCCATGCGTTTGCGCATATGTTCGATAATGTCCTTGAACCTTACTTTCCCGCCCGGAGCAGTCGAAGGATCAAAAATATAGACCGCCATCACATGGGTGAGATTGGTCGCGGACTGAATATACAGAAACTGTGCATCCTGTGCGCTCAGTTGGCTGATGTTGCTCTTCTCGGTCATTTATAATGTCCTTTCGGCGGCCATCGTCATTCGAATATCCTGTCGGCCAGTGTCAGCAACTCGAGCCGCGATTTTTCCATACGACGCGAAAGAGCCCTGAACTTCCGCAAAAGCGCCTTGCGTTCGGCAATTGTGTCCGGGGTGGTTTCACCGGTCAAACCGAGACCTGCTGCCATTTTGAAACCATTTTCAAACAGGATTTTTCCAATCGAGGCCTCGCTGGTGATCCGGCGGAGCAGATAGGCCTGTCGTCCCTCTTTCAACGCCATCGCCACACAACTTTTCTTGTCGATCGCCTGGCCCGGTTCGAGCCGCGACAATATATCGAGAACAACGGTATAGGCCTCGACAAAAGGCAGGAAGACCGCATGACCGACCAGCGGCTGGAAGCGGTTGGTAAGACTGACCAGCTTGACGCCGCCTTCTTCCAGCTTTGCCTCCCAATCAGAATCGGTCCGCTGCAACTCCGCTTTCAGATTCTCGCGATACTGTTGTTTCTCGGGATAGAAAAATTCAAACTTGAACAAGTCCCGCAGCCGGTCTGTTTCCTCCCAGAACACATCCACCGCTTTCCGGTCGTTGACTTCCCGCGCCTTCAGGATCGACAATTCTATGATCGCCTTGTCGAGAAAATGATGGATGATCGAATTGCGATAATAGCTCGCAATCGGATGCTGGTCCGGCTCGATTGCGTAAACCAGCGTCGGACCCTTGTCATAGCGAACCAGCAGTCCGTTGTTGACCAGAGTCTCGACGACCCGCTGGATCGATTCGAGATTCTGGTCGGTCAGATCTTCGCTCATGCGGATGTTGCGTTTCCGCGCCCAGCCGGTCAGATAGGTTATGACCGCATGCAGCTCTTCTTCCGTCATTGCGCGCGGTGCCGTGCCGAGCAGAAACAGGCACATCAGCGACGTCAATGTCAGCGGCGTCGCCCGATTGGCCTGCACCGCCACTTCAAATGCCATTTTCGACAAGGCCAACCGGTCATTCGGATTGGGAGCCTTTTTCACAATCACCGGCTCGCCGAAATCAACATAGACTTTGCCCATCGGCTCCCGCAAGCTGCGGAGATAGCCGATGAACCAGCTCAGCGATTCCGGTTTCTTGATCCGCCCCGTCTGCTCGCTGGCATATTCCTCGACATCGCGGATCAGATCGAAACTGGTGACGACCGGGATGATATGCACATTTTCAATATCGTTGCTGTGCGCGCTGTCCATGACATATTTGAGCAACCCGTAGCGCGGCGGCATCAGCTTGCCGAGCCGCGAACGCGTCCCTTCGAAGGCCCAGGTCATCGGGAAGCGCTTCTCGAGCAGGTAGCTCACATAATAGCGCAAAACGAGCTTGTAGACTGGGTTATTCTCGAAACTCCGGCGGATGAAAATCGTACCGGCCCGGCGCAACATGAATCCCAGTCCGAAAAAGTCCAGATTGATGCCGCCAAATAAATGGATCATCGGCAAATCATTTTGATAGGCAAGATCGGTAGCGGTAACACCGTCGATATAGGTTTTATGAGTAAACAGCAGCAGGGTTGGATGTTCCCGCATTGTCGTGCGCAGACGGTTCAGTTCCTTGCGGTCGAAGACAACATTATCCTCGTAACCCTGCGACAGCATGAACCGGTCAAGCTTTGCCTTCATGTCGATGAACATCGGACTGGGCCGGGCGATCAGCTCCTTCATATATTTTGCCGCTTGTTCGTAGAGCTCCGTTTCGCTCTTACCGGTATCGGCGGCAAGCCGTGACATCGCGGCCCGGAACCGTGCGTCGCTACGCAGACCGTCAGCCACGTGGCGGGGCACCTTGTAGCGCCGCCCCCGCAATCCGCGCTCGGCGATATCCAGCACCAGACCGGCCTGCCGGACAACAAAGGCTGCAAATTCATTATTGTCGGTCTGGTCATAGTCCTTGCTGAGTTCAGCAAAACGTTGTTCGAGTTCAGCAATGGTCGCGGGCTGTCCGGTCAGACATTGGGCACGGCGCTTGTTGCGCAAGAGAATGGACCGCGCCCGGAAACTGCCCGGGTTGCGTGGGTCCCCGAAGAGGACATGGCGCATTTTGACTGCACGGCTTTTTTCGAAATTGGGGATACGCCAGGCAATGCGCACCGGCACGACCAACGTATCGGGATTTGCTTTCAATTTTTCCGCCAAGGGGTCGAGGCGCAATTTTGCCCGTTCATCCGATATCGGCAAGGATACCCAATTCAACTGCTCGCCAGCCAAGTCCCGGTCGACAGATTTGTGAAGCCAGTCGAGCAGATAGCGCCGCTCGACACCATTGCGCGCATCTATAACAAATAGCTTCGGACCTTTTGCCAACAAGGGGCCGGAATCTACTATTTGTGTTTTTTCTTCCATCCCTGCTCCCTGACGTCAGCTTATTCCACCGCTTGAATTTTTGCAGACTTTACCGCGGTCGGCTTCTTTGGCGCGGTAGATCGACTTACCGGCTTCTTGGCAACGGATTTTTCCGCCACCGGCTTTTTGGTCCCGGTTTTTCGAACGGCGGACTTCTTGCCCGCTGCCGGCTTTTTCGGCACGGGCTTTTTCGGCACAGCAGCAGCCTTCGTGGACCGCTTCGCGCCCGCTGTTGTTCTTGTCGGTGGCCGCTCGTCGTTGACCAACGCGTCCAGCGCATGCTCTTCATCCGCCTGGCCAAGCGTTTCGAGAAACATGCCGCGCACTTCTGCGACATGTTCATTCATCGTCCGCACCGACCATTTGCTCGTGTCTACCGCCGGCAGAACATCGACCCGGACCTTTGCCGGACGCATCAGAAATTCGTTTTTCGGAGCGACATCGCCGGCATTGTGAATGACGATCGGCACCATCGGCACGCCGGCCTGGATCGCCATATGGAAGGCGCCCTTCTTGAACGGGCCCAGTTTTGGTGACAGGGTTCGCGTCCCTTCCGGAGCGATAACGATCGATTTCCCGTCGATCTTGATCGCATCGATCAAGGGCGCCATCGCCTTGATTGCGCTTCTCGCATTGGCGCGGTCAATGAAAACCGTTCCGGCCAGTTCCATCAGCTTGCCGATCACCGGCGTGTCGCGGACCTCCTTCTTGGCCACTCCGCCCATATCCCGGCGGATCAATTTGGCGAGGATCATCACATCCGCCTTGCTCTGATGATTGAAGACAAAAATACAGGGGCGCGACGTCCACAGATTTTCTTCGCCGGTCACTTCCAGTTCGCAGCCGGTCAGTGCGGTCGCAATATCACCGAACAAGCCGGTGGAAAAATTCATCGCTTCGCGTTGCGATCCGGTCAGCGCCCAGATCGGCAGTGACGCGACAGCCGACCCGATCAGCGACCCGGTCGCATAGATTGTCCGGATATAATCCACCGGCTTGCCCTGCCCGCGGCTTTCATATTTTTCCAGCGGCCAGTCATTTTCCCGCGCCGCCTCGCGCAATTTCGCATTGGGATTCAACGGCCGCGGCTTGCCGACACGTTCCAGCAATTCGATATCATCATAGCTGTCCGAATAGAAATAGCTCTTGTCGAGATCGAGACCATGACTCGCCGCCAGATTTTCTGCAGCGATCACCTTGCCCTCGCCGAAACAGAGCGGCCGGATGATGTTCCCGGTAAACTCGCCATTCTCGACTTCATATTGTGAACACAGCACATGTTCGATATCGAGATCACGGGCAGTCGGTTCGATCTGGTAGATGGTCGCGGAGGATATGATCGCAATCGTATGGCCCTTGGCGCGATGAGCCTCGATCAGCGCCCGCGCTTCCGGATAGACTTTGCGTGCGATATATTTTTCGTAAAGTTCTTCGCCAAATTCGAAATAGCTTTCTTCGGTCACGCCTTTCATGAATTTCGCCGCGCCGGTCATCAGGCCAGAAAATCCCATGTTTCCGGTGCTATATTGCGCCATCACGTTGATCGTCTCGACGACTTCTTCAGCGGTCATTTCCCGCCGCTTGATTTTCTCCCACAACATCGCAGTGGCCGAATAACCAGCGATGATAGTGCCGTCGAAATCGAACAGGGCAGCGATATGCGCACCTTCCGGCGAGTCCAGGACATCTTGCAAATGGGAGTGATAGTCAGCGTTTTTCTTCTTGGTCATTCAAATGTCCTTTGGCCAAAGCCCATCGTGGCAAAAAACAGCGACTTTTCCCAGCAAATATTGGCGAAAACATCGATTCATTCTGCAATAACCAACAGGCAAATCGGAATACGGTAACTTTAGCACGGCGCAAATGAACAAAAAGCGCACTGGACAATTATCCAGCGCGCTTCCTGCGTGAAAGGCGCGATGATCGGGGAAGACGCTACAAGATCATCGATGCCATCCCTACGACCTCGTTATTGGCCGGAATCGTTTGCCGGGGCTTCGCTCTGCGCCTGTGACGCCTTTCTGATTTCACCCTTGCTCATACCGGTTAGCAGAACATCTCCGGATCCGGCGAAATTGGCGGCTGGCAATTGGGCCATCCGGTTGCCACTTTCGACAATCACCGATTGCACAACACCGGAGCCCGTTTGCTGGACCGACTGTACATAGCCGACAACGCGGCCTTTGGGGTCTTCAATCGGCATTCCGGGTACTACCGCGAACATGCCGCCGGCATTTGCAGCCGAACTGCCCGACGCGGCCAGCTGGCCAAGATTGCCCATCGCCATGCCATTACCAGCCGCGCTGCCGGTTAGCGAACCTGCACCCGATGCGCTATTGGCAGCGTTTGAAGCGACACCACCGACAGCCGATTGTGCGCTTCCCGCTGTATTGCGGGCGGTACCAACAACTTGACCGGTGGCAGAACGAACGGCGTCAGTCCCGATCAGCGACGCATTTGCACTGCCGCTCGCGGAACCTGAAGCGGAACCATCAACGGAACCCGCGACACCATTGCTCGGCACAGCGGCTGTCCCGATCAGCGAACCATTGGCACTCGAACTACTCTCGGTATCGGCGGCGACCTGGCCCGATTGCGTATCAATCGTGCGATCGATCCGGGTAGAACTTGTCACATCACCGCTACCGGCGATGGTGCCCGTCGTACGGCCAATAGTGTCTGAACCGAGCGTGCTGCCAAGCGAACCAGCCAGTCCGCCACCAAGGCCACCACCCAATCCGCCACTACCGCCTAATAATTGTGCCGATGCCGGTGCTGCGGTCATCAATGCGATGGTCATTGTGCTGATAATAAGTTTCTTCATGGTCTTTCTCCTTACAGGACGATGATATTATCGCCGTCTGTATGGAGAACGATGCCGCTTTGCGTTTTAATCCATCGATCATAAAAAATTTGAAAAACTAGCGAAGACCGCAGCTTCCGCAGAGCAGGCCGTTGCCATATATTTTGTCTGGACCTTTTTTGCCAAGATCTTTGGCTTCCCTGACCAATCTGTTTACCGCTGGCTCAATATTGTTGATATTCACGGCTGGATAATGGGCAAGCAGTCGTGCCGCGACGAGCGGCGCTGCAAATGATGTTCCGCGTAGCGGCACGAGCGTGCCGTCAAGCGCGGCGCCTTTGATCCCTGCGCCAGGAGCGGCAAAATCCACGGGCGTTGCAATGCCTGCTTCCGGCAAAGCGCGTTCACGATGATCGACACCCGTGACACCAATAACGCCCTTGAACGCTGCCGGATATCGCGGTGGCGCCGCAGGACCGTCATTGCCGACCGCCGCCACGACCAACATTCCTTTTTGCTGTGCTGCCTTGACGGCGCGCCCGAGCAATCCATTGTCGGGACCGACCAGACTGATAGCGACAACCGGTACATGCCGTTGCGCCATCCAGCCCAACGCCCGGGCAATGGCTGTTGCGTTACCGCCCGCGGGGTCATTGCCATAAATATCCGCTGCCAGCAGACCGCGCCCATTGGGGTTGCTAACGGAGATCAGTGACGCAATAGCGGTGCCGTGACTACTCGCAATTGGTGCACCCTTGGCAAACCCACGCTGCTCGACAGCCATGGTGATCGCGCTATGGCGCGCTACGCCGCCATCGATCAAGCCGATTGCGCCAGATGGGACATTGCCGCTCGCCAGCACGCTACCGGACAGCGCCAATGCGCGGGCAGGCATCCGGCTGGAACTGCTTGTAAAATAGATATTGTCAGCGCTGACGTCCGCTTCGCCAGCAAGCTTTTGCAGATGCTTCTCTTCCGACTTCAGTGATTTGTCGGGACGCGTTGCAAATTTCACATAGCTTAGATCAAGCCCCTCAATCTCGGTTCGTTCCAATATCTGGAATCCTTCCTTCTGCGCACGGTCCATTGATGCCGCCGATATCCCCGTAGCAATCAAGACGCCGCGAACGGCCGGATCACCATTGCGGTCCCGCTCGATATAATCGCGATTCTCGCGCACAAACCGGTGCAGCCGGTCCAGTCTCAGCCGGTTCAACAATGTCCGAAGCTCCGACTTGCTCAGCCGGTCGAGAACGCTGCCATCCACCGTACCGCTGACGGGATCGATCAATGTTTCCGTGATGTCGCCAAGCCCTTGATCGGGCAGCGGAAGCGCCGGACCGACCGTCGGCAAGGCAAGCTGGGAAAAAGCAGCGGCGGGTGCAAGCATCACTAGCGCCCCAACGATCCATTTGGCTTTGGTTTTCATATTGCCTCCTTATCCGCCCGTTGCGGTTTGGCAATCCAAGTCGATTGCATTTATTTTCGCATTCGTGGATGAAACGATCCCAGTCCGTCGTTTCATCCATAGACAATGAATAAAGGATATCCGCGCTGAATGGCCTTTGAACAGGACCTGCTGGAATTACTCCCGCGATTGCGGCGCTTTGCCCGCAGCCTCACGCGCGATATCAATGACGCAGATGACCTGTGTCAGATGGCCCTTGAGCGTGCCCTGAACAAGCGCGACCAATGGCAGGCAGGAACAAGACTGGATAGCTGGATGTACAGAATAACCCGTAATATTTGGATCGACACGGTACGCGCTGCGGGCCGCCACAAACATGTCGCCAATGATGATAGCGCAATGGAGAATATCGCAGGTGACGATCATAAGCGGATGGAAAGCCGGATGGAATTGAATGATGTCGACCGGGCGATGGATCGCTTGCCGATGGAACAACGGGAGGCTGTGTCACTCGTTCTGGTGGAGGGCTTTGCTTACAAGGAAGCCGCCGCGTTGCTGGACATTCCAATCGGCACACTGACCTCTCGCCTTGTGCGTGGCCGCGAAGCCTTGCAACGCGAACTCGGAGAAGCAGCATGAGTTTTGATGAAGCAACGATCATGGCCTATGTCGATGGTGAATGCGATGCCGTAACCGTCAAGCGTATTGAAAAGGCGATGACAGCCGATCCCGTCCTGGCCAAGCAGATCGAGCAGGCACAAGCGCTGCGCAACAGGCTTTCCGCCCATTATGATCCAATAGCCGAGGAAGCGGTTCCCGATCGCCTGACCGCGATGCTGACTGCCGCTGCTTCATCCAATATCGATAGCAGCTTTACAGCCCGCAAAGCCGACCGGGAAATTGGAAAGCGGCAACGACGCGGAATGGGTATCGCCCAATGGGGCGCGATGGCGGCTACCCTGGCTTTGGGAGTCGTCATCGGTCAATTCGGTCTCGGCGGCGACGCTGGCGCTCCCTTTGCCCAGACTGACGGAGCGCTTGTTGCCAGCGGCCCCCTCGCAGATGCGTTGGAAACACAACTCGCGTCTGCACAAACTGACAATAGCGATTATCGTATCGGCCTTACCTTTCGCGCCAAGACCGGTAACATCTGCCGCAGTTTCACCAGTGAAGCGGTCTCCGGGATAGGCTGTCGCGAGGGACAGCAATGGAAGATGGTCAGCACATTGCCGGGCGGCAACGCAAGCGACTATCGTCAGGCGTCGAGCAGCGCGGTCAACGAAATTGCCGCAGATCTGATGGCGGATGCACCGGCGGATGCCGAAACCGAACGAAAGTTGATGGAATCAGGCTGGAAATAATATTGCCGACCGGGATCGATCGACAAAACGGGCATAAAAAAGGCGGGAGAAAATCCCGCCTTTTTTTTCCTTTATGGGCTCGGCCTATTTGCCAATGGTTACCCGGGCTACCCGATAGTTGCGGTCGCGCATTTCCTCGACATAATCCTTGTCGGCATCGACCAGCTCATGTTCATATTCTTCCCAGGCATCGCGCTTGTCTTCTTCATCGGTTGCGCGGCGCAGGTCGCTTTTCAACTCCTTGTCGGCCTCCAGAACATCGACGCGATAATTATACCAGAATTTGTTGTAAACACCGGCAATCGGCTCTGTCCGTACCACGGGGTGATTTTCCTTGCCCACATGGGCCACGGCCGGGGAATTAGTTGCGGCTACCAGAGCCAGGCTTGCTAACAGTATCGATTTACGCATTGTCACGTCTCCTTTTTTAAGTTGCTGACAGGAGAACGACGCAGCCGACGATTTTCATCCACAAAGAAAAAATTATATCCATGACCTCAATCTGAGCTGGACGTGACCAACGGCCACAGGACGGGATCAACCTGCCCTGTAGCCGCTCCAGATAAGGAACTTCTAATTTCCAATGTCCCACATCAAATAAACCGCAACGGCGACAAGACCCAGCAGGATCGCCAGGATTAGCCAGCTTCGCAAGGTAATACCCAGCCGCTTGCGGTGATCATGCCTAAACGCCTTGAGTTTCTCCGAAACCGTTTCGTTACAGGTCAGCAAGGCGGCATCCAGTGCCGAAGCCGTGGTTAGAAATTCCAATATCGCCTGCTGTTCGTCGGCGGTTGTTGATGGATATTTTACCAACAGGCTTTCAATATATTTGCGTCCGTCTTCTGCCGCTTGTGGGGCAGATCCACTCTTGATTTCATTCATTTTGTGCATTTCAATTTCAGTCACGAACAGCATCGCGCAAACGCGGACCGCTCGGTGATATTGCCGGAAGACTCCCGGAGGAATCTGGTGATTTTCTAGCCTGAAAAATGCACGGGAGGCGCGCGCGGCGATATCGCGCGGGAACCGCTTCGGAACAGGATATGATCCGCGGAATAGCCCGAAACTGGGGTAGAGGAAAATAGCCGGACACCTTCACCGGCCGCCGGAAATCGACCAAGGACCGATATTCTGGGCGCTTTGTCCGGCCCGCTGTCTTTTGCATCCTGCTTGCGGACAAGCTGGATCGCCCGCGAGGACTTTGCCAGAATATAAGATCCGGAACCGGTCGTGGTCGCCAAAACGAGCGGCCCGTGATTCTGGCGATAGCCAGAGCCCTCGGATACAGGGAGTTGCATCCCCAGCGACAGGCTTGCCAAGACAAGCAGGCCACTCAGAAACAGCCTCGACATCCAAATGCGAGGCCCCTGAAGGTCGGTTTCAACAGCCATCTTAGTCAATCAAGGTAACTTTCACTCGCCCGCCGGAAGAATGGGGGGCAATTGGACCTGATCCGGCGGGAATTCAAGCCGAATTCAATTTTGCCAAACAAAGCCCCCACCAAGCGGATAACGACGTATAAGTAGCAAAAACCCGCGCCAGCATTCGATAGCCGGCTGCAAAAACCCTGCGCCTTGGCGGCAAAAAAGAGCAAATGGCACGAAGAATATTCCAGACACTCCAATTTGGGTTGCGAGGCTGCGCTATGATCGCTACACGCTGCCCCGTCTATGAGGTGCGTTGGCTGAGTGGTCGAAAGCGCCGCACTCGAAATGCGGTATGCCAGCAATGGTATCTAGGGTTCGAATCCCTAACGCACCTCCACAGACAAGAGCGGCTTTCTGTCCGGACGGGCCCCGCCTGATGAGTGCCCGCGCAAACAGGCACCAACCTGTCCCAAGCCTACACAATTGCCGCCCCCGATTCCCGACACCGCGCTTGCATCTGTCCCAAGAACGCCTAAATTGGTAACATGATTTCAGCAGATCCGTTCAAGTCCGGCAATCCCTTGCCGCCCGACACGCCCGATATCCTCGATGCGCGTTTTGCGATCGGCGATGTCGTCCGCCATCGGATTTTTGATTTTCGCGGCGTAATCTATGATATTGATCCGGTCTTCGCCAATAGCGAAGAATGGTATGAAGCCATTCCAAAGGATCTCCAGCCACCGAGAAACCAGCCTTTTTATCATCTTTTCGCGGAAAGTAGCGAAGGCAGCTATATCGCCTATGTCAGTCAGCAGAATCTGTTGTTCGATGATAGCGGCGAACCCATAGGCCATCCCGATGTCGCACGACTGTTCCATGCGACCGAGAGCGGCCAGTATCAGTTACACGGCATTCATCGGCACTAGAGGCGCAGCGCCGCCGCCGTCAGGACTTGATTTTCCAGCCCGATTTCAGCAGAAAATAGCATAATAGAGCGAGACCGATGTTGATGCCCAGCAGGACCAGCGCGCCTGCAGCAATGGGCGAATCCGCCTCACCGAGAAAACCATAGCGGAACCCGGAAATGGCATAGAAGAAGGGATTTGCGTGACTCACCGCCTGAAAGGCTGGCGACAGGCGGTCGATGGAATAAAAAGTCCCGGATAGAAGCGCCAGCGGCGCGACCACAAAATTGGTCACCGCAGCCGCATGGTCGAATTTTTCGGCCCAGATCGATGTCAGCACGCCAAGAAAAGACAACATCGCGGATCCCATGATCCCGAACCAGAGCACCGCCCACCAATGGGCAATGCCGACATCAACGCCCGGCCAGAAAAACATCGCAAGCCAGACCGCAAAACCGACCAGAGCCGCCCGTGTCATCGAGGCCGCTACCAGCGCCGCGAGCAACTCTCCGACCGATAAGGGCGGAGTCAGATAATCGATGATCGTGCCCTGAATCTTGCCCACCAGCAGCGAGAAACTGCTGTTGGCGAAAGCATTTTGCAACATGCCCATGCAGATCAGGCCGGGAGCGATAAAATCGGCGAAGGGAACACCCAAAACCATTCGGTCACCGCGCCCCATGGCAACCGTGAAGATGACCAGAAACAACAATGTGGTGATCGAAGGCGCCCATACGGTTTGCAACTGGACCTTGAAAAACCGCAGGACCTCTTTCCAGTAAAGCGCGGCGAATCCGGCCCAGTTAACTCCGCGAATGATCGGCGTGCCCGGTTCCGCAAAATTCGTTGCATTTGCCGGCAGGTCCGACGGATGATCTATTTTTGGTTGGTTGAGCATATTGTTTTCGCCTATCGGCTCTCAGCATCAATCACAACCCCATATCGCGCGGAACAGTTGGCATTATCGTGGTTGTATAATCACCCCGGCAACCCTATATTGGTGCAAACTAGAAATGATTAGGACTTTGCATGGCTTGGACTGACGAGCGGATCGATTCACTGAAGAATATGTGGGAAAAAGGCCTGACTGCCAGCCAGATCGCGGAAGAACTGGGCGGCGTCAGTCGTAATGCTGTCATTGGCAAGGCACATCGCCTTGGCCTGAAATCGCGCCCGTCTCCGGTGAAGGCGAAACCGAAAGCCAAAAAAGATGTAAAACCGGCGGCCAAGGCGAAGAAGCCACCGACGAAATCTGCCACGACACCCAAGCCCAAGGAAGAGCATGTTGCACGGCGCGCAATGCCGCCCCCAACGCCTGCAGCGCGTACCCACGCGGCACAACAGGCGCGCCAGCCCAAACATGATGGCCCGAAGATTGTTTCGGTCGGCCCCGGTGGCTTTTTGCGCCAGGGTCCGGGCGACCAGCAGGCACCCATTCCGCCAGCACCGCCACGCCGTCTGGTTCCCGCCAAGCCGAGCGATGAAATTGCTGACAAGACCAGCCTGCTTGATCTCAATGACAAAATCTGCCGCTGGCCGATCAATCATCCGGGTGAACCCGACTTTCATTTCTGCGGTGAAGAAGTAAATCCGGGATTCCCTTATTGTGTCGAACATTGCGGTCGCGCATTTCAGGCGCAATTGCCGCGGGGAACCCGTCGTCCTCCCCCGCCCCTGCCTTTTGGCGGTCCGCGGGTCCGATAGACGGATTGGTTGGGGATTTCGTAATTTTTCAATCCTTTGGCAGATGACTGCACAAGTCTCTTGCCAGTGAGACTCTTGCGCTCTTATAGAGTCGACCATGTCTGATGATCTGTTCGGCTCTAACCCGCCAACCCAATCGAAAACCGGTGACTATGATGCTTCGGCCATTGAGGTTCTGGAAGGCCTTGAGCCTGTTCGCAAACGCCCCGGCATGTATATTGGCGGGGTCGACGAACGCGCGCTCCACCATCTCGCGGCCGAAGTCATCGACAATAGCATGGACGAAGCGGTCGCTGGCCACGCCAGCCGGATAGAAATCACGCTGGATTCGGAAAACCGCCTCACCGTCACCGACAACGGGCGCGGTATTCCGGTCGACCCCCACCCCAAATTTCCGGGCAAATCAGCGCTCGAAGTGATCATGACGACGCTCCACTCGGGCGGCAAATTCTCCGACAAGGCTTATGCGACATCCGGCGGACTGCACGGCGTTGGCGTATCCGTCGTCAACGCCCTGTCCTCCGACACAATCGTCGAAGTCGCCCGCAACAAGACCCTCTATCGCCAGACCTTTTCCCAAGGCCTCGCAACCTCGAAACTCGAGGAAGTGGGCACAGCCCCCAATCGCCGCGGCACCAGCATTTCCTTCATCCCCGATGTCGAGATTTTCGGCGAGGGTAACCGGTTCAA
>CAJQNR010000045.1 GCA_905479715.1 uncultured Sphingorhabdus sp.
CGGTCCGGTCGATAACCTTGACGCCGAGCTTCTCTTCCAGGTTGCGCTGCTGGATAGCGCTCAAACTGCCATCCACAATAAGAATGCTGGCGTCCTGCTCGGTCATCATCTTGCCGATTTGATCGACCTGCCCCGACCCGAACAGCGTTGCCGGCTTGGCCTTGCGCACCGAAAAATAGTGAGACCCCGTTGCAATCAGCCCGATCGCAGCGGCCAATCCGACCGCTTCGCTCAACCGGTGTTCCAGCGCCGACTGGCTAAGGGAAACCATATCAGGATGGACTATAAGCGCGCGATCGCTCTTGCTATCGAGATTGTCCTTCTCAAATGGTATCAATGCGCACCATCATCTGCTTGGTTATAGTCCGCCAGATTCAGTGGCCCGCCCGGCTGAACGGTGGAAATGGCATGCTTGTAGACGAGTTGTGACAAGCCTTCCCGTTCGAGCAAGATGCAGAATAGGTCATAGGCGGATACTTCGCCCTGCAACATCACGCCATTGACGAGGAACATGGTCACCGGATCCTTGCTGTCCCGCACCGCCGTAAGGAATACTTCCTGCAACACGCCTGCCCGCACCTTGGCATTTTCCATCATCTCGGAAAAAAGCTTCGTATCGATCGCTTCGGACGGCATGATCGTGGAAATGGCGTGCTTGTATACCAGTTGGGACTGCCCGTCGCGGCGCAGCAATACTGAAAAATTGTCGAACCAGGTCACAATGCCCTGGAGTTTGACGCCTTTGACCAGAAACATGGTCACCGGCGTTTTTGATTTTCTAAGGGAGTTTAGGAACAAATCCTGTAAGTTATTTGATTTATCGGTCATTTTTGACTCCAATTATTGGCCATCTTTGCGATGACATTTTATGATTTATATGACGATTTCTTCCATATAAAAGGGTTCGTCACCCCCATATATGAGATTAGCGCGTTCACGACAACCGCATAACCGCCAGCATCACTCGGCGTCCGACTTCTTGCGCGACGCCAGCCCCAGTATTTTCAGCTTTCGATGCAGAGCCGAGCGTTCCATGCCTATGAAATTCGCGGTTTTGGAAATATTGCCGGAAAAGCGCCGGATCTGCACCTTCAAATATTCCCGCTCGAAACTTTCCCGCGCTTCGCGCAACGGCGATCCCATCAACGATGCAACGCCCTGATCGAGATCGTCATCATGCCCGAGAATTTCTGGAGGCAACATATCCACCTCGATTTTCGTGAATTTATCCTTCGGTGCGAGGATGATCGTCCGTTCGATAACATTGCGCAATTGCCGGACATTGCCGGGCCAGTCGCAAGCCTGCAGCGCCGCCATGGCTTCATCGGATATTTCGGGCGGGTGCAGGCGTTGATCGGCAGCAAAGCGCGCCGCATAATGTTCGACCAGAACCGGGATGTCTTCCCGTCTCTGGTTGAGCGGCGGCAGTATGACCGGCACAACGTTGAGACGGTAGAACAGATCTTCCCGAAACCGCTTCTCGCGAATTTCGACTTCCAGATCGCGAGAGGTTGCGGATACCACCCGGACATCGACATTCACTTTTTGGGAGCCGCCCAACCGGTTAAAGCTCTGCTCGGTCAGCACCCGCAAAATCTTGCCCTGGGTGTCGAGCGGCATATCGGCGACTTCATCGATGAACAGGGTTCCGCCATGGGCCTCTTCCATCAATCCGGTTTTTTCGATTTTCCCGTTCCGTTCGGTGCCGAAAAGTTCTTCTTCCACGCTTTCCGGGGACAGTCGCGCGGCACTAATCGTTACAAAGGACGCGTCGGCACGATTGCTCCAATTGTGCATCAGTCGCGCAGCGACTTCTTTACCCACTCCCGCAGGCCCGGAGATCAATAGCCGGCTTCCCGTGCCGGCTACACGTTTCAAGGTGGCTCGCACATTGTTCACCGCCGCCGAATTTCCGGTCAATTCATCGGAGAATCCCACCCGCGCCTTCAGGATTTCATTTTCCCGGCGGAGGCGTTCGGTCTCGGTCGCTCTGGACACCAGATGCAGCAGGGTTTCTGCTTCGAAGGGCTTTTCGATGAAATCGACCGCCCCCTGCCCTATGGCTGCGACTGCTGTATCGATATTGCCGTGGCCTGAAATGATGATGATCGGCAGTTTTGCATCCAGCTGCTTCAGTTCGGACAGCAATTCCAGGCCATCCATTCGTGACCCCCTCAGCCAGACATCGAGCAGAACCAGAGAAGGCCGGCGCTCGTTGACCGCGGCAAGCGCTGCGTCACTGTCAGCTGCCACACGCGTACTATATCCTTCATCTTCCAGAACACCGGATATGAGATCACGAATATCGGGTTCATCGTCGACAACCAAAATATCTAACGCCATATGGAGCCTCTAATCCTATTTCTCAATTTCTGTCAGTTGATCATCACCTTCTTCGGCATCAGTCTTTGTCACAGTAGAAACATCGTCACCGGCATGAGATAATCTTGCCAATTTTGATGGACTGAACCGGATCGTAACCCTGGTGCCGCCCTCGGGTGCATCGCCAAATTTCATTTCGCCGAAATGCTCCTCGACGATCTTCTTGACGATCGCCAGCCCCAGTCCGGTGCCACTGGCCCGGGTCGTCATATAGGGTTCGACGATCCTGTCGCGTTCGATAGGCAGGCCGATGCCGTTGTCCGTCAGGTCAATGACGACCAACTGATTTTCGGTTCGAACTGCCAGTTCGATCTTGCCATCGGAAAGCTGGAAATCTTCATTGGTTTCAGCCTTTTGTTGAATCGCTTCTGCCGCATTTTTGATGATATTGGTCAATGCCTGACCCAGTTGTCGACGATCACAAACCAGCGTGATTGGTTCATCCTCGGCAATAAAATTAAACGTAATGGATGAATGAGCAACATCCTGCATGAACAAGGCCTGCTTGAGGATATCATCGAGATTCTCTTCACGGAACACCGGTTTTGGCATGCGAGCGAATGATGAAAATTCATCGACGATATTTCTCAGATCTCCGACCTGCCGGATAATCGTCTTGGTGAGATTATCAAATATCGCTGCATCCTCGGTGATATGGGAGCCAAACCTGCGTTGCAGGCGCTCGGCTGCCAGCTGGATGGGCGTCAAAGGATTCTTGATTTCATGAGCGATGCGCCTTGCCACATCGGACCATGCGGCCCGCCGTTGATCAAGCAACTGCTGGGTTATGTCTTCAAAGGTGATGACGTGACCGGTCGGCCCCCCCACAATTTTTACCGCCAGCGTCCGTATATCGGAATCAGAAGCAAATTCGATGATGCTGTTTTCGACTCCTTCCTGAATGAGTTCGGCAAATTGCGGCGCAGCTTTGCGGATATCGACATTCAGCAACTCATCGACGGATTTTGAAAGCAATGACTGGGCCTGCGAATTGACAAGCTTGATTTCCCCATTCTCGTCGAGGCTGATAATTCCCGCCGTAACCGATTCAAGTACCGCCTCGATAAACGCCCGGCGGCTTCCCAATTGTTCATTTGCTGTCATCAGCGCGGTTGTTTGCGTCTCCAGCCTTTCGGTCATGCGATTGAAAGCCCGCCCCAGCGTACCAATTTCATCATTCTCAAACGTTCCGGGCACCCGCGTGGCAAGATCCCCTTCGGTAACCCGTTTCGCCGCGTGAACCAGATCGCTGACCGGTTTGACCATCCGGTCCGCAACCATCAATGCGATCCACAAGACCAGACCAACAATGAGGAGCGAAATGACAAACAGAGCAATATTAAATTGTAACTGCAGACTTCTCGAACGAGAAAACAGCTCTTCATAATCCGCCAGAACAGACTGCGCCCGTTCCCACTGGCTCAACGCAAGCATGTCGGAATCCCGTGCGGCATAGAGGAATATCCGCGATTTCAGATCAAGCGCCGTCACCGCTTCAATCTTGTTTGGCTTCGCGGTTACGACATAGTTTTTGCCCTGCTCGAGTTGCTTCATGACTTCGGCGGTTATTTTGGGCTGTTTGTCGCCATCATCCGGGTCCACCGCCGCAGCCGTGCGCGCCACGCCATCCGATCCGATTTCTATAATCGCCGATTCATTGAGTTTGCGGGACAGTACCTGGAAGACATAGCCCTCTGCAAATTCGGGGCTCTCGAGATCGGCCTGTTGCAGATAATTGCGCAAATCATTGGCCATGGTGATCGTCTCTTCACCAACTTCACGCTGATTTTGCTCATAATAGCCGCGCGCCAGATCATTGGCATTTTCCAGCATCCCTCTGGCGCGGTCGGAGAACCAGAATTCGACACCATATTGAAACAGCAATGATGCAAAAATGACCACCAGCAACATCGGAATGCTGGCGACCAGAGAAAATAAGGCCACCAGCCTAACGTGCAGTCGACCTTTGCTTCCGATTGAGGACTTAGCGGCCCTCCCCTTTGCAATCCGCCGACCGAACAGGACCAGCAAGGTCATCGCCGGAAGCAAGTTCGCGACAAGCAATGCAGCGGTCAACGGCGGCGAAATGAAATCCGTCTGATCCGATTGTCTGCTAAGCAGAAAATAGGTGCCAACCATTATCGCTCCGAAAAGGAGCAACGCAATCCATTCGATCCGTCTTATCAGTGTGTCGCGCTCGACCATCAGCGACAAACGCCGCAGCCAGTTGGGAACACGCTGGACCAGATCATGGTTGAAAAACGTCATTGTGCTTTCAATACAACAGTTTCGTTGCGGGAAAAGCACTAATATTGCAAATATATCACGGTTCGGCGAAGCAATCCGTCAGTTCACCGTAGATGACTATTTGGATTCGGCCGGATCGATCTGATACTCGTTCAGCTTCTTTCGCAACGTGTTGCGATTTATTCCGAGAATTTTCGCGGCCTTGATCTGATTGCCATGCGCTTGATGCATCATCTCGGTCAGCAGTGGCCTCTCGAATTTTTCGAGCGCCAAGGCATAGAGATTTTCCCTTTCCGGGTTGGCCATCAACCCCATCACGATCGACTTGATGTGGCTTTCAAACTCCAGATTCTCTGATTCGACCCTGTCCTCGCTCCGTTCTGCAGAGAGGATCTGGCGGATCGCGTCCTCGGAAAGCGTGTCTTCCCTGCCGGTCACCACAAGCCGATAGATGACGTTCTTGAGTTCGCGGACATTCCCGCGCCAATAATGATGGCAGAGCAGATTCATGCCCTCCTGGGAAATCTGCTTGTGGGGCAGTCCTTCGGTTACCGCGAGTTTGAGAAAATGGGTCGCCAGTGCCGGAATATCACTGGCGCGCTCCCGTAGCGGGGGCAGTTCAATCGGCACCACGTTGATCCGGTAATATAGATCTTCGCGGAATTTGCCCTGTTCGATCAACTCGAGAAAATTATGATTGGTGGCGGCAATGATACGAACGTCGAGCTTGACCAGTCCCTTGCCGCCGACCCGATTGATTTCGCCGGACTGGAGCGCGCGCAGCAGACGGGTTTGCGCATGCATCGGCATATCTCCGATCTCGTCGAGGAACAGCGTTCCGCCCTGAGCCTGCTCAAATTTCCCGGAAGCGCTGGCCACGGCTCCGGTAAAGGCTCCTTTTTCATGTCCGAACAGTTCGGCCTCGATCAGGTCCGATGGAATTGCGGCCATATTCACGGCAATGAACGGACCGGATTTCCGGTGTCCCAGGCCATGGATTGCTTCTGCAACCAGCTCCTTGCCGGTTCCCGACTCCCCGAGAACGAGGACCGATAGATCATTTCTCAACAATCGGGCGATCATCCGATAAACTTCCTGCATCGCCGGGCTTCGGCCAACCAGCGGCAGACTTTCTTCTTCCATCGACGGTTCGCTGACGGGTATATTCTTGGGCTTCAGCGCCTGTCCGACGACCTGAACCAGCTCGTCGAGGTCAAATGGTTTGGGCAGATATTCAAACGCGCCGGTTTCCGAAGCGCGGACTGCGGTATTGAGCGTATTCTGGGCCGATATGATGATGATCGGAATATCCGGATGGCTCGCCTTCACGCTATCGAGAGAGGAAATGCCGTCGCCCTCCCCCAATCCGACATCGGTCAGCAACAGATCATAGCTACTGCTCGCCATCAGCGCGTCGCGTTCGGCAATCGACTTGCAGCTTTCGACTTCATAGCCATCGGCCCGCAACGCAGTGATGATGACATGGCTGACCGACAAATCGTCTTCGACTAATATGATTTTCTCGTTGGCCATAGATTATCCTGACGTCAGTTTTTCGGAGCAACGGGAAGGAACAGGGTAAATCTGCTCAATTCGTCCTGATTTTCCCGATCATAGCGAATGCGGCCGTTCATATCGCGCATCAGCTTCTTCACCAGAGCAAGGCCCAGCCCCTGCCCTTCCTTCTTGGTCGAGACGAAGGCCGAGAATATTTCCTGTTCCAGATCAGCTGGAACCCCGGGACCATTGTCGCACACCATTATCTGGATCGGCAGGCGCACCGGCGCCTTTGCACCCTGAGCCGACAGGGACGCACCGAAACTGTAGCGGGTGATGATGCGGATTTCCGGATCGGACAGATGTTTTGTCGCGTCAACGGCATTGGCCAGCAAATTGGTCAGGACCTGCATCATGGCATCGGGATCAACCAGAGCATCCGGCAAGGACGGATCAAATTTGTCGTTGATCTTCACGGCCTGACCGGTTGCGGCTTCGATCGAACCCCGCGCGCGGTCGATCAGCGAATGAATATTGACGGCCTTGGTCTGGGCCGGCTGGTTGGAAGACAGGGTCTGCATCCGGTTGAGCAGGTTGACCACGCGTTCCACTTCACCGGTAATCATTTGCGTCAGGCTCTTTTGCGAGTCATCCAGCTGCCGTTCCAGAAGCTGGGCAGCTCCCTTTATTGCCGCCAGCGGATTTTTGATCTCGTGGCTGAGGATATCCGGTGCCCGGATCGCGAGATTGGATGGATCGCTTATGTCATTCTCCAATATCGGACCGTCCTGGGGCATCACCGACAGGGAAATCAGGCGCCAAGACGAATCCGAGGCCAGCGGATTAATATCAAAATCCACGATACCCAATTTGCGTTCTTCGCTCGAAATCATAACCCCGCGCGCCGTGAGGCTGATTTCCCGCTCGGTCAACGCGGCGTTGAGTCTCGGGTCCGAAAACTGCATCATCTTCTGGATTTTGCGGCCAATCAAATGTTTGGCACTGGTGCCGAACAACGCTTCACCCGCTGGATTGATGCGGGTTATAACATGATCCGAATCCACAACGATCAATGCGTGCTTGAGGCCGGCGAGAATCTGTTCCACCGATGGATCAACGTTCATCAGGCTGCCGCTTTATCCAGCCAGGGAGCGTAGAATTCTTCGAGCATTTTCAGCACGAGGTGCGGGTCAGCCACGCTGTTCGCACGGTTCCGGAATTCTGCCGATCCGTGCAATCCCTTGGTGTACCAGCCAATATGCTTGCGCGCGACCTTGACGCCGACATCTTCACCGTAGAGTTTCAGCATGTCGCGATAATGTTCGTCGAGGATGCTATATTGCGCCCGAATATCCGGGTCTGGTAGACTTTCTCCCGTTTCGAACCAGTGCATGAACTGACCGAGCAGCCACGGTTTGCCATAGGCGCCGCGGCCAATCATCAAGCCATCCGCTCCGCTTTGCTCCAGCGCGGTCTGCCCGTCTTCGATGGTACAAATGTCACCATTGACGATCACCGGCAGGGATACCGCCTCTTTGACTTTACGGACAAAGGCCCAGTCGGCGCTGTCCCGGTACATCTGGCACCGGGTTCTGCCATGGACAACAATCATTTTCGCGCCGAGGTCTTCCGCGATATGAGCCAGTTCCGGGGCATTCAGGCTTTGGTGATCCCAGCCCATCCGCATCTTGACCGTCACTGGCACCTTGACCGCCGCCACCGTCGCCTTGATCAGGGATGCCGCCAGAGGAAGGTCCCGCATCAGCGCCGAGCCCGCATCGCCGTTGACGACTTTTTTGACCGGGCATCCCATGTTGATATCAATGATCTGCGCGCCGCGATCCTCGTTAAGCTTGGCCGCTTCGGACATCGCTCCTGGGTCGCAGCCGGCTAGCTGCATTGAAACCGGCTCCTCGATCGGATCCCAGGCGCATTTCTGCAGCGATTGACGGGTTTCGCGGATCATCGCCTGACTCGCGATCATCTCGGTTACATTGAGGCCGGAACCGAAACGCCGCACCAGTTTGCGAAACGGCAAATCGGTAACACCGGTCATCGGCGCCAGCAAAACCGGGCTTGCGATTTCAATATCGCCAATCGAGATAGGGTTGAGTTTCATTGATATTGCCTAAAATTTAAGCACCCCTTATCGACAAATCTATTTTGAGGCAAGAATTGCTTCATGCGACTTCTCGGCGTAAATCCCGGTTCATGATTGATACCGACAATCCTGGCCAGCAAACCCACGCATTGATCGTGGCCGCCGGCGTCGGTGCGCGCGCCGGATTGACCCTTCCCAAGCAGTTCGAGATGGTTGGCGGGAAAGCGATGGTGCGCCACAGTGTCGAAAGCCTTTCCAGCCATCCTGCCATCGACCAGATATGGATCGTGATAGCAGAAGGTCAGGAAGAGTTGCTGAACAGGGCGCTTGGCAGTGGTTCAGCCCACAAGATCGTGATCGGTGGCGCGACCCGCCAGCATTCGGTGTTCAACGGCCTGACAGCAATCCGCCAGCAAGGCGGTGCCGAAAATATCCTGATCCACGATGCCGCGCGCCCGTTTCTTCCGCATCGGGTAATCGACCGTCTGCTGGAACGCTTGGAAAGCGCCTCGGCCGCAATTCCGGTCTTGCCGAGCGTTGATACCATGGTGCAACTGGCCGGTGACCGCCTGGAACGGGCCGTGGACCGGAACAGCCTGTGGCGCGTCCAGACCCCGCAAGCCTTCGCCTTTCACAAACTCGTCGCAGCCCATGAACAATATCCTGCCGATGAGAATGCCAGCGACGACGCACAAATTTTCAAAGCGGCAGGCCATGCCGTTGCGGCTGTTGAAGGGGACGAAGCGCTGAAGAAATACACATTGCCGGCAGATTTTGGCGGAGAAAGAAAACGGCATATGCGGGCAATTCGCACCGGAATGGGTTATGATGTCCACCGTCTGGCCGCAGGCGAGGACTTGTGGCTGGGCGGCGTGAAAATCGATCACGACAAGGGGCTCTCCGGTCACAGCGATGCCGATGTGTTGCTCCACGCACTCACCGATGCTCTGCTCGGGACCATTGGCGCCGGCGATATCGGTGACCATTTCCCTCCTACCGACCCGCAGTGGCGCGGCGCTGCATCCGCCCGGTTTCTGGAGCATGCCGCTTCGCTCATCGCAGCGCAAGGGGGCGTGATCCATAATGTCGACATGACAATCATCTGCGAAGCCCCCAAGATCAAACCGCACCGCAGCGCGATCCGGCAAAATATCGCCGAAATTTTATCTCTCGACCCGGATCAGATAAGCGTAAAAGCTACCACGACCGAAGGGCTCGGCTTTGCGGGCCGTAAAGAAGGAATCGCCGCGCAAGCCATTGCAACAATTTCACTGGAGGAAAATGGATGAAAAAGATTCTCATGACCGGCCTTTCGATACTCGGCCTCACCCATAACGCATCGGCCCAGGCGGTTCAGGTGGAACAATGTCTCAGCGTGGCGCAAGCCGAGGCTCTGGTCACCTATCTCCTTCCCACTGCCGTACAGGCCAGCCGCAGCAAATGTGCAGCAACCCTGCCTGCGACCGCGCCGCTGATGAACAAAAATTCGGAACAACTCGCAAAATATCAAGCAGCATCCGAGAGCGCCTGGCCCCAAGCCAAGAGTGCGGTGTCCGTTCTGGCGGGCGAAAAACTGCCAGCAGAAATGGATGATGCGCTTTTGCGACCGATCGCCGACGCCATGTTCACCCAGTTGATCACCGACGGAATCAAGCCGAAAGACTGCAGTCTGATCGACAAAATATACGGCGATCTCGAACCGATGCCGTCCTCGAACCTCGCCAGTCTGGCGATCACAATTGTTCAGGCCTCGACAAAGGAAGGCAAGAAACAGGATATTC
>CAJQNR010000046.1 GCA_905479715.1 uncultured Sphingorhabdus sp.
TGGGGAATCATGGAGGGCAAGGGCTATGCCCCGCTCGAATGGCGGCTGTCCTTCATCAGGCGCAAAGCGACCCGGGCGGCGCGCGACCGGATGTTCGGCTGGAACCCCGAGCGGGTGGTGATGGCGCATGGCGAGATTCAGCGGACGGGCGGACTGGCGTTTCTGCGACAGGCCTTCGCCTGGCTCGACTGACCGGGTCTCTTCAGAAAAATTCCAGCATCGCTGTCCTACAAGGCGGTGAATTGCTATATATTCCGCTACCGGTCAGCCTTGCCCTTTTTCTGCATTCGGCATTTTTTACGGCCAAAGCTTCGATAATTGCCTCTTGCGCCACACGCAATTCTGATTAAGTCCCTTTCACAAAGCCGTTGACGGTCACAATCGTCCGGTGCGCTGACAAAACAGGACCAGACTCATGAGTAACGAAACCAAGATGTACGGCATCTCCAATTGCGACACGATCAAGAAAGCGCGCAACTGGATGGAGCGTAATGGCATCAACTATGTCTTCCACGATTACAAGAAGTCCGGAATTACCCGCGAAAAGCTGGAAATGTGGGTGATGATGGTCGGATGGGAAGCGCTGATCAACAAGCGCGGCACCACGTTCCGCAAGTTGCCCGATATGGTGAAGGAAAATATCGGTGACGATACCGCGGTGATGGTGATGATGGAAAACCCCAGCATGATCAAACGCCCGGTGCTGGAACATGGCGATGAACTGGTCGTCGGATTCAAGGCATCGGACTATGAAGCTGTGGGACTGACTGCGCGCAACAGCTAGGGCCGACGATCCTGTCCCATGCGGCCGTGCCACTGGCCAGCGCTCTGATAATAGGGCGAAGCAGGTTTTCCGTGATGGTGCCGATCATTTTCGTCGATTACCCCGATTGCCGTATCGCCGATCGGGATTTCTGATTTTATCAGTACCTGTGGCATCAAACTGTTATATTTCGCAGCTATCCGGATTTGGATATCGCTGACACTGATTGCTGCCGCAGATTTTGGCATCAGGAAAAGGACAGGCACATGGTTCAGGCAAAATGGAATGGCGTGGTGATCGCCGAAAGCGACGATACGGTCGTGGTCGAGGGCAATCATTATTTCCCGCGCGATGGGGTCTGGTCGAAATATCTGGTGCACAGCGATACCGGCAGTCATTGCCCGTGGAAGGGTGACGCCTCTTATCACAGCCTGATCGTCGCCGGTGAAATGAACGAAGACGCGGCCTGGTATTATCCCGAACCGAAGGAAGCGGCTGCCGAAATAGCCGGACGGATCGCTTTCTGGAAAGGTGTCGAGGTCAGTTGATGATGCGTATCGGTTCTGCCTCTATCATGATATTTGCGCTGGCACTGGCCGGATGCGGGGCGCAGGCCGAACAGGTCGGAGGGGCGAGCATGACGATCAAGACACTCACCGGGGAAGCGCCGGTCATCATCGCTCATCGCGGGGCGAGCGGAGAGCGGCCGGAACATACGCTCGCCGCCTATCGGCTGGCGATCGAACAGGGTGTGGATTTTATCGAGCCCGATCTCGTGCTGACCAAGGACGGCGTGCTGGTTGCCCGGCACGAGAATGAGATTAGCGAAACCACCGATGTAGCGGACCGGCCGGAATTTGCGGCGCGCAAGACAAGTAAGATCATCGATGGAGAGGAATATACGGGCTGGTTCACCGAAGATTTTACGCTTGCCGAGCTAAAGACGCTTCGCGCCAGAGAACGGCTGCCCGAATTGCGTGCGGCAAATATGCAATATGATGGCAAGTTTGAAATACCGACCTTTGAAGAGGTCCTGCAATTGCTCGCGGCGCATGCGGAGAAAAGCGGCAAGCGGATTGGCGTCTATCCGGAAACCAAACATCCGAGCCATTTCAAGGCTTTGGGTTTGAGCCATGACGAGCCGTTGCTCAAATTGCTCGGGAAATATGGTTATGACGGCGGGGATGATCCCGTCTTCATCCAGTCGTTCGAGGTCGGCAATCTGCAGGTGCTGGCCAACAGGACGGACGTCCGGCTGGTGCAGCTGGTCGCCAGCGAGGGCGGACCACCGGACCGCGCAGACCAGAGTTTTGCAGCGATGCTCACATCGGATGGTCTGAAAGAAATTGCCCGCTATGCCGACGGCATCGGGCCGTCGAAAGATCTGGTGATTGGCCGCAACGCTATCGGCCAGCTGAGCGGGCCAACCGGGCTGGTGGAGGCTGCGCACAAGGCTGGCCTTGTCGTCCATCCCTGGACCTTCCGTCGCGAGAATTATTTCCTGCCGACCGATTTCAAGAGCGGTATCGATCCGCGTGATCCGGGCGATCTGGAAGGTGAAATACGTGCCTATGTCGCCGCCGGCGTCGACGGCCTGTTCAGCGATAATCCTGCTCAGGCGGTATCTGCCATAAAGCAATAATCGCGAAGCTGGCCTTATCCTGCGCCGTCGCTTATCAAGGCCGGTCTATCAACGTCACTGCTGAGGATTGCTATGTCCACGACTTTCAAACTCGATACTTCCACCAGCCGCGCCAATCCGCGACCACAGCCGATGCGGCGACTATCCGTTCCCAAAATCCAGGGTCGCAAGATCGACGGCGTGACCGCGGAGCCGGTGGTCATGCTGACCGCCTATACCGCGCGGACTGCGCAATTGCTCGACGCGCATTGCGACATGCTGCTGGTCGGTGATTCGCTGGCGCAGGTGATCTACGGGCTCGATTCGACGATACCGGTAACGCTCGACATGATGTGCAACCATGGTGCGGCGGTGGTTCGCGGCAGTTACCATAGCGTCGTCGTCGTCGACATGCCGTTCGGCTCCTACGAATCGTCACCGGAGAAAGCCTATGAAAGCGCTGCCCATATCTTGAAGCAAACCGGCGCGGCTGCGGTCAAACTCGAAGGCGGGGAGGTGATGGCGGAGACCGTCGCTTTTCTGGTGCAGCGGGGGATTCCGGTGGTTGGTCATGTCGGCCTGACACCACAGGCAATCAACGTGCTCGGCGGCTATGCCGCGCGCGGACGCAGCGACGCGGAAGCGAAGAAAATCGTCGGTGATGCGGTGGCTCTGGACCAGGCGGGCGCCTTTGCGATCGTGCTCGAAGGGGTGCTCGAACCGATCGCGATCGAAGCGACCAAGGCGGTCAAGGCGATCACCATCGGCATCGGCGCGTCGGCGCAATGCGATGGCCAGGTGCTGGTCACCGAAGACATGCTCGGCATGTTCGATCGCACGGCACGCTTCGTCAAACGCTATCACAATATCGCCGAACAAATTGATCAGGCGGCCGAGCAATATGCCGGAGAAGTCCGGGAGCGCAGCTTTCCGGGGCCGGATCAGCTTTATCAACCCAAAAAATAGCGCTATTCCTGACTTGTCACCGATCCGCCGTTCAGCCTGTGGAAATGGTCAATAGACTTTTACATTTCCTATTACGGACGCTAAGGACAGCCGATTGCCCCGTGCGGTCGTCTGACCGGCGAATGCGGCACATGAAACAGATTTGAGGAAGCCACATTGGCCAAAGACAAAGACCCAACACCAGAACAGCAGCCAGACCGTCAGGAACAGGTGTTTCTGCGCGAAGTTGATGAAGCGGTCCGCGAGGATCAGCTGAAGAATTTCGCTGCGCGTTACGGACTGTGGATTGTCGCGGCCATTGTCATCGGTCTGGGATCGCTGGCAGGCTGGATATTCTGGCAAAACAGCCAGAATGAGGATTCCGGCCTTCGCAGCGAGGAATATGTCGCTGCCATCGACAGTGTCCGCCAGAATAATCTTGACGGTGCCGCCACCGCGCTTGAGCCCCTGACCGAAGCCAAGCAGGACGGTTACCGGGCTGCCGCCCTGCTGATGCAGGCGAATATCGCGCTGGAAAAGGATGATCCCAAAAAAGCGATCGAAGGCTATGGCAAAGTGGTTGCAGACGAGAGTCTGCCAAAACCGTTTCGCGATCTGGCGCTGATCCGCAAGACCGCAGCAGAATTTGATACGCTCAAGCCTCAGCAAGTGGTTGACCGGCTGAAGCCGCTGGCGGTGCCGGGCAACCCCTGGTTCGGCAGCGCTGGCGAAATGGTTGCACTGGCCTATCTGAACATGAACAAATCCGATCTCGCGGGACCATTGTTCGCCCAGCTGGCGAAAGACGAAAGCGTTCCGCCCACGATCCGGTCGCGTGCTTTGCAGATGGCCGGCGTCGAAGGCATTGACGCGGTGGAACTGGATGGCGATGATGAAAAAGCGATGCCGTCAGATACGGGCGCGGCTAAGGGAGAAGCTAAGGAATGATTTCCGGAAAGAAACTGATCGCCGGCCTGATGGCCCTGTCTTTGCTGTCAGGTTGCGGCATATTGGGTGGTGGCGATGGCGAGGACAAGAAGAGCACCCCCACTTTGGGCAAACGCACCCCGATATTGAGCGGTGAAAGCGGCGCGGAAGTGGACCCGGCGCTGGCGTCTATTGCAGTGATCCTGCCGGATCCGGTCGCCAATAGCGAATGGGCGCAATCGGGTGGCAATGCGAGCAAATCAATTGGTCATGTTGCGCTGGGCGGCAGTCTTGCGCGTGTCTGGACCGCCAATATCAGCGGTACGACAAAGCGGGAACGGTTGGCCGCGGCACCGGTAGTATCGGGTGGACGGCTTTTTGCCATCGATACCGAAGCCATGGTCCATGCTTTTGATGCGGCCACCGGCGCGAAAATCTGGTCCACCCAGATCGAAGTCAAGGGTGACGGACAAACGTCGCGTTTCGGCGGCGGAGCAAGCGTGTTCGACAATATCGTTTACGCGACCAATGGCGTCGGTGATGTCGTTGCGCTCAATGCGGCAGATGGCAGCCAGATCTGGAAAGTGCGTCCGGCCGGTCCCTTGCGCGGGGCGCCGACAATTTCCAATGGCAATGTCTATGTGATGACGCAGGACAACCAGATCTATGCGCTCAATATGGTTGACGGTTCGGTACAGTGGAATGAAGCCGGTACGGTCGGTCTGGCAGGTATTTTCGGTGTCGCCGCCCCGGCCGCCGGACAGGGTACGGTCGTGGCCGGTTATTCCTCGGGTGAATTGACCGCCTATCGCTATGAAAATGGTCGAAACCTATGGAATGATGCGCTGGCGCGGACCAGTATCACGACTTCGGTGGCAACGTTATCCGATATTGATGCCGATCCGGTAATCGATCGCGGTCGCGTTTTTGCGCTCGGCCAGGGCGGTCGTATGGCGGCTTACGAACTGGTCACCGGACAGCGAATCTGGGAATTGAATATTGCCGGGATTGCGACTCCGGCAGTGGCGGGTGAATGGGTGTTCGTGCTGACCGATGACGCGAAGTTGCTCTGTATTGCCCGGCCCAATGGCAAGGTCCGCTGGATGAGCCAGCTGGCAGCGTTCAAGAACGAGAAGAAAAAGAAGAATCCCGTCAACTGGACCGGTCCGATATTGGCAGGCAATCGTCTGATTGTCGCCAGCACGGAAGGCGATGTTGTCGCAATCTCACCCGGAGAAGGATCGAGCCAGACGCTTTTCGAACTGGATGACGGGATTTCACTGCCGCCTGTTGTGGCTGGTGGCATGCTATATATTCTTGACGACGGCGGCCGGATTTCGGCCTTCCGCTGAGGATAAACCAAAAGGACGGGACCGGCTTTATGCTGCCCAATATTGCAATCATAGGTCGACCTAATGTCGGCAAATCGACGCTGTTCAACCGTCTGGTTGGCAAGAAGCTGGCGCTCGTCGACGACACGCCCGGCGTCACGCGTGACCGCCGGGAGGGCGCCGCCAATCTGCTTGGTCTCGAATTCAATGTCGTCGATACGGCGGGTTATGAAGACGAGGATGCCAAAAGCCTGCCGGGACGGATGCGCAAGCAGACCGAGCTGGCGGTCAGCGGCGCCGAGCTGGCGATATTCGTGATCGACGGTCGCGCTGGCCTCACTCCGCTCGATGAGGAAATTGCCCGCTGGCTGAGAAGCTCGAAAACACCGGTTGTGCTTCTGGTCAACAAGGCCGAGGGCAAAGCGGCGGAATCCGGGATATTGGAAAGCTATTCGCTTGGTTTTGGCGATCCGATCCCGTTCAGCGCGGAACATGGCGATGGCATCGCCGACCTGTTTCAGGCGATCCAGCCCTATGTCGAAAATTTCAAGGCTGCTGCAGCCGAGGAACCCACCGATGAATCGGCACCGTTGAAACTGGCAATTGTCGGCCGGCCCAATGCCGGCAAGTCGACCTTGATCAACAAGATGCTCGATGAAGACCGGCTTATTACCGGTCCGGAAGCGGGTATCACACGTGACAGTATCACGGTGGACTGGGTCTGGCACGATGATGCGCTGACCGAAGACGAGAAACTCGACGGTATAGAGCCCGATCGCAAGGTTCGGCTGATCGATACCGCCGGTATGCGCAAGCGGGCCAAGGTCAATGACAAGCTGGAAAAGCTGGCCGTTGCGGATGCCCGTCACGCTGTAGACTTTGCGGAAGTGGTGGTGCTTTTGCTTGATGCGACCAAAGGTCTCGAGGCACAGGACCTTCGTATCGCCGACCATGCCATTCAGGAAGGCCGCTGTGTCGTCATCGCAATCAACAAATGGGACGTTGCGGAAGGGCCGAGCAAATTGTTCAACGGTATTCGTGCGGCGTTGGATGACGGCCTGGCACAGGTGCGCGACGTGCCGCTGATCGCCGTGTCTGCCTTCACCGGCAAGGGCATTGACCAGTTGATGAAGGCGGCATTCCAGGCGCGCCGGATCTGGTCGCAGCGGGTTTCCACCGGAAAACTCAATCGCTGGTTCGAAGATGCGATTACCGAAAACCCACCTCCGGCACCGGGCGGCAAAAGGATAAAATTGCGTTATATCACGCAGGCCAAGACGCGGCCGCCCTCATTCGTGATTTTTGGGACGCGGGTCGATGATCTGCCGGAAAGCTATCGTCGCTATCTGGTCAACGGTATCCGCCGCGAGCTTGGCTTTGGCGGGGTCCCGGTGCGGTTGATCATCCGCGCTCCCAAAAATCCCTATCACGAAAAAGACTGATCTGCTCTGAAACTGGCAAGCCCGCGCACAATTGTGAGCAAATATTTTTGATTCCGGTAACTAAGATTTCACGGTTTTGGGGGTAGGTTTGCTCGGACTAGCCGATCATCGCTATTTTATGTCCGGGAGTATTTGGTGTCACCATTGGAAAATGAACTGATTGACTGGACGATCTGCACCGAAACGCGCGCTGCGCTGGGTGCCAATTATGTCCGGATTCTCGGCTATTTCCGCGAAGATGGTACCCGGTCCGTCGGCAAGATTGAAGCGGCGATGCGGGCGCATGATCCGGTCGCGATGGTGGACGCCTCTCACAGCCTTAAGGGAGAGGCGCTGCAATTTGGTGCTTTGCGGCTGGGCGCTACCGCGGAATCAATTGAAATGACTGCGCGTGCCTGCGTCGAACATCACGAAACGCCTGATGACGTGATCGAACTGGTTGCCGCTTTACGCCCGATGTTTGAAGAAACGCTCGCCATTCTTGAACAAGGGGCCAGTCCGCTGGTCCAGGAGCGTCATCCTCAGGGACTGTCCCGTCTGTTCGGTTGAATGGTCCGCTATCTGGCTACTCGACCGATTTCGACTGTAGCTGGATATAATTCTCGATTCCCATCCGCTCAATCAGGTCAAACTGCTGCTCGAGCGTATCGACATGATCTTCTTCGCTTTCGAGGATTTCGGCGAACAGGTCGCGGCTGACATAGTCGCGCACGCTTTCACAATGTTCGATGGCATCCTTGAGCATCGGCAACGCTTCCTGCTCCAGTTCCAGATCGGCCTTGAGAATCTCTTCGACCGTTTCGCCAATCTTCAGGCGTCCGAGCAGTTGAAAATTGGGCAATCCGTCGAGGAAGAAAATCCGTTCGGCCAATTTGTCCGCATGCTTCATCTCATCGATGGATTCATGCCGCTCGAATTCGGCCAGTTTTGACACGCCCCAATTGTCGAGCATGCGATAGTGCAGCCAATATTGGTTGATTGCGGTGAGTTCGTTTTTCAGAGCTTCGTTGAGAAACTCGATGACTTTTGTATCGCCCTTCATGGCAGCGTCCTTCCCGACTGACAGTGAATCTGTTGGGAAAGTCTATACACCATAGCCGCGTGAAGCGAAAGGGCCGCGTTTAGAGAAAAGGTAATTATTTCAATGATTTGATAACGAGAATGCTAAGCGGTCGCAATTTCGGATTTGATAATCGTCTGGGCGAAGGCAAGGCATTGTCCGCATTTTGGCTTGCGGCCAAGCTGGGCATAAACCTGTGATGGCCGGTCGGCACCGCTGCGGACGGCAGCTCTCAGGTCTTTTTCTTTAATCGCATTGCAGACACAAACAACCATATCGGCTCCTTACGACGAATCGTATATCGCTAATGAGAATAGATCGCAATAGTAAAGTGACGGCTAATCTCGCGTTTGATTATTTGTTTCTATCCAGCGAGAAATGATTAGACCGGACTGCCGTTCCAAAACGAGGTTTGTAATGCGCAGAATATCTCCCGTCTTATTGTCGGTCGCCATGTTGCTCGCTTCAGCGCCAGCGGTCGCAATTCATGTTTCTGATACCGGAGGGAATCCCGTTGACGACGAGATGGTGGAAGAAGGACCAGCGTCCCAGCTTTCGCTCATCAAGAAGCTTTGGCAGACGTTGCCATTGGAAATGGCTGGGGAATTACAGGAATATCGCGCATCGCTTGATGCCGAGTTTGCCGCGAGATTGGTGCCGATCGCAGACGTGGAACCAGACTGGAAAAGCAAAGGTATCGACCTGTCCGGATATCTCCAGTCCCTGCCGGGAGGGATTGCCAATAACGCTCTGTTGACCGTTGGCGATGTTCCGATGATTCGGTTCTTCGGCGAAATTCCTGCCGATATACTGGCTGATTGGGAGTATATTCAAGCGGGCTCGAAAGCCGTAGGGCCGACCGAAGCCAAGGGCGGGGATTTTCTTTCAATCAGCCCGAACCATATCGTTTTTGTCGCCCATGATCATATCCAGACGGGCAATGCCAGATGTATGAAAACAGCGGTCGAGAGGGCCGCAGACCATGCGACCGTCTACCGATATTCGGGCGTGCCATTTGACCCCGATAGCGATGCCTCGTTGGAAGCCGAAGCAGAGGCGATCATTTTATATACCTTGATTGGCGGTCTCCATTCGCCAATTCTCTGTTCAATAGTCCAGCGCGACCAAGCTGGAGAATATAAGCATCTATCCTATACACCCGATGGCCGGCCGCTGTCGGATATGGACGATCCGAACGATCATCTGGAATTTATTTCGTTGGTGGATCTCCATCAACAGCTGAACCTTAATGTCATTAGCGAAGCTGCCGATGACGAGCCGTTGAATCCCGTAGAGGCAGCCCGCGATCCCTTATGACCAGCGCATCGGTTGTGCCTGCCCCCTTGCCAGGCTGCGCCAGAGCCATTCCAGCGGGCCATAGCGAAAGTGCTTCAGCCAGGGTTGCGACCAGAGCAGCATGAGCGCCCAGGCGCCGAACACGAACAGTTGTAGTTCAAACCGGCCGAACTGCTCAAAATATCCCAGACCCCAGCCATAGAAAATGAATGTCATGATGATGCTGGTGCCGAGATAATTGGAAAAGGCGGCTCGTCCTGTTGCCGCGACGCGCTGCACGGCGGCGCTGTTCTTGAAACGCTGGACAAGCACGACGAGCAGAGCGACATAGCCGATGATCATCATCAGGCGCGGCAAGACCGACCATGCCTGCGTGATATTCATCATCCAGATGGTGTTGAAATCCTGAGCATAGGCGATCGCGGCAAATATGATGAAAAAAGGCAGGCTGAGCGCCATCATCCGTGAACCGATTTTCATATAGGTCGCACGGCTTTCCTGCCCGAGGATGAAGCCGGTTTTATACAGACCCATGCCAATCATCATTAGCGGGATCGTTTCGATTGGGCCGAGCATGAGATTTTCCAGAGGCACCGACCATTGTTCGGAAATCTTATAGTGGAAGAGTCCCCAAAAGCTGTCCTGGATACGCGCGGTTTCCGCTGCAATATCTGCGGGCAAGGTTCCAAGCTCTGCATAGATTTCCATGACTTGATCGAGCACCGCTTGCGACGTATTGGCCTGACTCGCCTCCTCGGCCAGCATCAGCATCGGCGCCAGGCCGGAAATCAGCATGGCCGCGCCAACGGCATAGGCGATCACGCCCCATTTGAAGAGGCGTTCCGCGCTCCAGTCGCGAAAGAAAAACAGTACGCAGCCGCACCCTGCGTAGAGAAATAATATGTCACCTACCCAGAAGAAGAAGAAATGGGCAAGGCCGAACAGCGCCAACCAGAACATCCGTGAGAAATGGACTTTTGCCGCGGAATCGCCGCTGGCGATGGCACGCTCGATCACCAGGGCAGTGCTGGCCCCGAAGAGCAGCGAGAACAGGCCGCGCATCTTCCCGTCGAACAGGATGAAATTTGCTGCCCAACTGGCGAGATCCGGACCGGAGTCATGGCTCGAGACCAGCGGGCTGACGAACGTCATCTCCGGCTGGGCGAAAGCGGCAATATTGATCGCCAAAATGCCCATCACGGCGAAGCCGCGTAGCGCGTCCATTTCCAAATAGCGGTATGACGCGCTCATCCTTGCCTACTCCAACTGTATTAGTGTGGTACTACATCCACGAGGAAATGGCGTCCAGCGGCTTCTTGATCGTCGCGTGTACCGGGATTGTCGCATCGGGGGCCGGTTTGCCGACCACCAAAATCATCATTGGTTTTTCATTGGCCGGTCGATCGCAAAGCTGGTTGAGAAATTTCATCGGATTGGGCGTGTGGGTAAGGGTGGCGAGCCCGGCATCGTGCAGCGCCGTGATCAGCATGCCGATGGCAATGCCGACGCTCTCGTTGACATAATAATTTTGCTTCATCTCGCCCGGATTCATGCCGCCTTTACGCTGGCCGAAGATCACGATCAGATA
>CAJQNR010000047.1 GCA_905479715.1 uncultured Sphingorhabdus sp.
TTGAGATGCGGATCCTCGAACATGTCTTCGGGCCTTGCAATCGGCGCAAATGGTAGACCGGTGCCGTCGAGCAGGGCGATCAGATCATCGCGCTTGTAGGTTGCGACGAGATCGCGGATTTGCGGCATGATCCGGTCGCGCGCAGCCACACGCTTGTTATTCTCGCGAATATTTTCATCCGCCCAGAGGTCGTCCAGCGCGAATAATTTGCAGAATTTCTCCCACAGCGCATCGGTGACTACGCCGATGAAAATGGGATCATCCTTGGTTTGGAACACATCGTAAATCGCCCAGGCGGAGATACGTGCGGGCATTGGATCGGCGGCTTTGCCGGTCACCGCTTTCTGCGCCATATGCTGGCCGATCAGATAGACGGTGGTTTCAAAAAGCGAACTTTGCACCTTCTGCCCCCTGCCGGTACGATGCCGTTCCTCGACGGCGGAAAGGATAGCGATGACACCAAACATGCCTCCAGTGACATCAATGACGCTGGAGCCGGCGCGCAACGGCTGGCCGGGAGGGCCGGTCATATAGGCCAGGCCGCCCATCATCTGCGCGACTTCATCCAGCGCTGTGCGATTTTCATAAGGTCCTGGCAGAAAGCCTTTTTCCGAGCAATAGATCAGCCGCTCGTTATTTTCGGACAGGGTTTCATAGCCCAGACCCAGGCGGTCCATCGCTCCGGGCCGGTAATTTTCGACCAATATATCAGCACCGGCCACCAGCTTTTTGGCGATCTCCAGCCCGGCGGCGTCCTTGAGATTGAGCGAGATGCTTTGCTTGTGCCGGTTGTACATCGGGAAATAGCCCGATCCTGATCCGACCAGATTTCTCGTGCGGTCGCCGCCTATCGGTTCGACGCGGACGACCTCTGCGCCCAGCGAAGCGAGGATGGCGCCGACTGCGGGCCCCATGACCATGTGAGTAAATTCGATGACTTTGAGGCCTGCTAATGGCGTCGGTTGGGTCATGCTGCTGCTTTCTCAAATCCAAGGGGGAGGCCGGCATCTGGTGTAAAACCGTATAAAGGTTCACCGGGAAGGGCTTCGGCGACGATGTCGCGAACCTTCAGAAGTTTTTCCAAATCAATGCCGGTGTCGATACCCATCGCTTCCAGCATGAAGACCAGATCTTCGGTCACGATATTGCCCGACGCCCCCGGCGCGAAGGGACATCCGCCCAGCCCGCCGAGCGAGCTGTCAAAGGTTGTGATGCCCTCAGCAAGGCCCGCCATGACGTTGGCGAGACCGAGGCCGCGAGTATTGTGGAGATGCAGCGTGTTGAGCTTGTTCGCTCCGATCGCCGCCTTCACCTTGCGCACCAGTCGCGTCACCTGGGCCGGATTGGCGTAACCAGTGGTATCGGACAGTCCGACCTCGGCAACGCCAGCCTCCATCGCGGCTACGGCCAAACGGACGATCTGGTCATCGGGCACCGGCCCTTCCATCGTGCAGCCAAAAGCGGTCGACAAGCCGACTTCAAAATGGGGTCGCTGCCCCTCCGGCTGTTGCGCCACCAGATCAGCGATGGCCTTGATCTCGGCGATCATCGCAACATGGTCCTTGCGGACATTGTTGATCGAGTGGGTTTCCGACATGGAAAAAGGGATCGATATCTTGTCAGCTCCGCAGGCAATGGCGCGCTCGGCGCCTTTCAGGTTCGGAACAAGAGCGACCACGTCGAGATTGGGGATCGTCTTGGCGAAGGTGACAATTTCTGCCGTATCGGCCATTTGCGGGAGCAAGGAAGGCGGTACGAAGCTGCCGACCTCGATTTCGCTCACGCCGGCTTCGGCTTCTGCCTTGATCCAAGCCTTTTTCGCTTCGGTCGCCATCACGCGGTCCACACTTTGCAGGCCATCGCGCGGTCCGACCTCGCTGATCGTCACGGATTTGGTCATGCATTTGCTCCTAAATAAATCCACGGGCGAGCGGCGCGGTCCGCATCCTGCCATGTGGCAATTTCTTCAGACATTTTGAGGCTGAGATCGATAGCGTCCAGCCCTTCCAGCAGCATCGATTTCGCTTCATCTTCGATCGGGAAGGCCCAGTTCTCGCCTCCCGCAAGACTGACGGTCTCGGCTTCCAGATCGATTGTCACCGGTGCTGCCGATTTTTCTATGATCGCAATTGCTTCGGGCGCCAATATCACAGGCAGAATTCCGTTGCGCACGCAGTTGCCCGCAAAAATTGGTGCAAAACTTGGTGCGATGATTGCACGAAAACCATATTCGGCCAACGCCCAGACGGCATGTTCCCGGCTCGATCCGCAGCCAAAATTGGTTCCGCCAAGAATGATTCTGCTGTCAGCAAAGGCCCGGTCATTCATCACGAAATCGGGATTGGGCTCGCGTCCGCCAATTTCTGTGTAGCGCCAGCCGGCAAATAGCCCGTCGGTGAGGCCGGTTTTGCCGGTGCTTTTCATCTCGCGGGACGGGATGATCTGGTCGGTATCGATATTGTCGCGGATCAGCGGCATCGGCAGCGAAGTCAGGATGGTGAATGGTTCGGCCATCAGATCAGTTCGCTTTTCATAAGGTCCCGGGGATCGGAAATCACACCGGCAATTGCGCTGGCGACCACCGTTTCGGGGCTTGCGATATGGGTCCTGACGTTCGGTCCCTGTCGGCTTTCAAAATTTCGGTTGGTGGTCGAAATGACCCGCGAACCGTCGGGAAAGCTCTCGCCGCCCGCGTAGAAGCACATCGAACAACCGCTTTCTCGCCATTCAAATCCAGCATTTTTGAATATCAGATCAATGCCTTCCGCTTCCGCCTCGCGTTTGACGCTGGATGAACCGGGCACGCAAATGGCCTTGATCCCATCGGCAATTTTCCGGCCCTGAAACATGGCGGAAGCGCGACGCAAGTCGGACAGGCGGCTATTGGTGCAGCTCCCGATAAAGGCGGCGTCAATCGGGACGCCCTTGATCGTCTGGCCTCTGGCAAGACCGATATATTCGAGCGGGGCCGCTTCGGCATCGTCGGGAACCACCCCATCTACGCCAATCGTCTGGCCCGGATTGGTGCCCCAGCTGACCATCGGCACAATTGCGCTCGCATCAATTTCAATCTCCTGATCAAAAATGGCATTGGTATCGCTGCGCAGAACCAGCCAACTTGCCAAAGCCTGCTGCCAATCTGCGCCAGCGGGCGCATAGCGGCGGCCTTCCAGATAATCGAAGGTCTTGTTGTCCGGTGCAATGAAGCCGGACATGGCGGAAAATTCGGTCGCCATATTGCAGAGCGTCATCCGTCCTTCCATGTCGAGCGCGGAAACCGCTTCTCCCGCAAACTCGACGGCATGCCCCTTCCCGCCAGCAGCACCATATTGCGCGAGCAGCGTCAGGATCATGTCCTTCGGAGTCACACCCCGGTTGAGCCGTCCGGTGAATTTTACCCGCATGGATTTGGGCTTGGCCAGCCGCAACGTTCCCGTCGCCATCGCGTGTTCGGCTTCGGAAGAGCCGACACCCCAGGCCAGCGCACCGAATGCACCCTGCGTGCAGGTGTGACTATCGGGGGCGATCAGCGTGCAACCCGGCAAGACAATCCCGAGTTCCGGCGAAATAACATGAACAATGCCCTGATCCGGATCGTTTACGTCGAACATTGTGATCCCCGCCGCCTTTGCCGCCGCGCGGGTTTCCTGAATGAAGGCCTGTCCGCCCGGCATCAATGTCTGATCCGTACGTCCAGGCAGCGTATCGACAATATGATCGGTCACCGCAAAAACGCGCGCCGGGTCCGCCACTTTACGCCCCGCTTCGGCCAGCGCATTGAGCGCGGCTGCGCCGGTGCGCTCGTGCAGAAATATCCGGTCAATCGCGATCAATGCGCCGCTCCCGGTCAGATCCGTGACGACATGGCTGTCCCACAATCTGTCGAATAGGGTTTTGTTACCGGTCATGTTCGACTCCCGAGCGCCAGATGATAGGCTTTTGCCAATCGCGCGTTCAGCAAGGCGAGATGGTCTCGCGCCAGTTGATCCGGTGACAAGCTTTCCGGGGCAAAGGAAATGGCATGAGCGGCATTGGCTTCATACCATGGGTCGTAAAAGTTACGAGCGCGGACGATTTGCCACGCCATTGTCAGATAATTCCCGAAACGGTCCGGAGACAAATCGGGATAAAGTTTCTCGGGATCGCCTGCGGTCAATTCCGGAAAAGCGATATCCCTCGCATCGAAATGGCGCATGCAAGCATCGACGACGGCCTGCCATGGCTTCCAGTACGTTGGCTCAATGTCCTTCCAGCCATCGGACAGCCCGTGCCCCGGCATGTCGATGTACAAATCTCCATCGTCCGTCTTTCCTGATCCGTCCTTACCGGGAGAATGCAAATGCAACCGGGTCGAGCCGCGATCGCCGTGCCAGTGAATCAGACCGCTGAATTCATCGGTATCAATGCGGACAAACCCTTCGTCCGACGCTTCATTCAATTGATTTGTCTCCGGGGTCTCCGTTTCCAGCAGATGCGCCAGACTCACCGCCTGATGCTCATCCGGCGTGGTAACCTTGCGTGCGGACCATGACGGCGGCATTGCGCCGAGCCGGTCGATATGGTCCTGAAGCGGATCGCCGTCATAAGCGCTGATCAGGCAGGGTGGCACATCTGCGTCGACCGCTGGAATGTCGCGCGGCGCGCGCAGGACGGCTCCATAGCCAGCCTTATAGGAGTTGCCCGCGTCGAGCATTTCCCGAACGATCAGATCAATTCGCTGTGGGTCATCATGGGCCACCGAGAGCCGATGCTGGTTGTCCGTCGCAAACCACGGAAAGAACCAGCTCTGTTCCAATATCCGGTTCCATAACCAAGTCAGATGCTCGCCATATTTTGATGGATGAAATTCCGGCAGATATTTCTCGCTGAACAGTTGCTGTTCTTCAGGCGTCCAGATTGCATAGCCACCGATCGCCAGCGTAGTGAACCGATTCGCATGACGTTTTACCGTCGTAACCAGAATGATCCCGCCGCTGTGAAAGCCGTAAGCGGCACATTGTCTGACACCCAGCGCGTCAAGAAATTCGATCAGCGAATCCGCATATTCATTGATCTCGGGATTGCCGGGCAGCGGGTCAGATTGTCCGAAACCCGGCGTATCAGGCGCGATACAGGTAAAATA
>CAJQNR010000048.1 GCA_905479715.1 uncultured Sphingorhabdus sp.
GACAGCGCCAAGCTTTCGGTGCTGGCCGCGGCCAATGCCTTGCTCTGCCGCCCTGCTCATGCGGATGCAGCTGATGTTGGCGAGATGGTGCCCTATATTGCGATATAGGTGCTAGCGTTCCAAGAAAATTGCTTGATATTAGCAATTTATCAGCAACCTCCTATATTTTTTCTCATCATTGCCTGGGCGCTGTCCGCGATGGGTGGGAAGCGGCCGTGCGGCGCTCGCGCCGTTCCTCACTTGCACGCCTGGAAGATAGCCACCTTTCCTCCTGGTATATCGACGAGGAGTTTCGCGTTGAGAGCCTCGAAAAACCGGTTGCCGATCCCGATCGGCATAGATGCTCCATGAACCATCGCAACTTCGGCGTTTTCCAGTGTAAACGGCCCGAGCTCTACAGGTATGGAAAGCATGGCGAGATGCTGAGTATCCGCTCCTCGCGCCCCTACGCTGGTGCTCTCGCGTCCTTGCGGCAATAGCGCGTTGATCTCGGCCACAGAGGGGGCGTCCAAATCGATGCGCAGACCGTTGGACGAACCGGTATCGATGAAGGCCGGTATCTCGCTATCTCCTATCGTTAAGCCGGGGACCAGGATCAAGCGATCATCGCTGGCCAGAAACCTGAGGGGAAATCGGAATATCTTTTCGCAGTCCGACGGCTCTTGCGTAGCAGGTCCCGCGAACAGGGTGATCTCGCGCGACGGATAGTCAATCAGAACAGCGTGATCCTTGAGCAAGCTATAGCCGAGGATTCCGGCGAGCGGCGAGCCATATCGCGCACTCAGCTTGGACATGTCGAAGGCGAGCATTTCGACAGGACCATATTGTCTGTCACCAATTGTTATCGCGTCCAGCACGGTTGGATAGGCCGTGGTTGCATCCTTTCCGACCCCATCGATGAAAGCTTCCTCGCCCGTCCGGCTCAGGCCGTGCGCTCGGGCAACCGCGACATCCAATGCAGAGGGATCGACGCCCGTATCTATGAGAAACGTTGCAGGCTTGCCGTCGATTCTGGTTTCGACGGCGACCTGATGCGCTTTTCCTGCAAATGCGACAGTCTGCGGCTGACGGCCCGGCAATGTTCCTGAAGGGTGCGATGCGGCGCCATGCGCCTCGCCCATCCGCGCAGAAGAATTCGCTGTACATGCAGTCAAGCTCAGGAACAATGCTACGGAGATATAACGGAGCCTCGTCATTTCGACAAAATACCAGTCCGGAAACTTGTGGTCAACGACAGGAACTGACGCGGTTGCCAACCTGCCGCTCCTGTTTTTCATCCAGTCAAATCGAACGGCCGCTTGCAGGCGCTTTGAGCAACGGAAACGGATCCAGAAATTGCCCCGACATTGGGCAACGGACCGATTTATCGATCGTTTTTTGGTCCGGCAGTCCGCATCCTTCCGCTTCCCGCCATTACTCGTCCGGCGTACCGAGGACCTTGACCGTATAGCCATCGCGCAAATTTTTGATTTCATAGGCCTTCAATGACGGTTTGACGCCATAGGCGCCGGTCCAGTCCATGTGCCATCTCCGGTAGGTCCATATTGACCCCGCACCACCCGTCATGGCTTCGCTGACCACATCCATGCCGACAAAGGACAGGCCCTGAAAAACCGTGCCGCTTGTGATGGTCATATCCTCGACCGAAAATTTCCCGCTCCTGGCTTCTGTGATCATGTCCGGCGCTACAAGCAGATCGGGGAAGACAATCCGTTCCGGTTTTTCGCCTGACTGCATGAAGTAAACTGCATAATAGGGAAAGGGTTTGCCCCAGCTCAGGGGGACAGCCATCAGATATGTGTTCCCGGCGTCAGATCGTCTTGCTTGCGGAACGCCTCCTGTTGCCGGGTCGGCAGAGACCCACAGCTCCAGCACATCCGCCAGCCCCGTCAACCTTTCCATGCCGGCAAATCTGACATCGGAATAGGCACGAAGCGCGACATATCTGCCGGCATAATGATCGCGAATGCAGGCTGTATCGGCGCGACACCCATCGACTGCCTTTATCCACGCCAGCTGCTCGCGGCGCAGGTTCCGATCCTTGTCGCCTTCCTTTGGGTTCGCTTCCAGAGCTAGCTCGTCGCGATAGGCCTTGTTCAGCATAGCATCGAACGCCAACAAGCTATCGGACTGGCAAACGGCCTTCTCCCGCTCGGTCACGGCCGCCGTACAATCAATGGCATGCGCCGTCCCCGAATAGCCGCCCATACAAGCCAGCAAAATCACCGCCGCAAAATATCGCCCAATCACCATGCATATCCCCGCTGAAACCGCCACGTGCAAACAGCCCGTAGCCTCGCCCATCATTGTCCCACTTCTGCTGTCATCCCTGCAGTCTCACAATTTATCTCATTATTCACTTCCAAAATGGCGAGCGACAGATTTAACTGGCCGCGATGGACCGTTGTGACACGGGAGACCAATGGCGGGAATGTCCGCAACTGATGGATATCCACAACGGCAAACTTGTATCGGAAAAGGCGAACAACCGCCATCAGGACAGTGGATAGATCTGCCCATGTCGCCTCCCATTCAACCAGCGAAATTAATCACTTCCCGCTTGACTTCCCCCGTTTTGTTTCATAATTGTTCCTTATTCGTTCCCAGAACAGGATTTTGGACATGCTCACGCAAAAGCAACATGAATTGCTCTGTTTCATCGATAACAGGCTGAAGGACAGCGGTGTTTCCCCCTCTTTCGAGGAGATGAAGGAAGCGCTCGGCCTGAAGTCCAAGTCGGGCATTCACCGGCTGATCAGTGCGCTTGAGGAACGGGACTTCATCCGCCGCCTGCCCAACCGGGCGCGAGCGCTTGAAGTGTTGAAATTGCCGGAAGGCGGCGTGCACGAAAGCGCGCCCTCCAATGTCGTCTCGCTACACCCGGAAAAACCGGTGCGCGAAGTGATGTCCAGCCCGGCTCCCGCTGCCAATAACGATATTCTCGAAATTCCGCTGCACGGCCGGATCGCTGCCGGCGCTCCGATCGAGGCGATGGAAGGCCAGTCCGCGCTCAGCGTGCCCGCCGCCCTGCTCGGCCCTGGCGAACATTATGCGCTGGAAGTGTCCGGCGATTCGATGATCGAAGCGGGCATATTGGACGGCGACTATGCACTGATCCAGAAAACCGAGGTCGCGCGCGATGGCGAGATTGTCGTGGCACTGATTCACGAGGAAGAAGCGACGCTGAAATATCTTCACAAGAACGGCGGCGGCGTAAGACTTGATCCCGCCAACGCGGCCTATGAGCCCCAGCTCTACGGTCCGGGCGAAGTGCGCATTCAGGGCAAGATGGCCGGATTGCTGCGGCGCTACTGATTCTTGGTGCCGAGGGTGCGTTGCTGCGCGACCGCCTCGCGAGAGCGATAGCGGGTCCAGTCATGTCTGCCGGTCCAGGCAATCGCGGTCGCTATCCTTTGTGTTTCGAGATCGATGGTCATGCCGCCAACCTGCGATAACAAATCACGGTCCGCCTTGAACCAGCGCGGCTGACAGCTGGTCGGCAGGCGCCTGTCACTGACCACGATATCCACGCGGCGACAGGCGGCGGACAAAGCCAGAGCGGAAATATAATGCGAACTGCGGGTGGCCATGACCTGCCATTTTCGATCCTTTCCGGTCAGGATGACCAGACAGGAATCGGCGTTGCAATCGGCATTGGACCAGTCCTCCAGCGCCTGCGACTCTCCTTCGACACCGGCATTTTCCATCATCATGCTGCGAATGAAATCACCGCCGCGGGTGCGCAGCATCGCCAATTCTCCGCGATCATTGCGGATACCGACATGACGGCCATCGCCGGTGATATAGATATCGGGCGCGCGGGTGGTGAAGATCAGCAAGGCTCCGATGGTCGCGGGAACTAGGCCGCAATAGCGCCAACGCTCGCGCCACAGGCAGATCCACAATCCGCCCGCTATCACCAGTGCAAAGGCGGCGACCGGCATCGTCGGCAACATGGTTACCGCGCCGGGACGGCTGGAGACAAAATGGGCGAGCGCGATCAGGCCACTCAGCGCCTGGTCACACAGCCACCAGAATGGCGCACCCAAACCGGCGCTGTCGCAAATCAGGGCCAAAGCTTCCAGCGGCATGATTATGAATGTTGTCAGGGGGATAGCGATGATATTGGCGAGCGCGCCATAAAGACCGGCCTTGTGAAAATGGAACAGGGCAATCGGCATCAACGCGATTTCAACCACCAGACCGGTGACGAATAGCGAATAGATGAAACGGGTCATGCGCCGGATCATATTTTCCTCTCGCAGTGCAAACAGCGGCTTGATCCGGGTATGTTCATGCAGCGCAATAATCGCCGTGACCGCCGCAAAACTCAGTTGAAAGCTTGGTCCGACCAGCGCTTCCGGCCAGAAGACCAGCACGAAGGTCGCGCCCGTCGCGACCATGCGTAAGGTGATTGCGCTGCGGCCCATCATCAACGCGATCAGCACCAGTAAGGCCGCCACGCAGGCCCGGATGGTCGGGACTTGCGCGCCGGTCATCAGCGTATAGCCAACCGCCGCCAGTGCCGCGCAAGCCGCGGCAATGACCGGCAAACGGAAGCGCAGCGCCAGTGGCGGCGACAGCGCGAGCGTCTTGAGCACCAGCAGATAGATCGCCCCGACCACCGCGGTCACGTGCAGGCCGCTGATCGAGAGTAGATGCGCCAGGCCGCTGCGCCGCATCGCTTCGGCATCGGTCTCCCTGATCGCGCCGCGGTCGCCGGTGGCCAGCGTCGCCCCGATCGCGCCGGCCGCACCGGTCATCTGCGACCGGACATGCGCCGAGAGCCTTTGCCGATAGTCCGACAGCGCGAACAGCGGATCGGCCGGGCGCAATATGGTGATATCGCCGAGCGCCTGCCCGGTCGCGCCAAGCCCCTGAAACCAGGCGCGTTGGGAAAAATCATAGGCACCCGGCAGTGCCGGCATCGCCGGTGGCATGAGGCGCGCGCGCAGCTGAACCAGAGCGCCCTTCTGCAAAGCGGGCCCGGCCTGATCCAGCGGCACATTCACGCGCACCCGCGGCGGCAATTGCGGGTCCTTCGCAATATTCAGCGTCAGCCGCACCATATTGCGCGCCAGTACCGGCTCGACCCGTTCGATCGCTGCGCTGAACCGGGTGACAACCGGTCGCTCGAGCACCGGCGCGGCGACGTGCCACGAGCGGAACCAGATCAGGCCGCAGCCGATGGCGGCGAACAGGGAGAACCAGAAGAGCGCATTGTCCATGCGGCTCGCCCTGCCCCGGATGACGGCGAAGGCCGCAAACGCGCCACAAAGGCTGATGAAGGCAAGCCACAGGGCCGGAGACGCAAGATCGAACCAGACGGCGATCCCGCAGCCGAGCGCAACCGGCAACCAGAGCGGCAATTGATCGCGCTCCCGTTCGAGCAGCGATTCCAATTTTTCCACCGGCCTTTGCCGATGTATCAATTCAATTAATTGTCGCGGATGAAACAGCATGCTAAGGGCGGTGCCGATCGAACCGGAACCGGTGCCTCTGGTGCCATTCGGGCTCAATCCATCCCGCATTTCCCATATCTATCACAGGGGCCAATCAAGCGTGAATTCAAATGAGGCAAATCAGCCGAAAGAGACAAATATGGTCGTAACCCGTTTTGCGCCCTCCCCGACCGGTTTTCTCCACATTGGTGGGGCTCGCACCGCGATGTTCAACTGGCTGTTCGCCCGTCATCATGGCGGCAAGGCGCTGCTCCGCATCGAGGATACTGACAAGGCCCGTTCGACCCAGGAAGCGATTGACGCGATCATTGAAGGGCTCGACTGGCTGGGCCTCGACTGGGACGACGAACCGGTTTTCCAGTCCGCGCGCGCCGCGCGCCATGCCGAAGTGGCCCATGAATTGCTGACATCGGGCAACGCCTATAAATGTTTCGCCACCCCGGAAGAACTCGCCGAGATGCGCGAGCAGCAGCGCGCCGAGAAAAAGCCGATGCGCTACGACGGACGCTGGCGCGACCGCGATCCCTCGGAAGCACCGGAAGGCGCGCCTTATGCGATCCGGCTGAAAACCGAAATGGCGGGAAAAGTGACGATCGCCGACATGGTCCAGGGCGATGTTTCGGTCCAGAATAGCGAGATTGACGACTTCATATTGCTGCGCTCTGACGGCACGCCAACCTATATGCTCGCGGTTGTCGTCGATGACCATGATATGGGCGTCACCCACCTTATCCGCGGTGACGATCATCTCAACAATGCCTTCCGGCAGCTTGCGCTGGTTCGGGCCATGGGCTGGCCGGAACCGAAATATGCCCATATTCCGCTGATCCACGGCAATGACGGCGCGAAATTGTCGAAGCGGCATGGTGCGCTGGGCGTCGAGGCCTATCGCGACATGGGCATATTGTCCGACGCGATGTTCAACTATCTCCTGCGTCTGGGCTGGAGCCATGGCGATGACGAGATCATCTCCCGGCAGCAGGCAATTGAATGGTTTGACCTGTCCGGCGTTGGCAAATCCCCGTCGCGTTTTGACACCAAAAAGCTGCAGAATCTGAACGGCCGTTATATGCGCGGTGCTGCCGACGCGGATCTGGTTCGGCTGGCGACCCCGTGGATCGAGCAACAATTGGGGGCACCAATTTCCGCTTCGGACAGCGATTTGCTGGCCCAGGCCATGCCGGTTTTGAAAAGTCGGGCGAAAAATCTGATTGAATTGGCCGAATCGAGTCTTTTTCTCTTTAAAAAGAGACCACTTGGCCTCGACGAACGGGCAGAAAATCTGCTAGACGCTGACGCACGGACGCTGCTGAAATCGATTCACCTTGGCTTGACTGATCTGGAAGACTGGACGCTCGAGGCAACGGAAGAAGTCATAAAAGCGATCGCGGAGTCTGCCGAATTGGGGCTGGGGAAGCTCGCACAACCTATGCGTGCCGCCCTGACTGGAAGCACCAGTTCACCCGGAATTTTTGACGTCCTGATCCTTCTTGGCAAAGAAGAATCACTGGGACGCCTTGCAGATCAAATAGAAAAAACCTGAGTTTCAGGAGCAGAAAGGACAATATCGTGGGCGATAACGCAAAATTCAGCATCCATGGCGACAATTTCGAATATCCGGTTCTAAAGGGCACCGTAGGCCCAGACGTGGTGGATATCCGCAAATTATACGGCCAGACCGGTGCCTTCACCTATGACCCGGGCTTCACCTCGACCGCGAGCTGCGAATCCGAGCTGACCTTCATCGATGGCGGCGAAGGCGTATTGCTGCACCGTGGCTATCCGATCGAACAGCTCGCCGAGAACAGCAGCTTCATGGAAGTCGCCCATCTCTTGCTCCGCGGCGAATTGCCGACATCGGACGAATATAGCGATTTCACCAACACGATCACCCGCCACACGATGGTTCATGAGCAGTTGCGCGGTTTCTATCAGGGTTTCCGCCGCGACGCCCATCCAATGGCGATCATGTGCGGTGTCGTCGGCGCGCTGTCGGCCTTCTATCATGACAGCACCGACATCAACGATCCCGCCCAGCGGATGATCGCCAGCCACCGTCTGGTCGCAAAAATGCCGACCATTGCTGCGATGGCCTATAAATATTCGATCGGCCAGCCGTTCGTCTATCCCGACAACGAGCTATCCTATACCGGCAATTTCCTGCGCATGACCTTTGGCGTTCCCGCCGAGGAATATGAAGTGCACCCGGCGATTGAAAAAGCCATGGACCGGATTTTCATCCTCCATGCCGATCATGAGCAGAACGCGTCGACCTCGACCGTCCGGCTGGCCGGTTCCTCCGGTGCCAATCCGTTTGCCTGCATCGCGGCCGGCATTGCCTGCCTGTGGGGTCCTGCCCATGGCGGTGCCAATGAAGCGGCGCTCAACATGCTCCACGAAATCGGTCACCCGGACCGCATTCCGGAATATATCAAGCGCGCCAAGGACAAGGACGATCCGTTCCGTCTGATGGGCTTCGGACACCGCGTTTACAAAAATTACGATCCGCGTGCATCGGTGATGCAGGAAACGGTACGGGAAGTATTTGAAACGCTGAAGGTCAAGGACCCGGTCTTTGATGTCGCCCTGAAACTCGAAGAAATGGCACTCAACGATCCTTATTTCATCGACAAGAAACTCTTCCCGAACGTTGATTTCTACTCGGGCATCATCCTGTCGGCGATCGGTTTCCCGACCTCGATGTTCACCGTGTTGTTCGCCCTTGCCCGCACCGTCGGCTGGGTTGCACAGTGGAACGAAATGATCTCCGATCCCGGCCAGCGCATCGGCCGTCCGCGCCAGTTGTACACCGGCCCGGCGAAGCGCGATTATGTGCCAATCGACAAACGCTAAAGACAATAGATATTGATGAGAAAGGGGGGCTTCATGCTCCCCTTTTTTATGGCTCTTTCCGGTGTGGAAGTGACAGGGTGAAGGTTGCCCCCTTGCCGGCAACACTGTCTACGGTCAGACTGCCGCCCATCGCGTGCGCCAGCCGGCGAGAGATAAACAGCCCCAATCCGCTGCCGCCATCGCCTGATCGGCCCAGTCGCTCGAATTTCTCGAAAATCCTGTCCTGGTCTTCCGCAGCGATGCCGTCGCCCTGGTCGGTCACCGAAACCCGGGCAAATTCCTCGTCGCCGGAAACACGCACCTTGATGACCGATCCATCGGGCGAATAGCGAATTGCGTTGCCAATCAGATTGACGAGAATCTGCAAAGACCTGCGAAATTCACCGCGCGCGGGAAGTTTTCCATTTTCGTCGGGAAGGTCGATCCGTATCTGGTGATCGGACGCCTTGACCGCGAGCAGGCCGGCAGCGCGGTGCGCCAGATCGACCAGATCGATGTCATCGGCCGCAACCGTAAATTCCGGCCGTTCGATCGCCTCGAGATCGGAAAGATCATTGACCAGATCCAGAAGATGGCGCCCGGCCGAGGCGATATCCTTGGCATAGCTGGCATAGTCCCCCCGCAGCGGCCCCTGCAGCTTGCTGCTGATCGTTTCGGCATTGGCGATGATTTTGCCCAATGGCTGGCGCAGGGCGGGACCGAGCTGGAAGCCGAACAGATTGTCGCTGATCAGTTTTCCGGTCATCGCTTTGGCTTCCGGACCGCTTGCTTCCGGATCATCCGGTACGGCCGTAAAACGATAGCCGGCAAAAATGCCGGCTTTGTCTATCAGCGGTTGCCCCTGAAACAGGAACAGACGCTGGCTTCCGCCTTTCTCCCGCATCCGCTGGTTGCGGATCGGTTGCCGCTCGGCCACCGCTTCGAGCAGCCGTGCATGAGCAGATGGCGGAATGACGTCATAAATATCCAGCAAGGACTGGCCAATGGCATCGGACAGCTGACCGGATCCATCCGGCATTTGCAGTGCAATGATCCGCAGCGCCGTATCGGTTCTGATTGCACCGCGCCCTTCCAGCCGGTCAAAATCCCGTTCCCGCGCCGGATCTATTTTGTCGCTGTCATCATAGGGACGTTCTTTCCAATCGATAATCGCAAGGCTGAGCGGCTGTTCCCTGTCCGAGGCTACAAAGCGTGTTTCCACCCACATATCGATCCGGCAGTCGTCATCGGACGCCTGTGCGGCGCGCGACAGGTTCATCCCCAGCCGCCTGCTTATCCGGCAAATTTCTGCCAGTTCGGGCACGGCCAATGGCCCGCCTTCCGCACCGCCGCTGCGCAAGTGAAGGCGCATCAGCAACGGATCGGCCGACAACAGCATACCGTCGGCATCCACCTGTCCGCGGACCGGTTCGGCCAATTTGCCCGATACGGTCATTTTCCGCGGTCACCCAGGCTGTCATCGCCAAGAATCCGCTTGGCATTCTGATAGGCATCGGGGGCTGTCCAGCTTGACACCAAGGCCAGCGCCCGGTCGCGATCAGCCTCCCGATAGGTTGCTGCGGTCAGAATATGGTCGCCGCCATCAAGCGCGGCAAATACAGACAGCGCCTCTTGCACAGGAAAATCCGCTGCGCGCATCGCAACAACGAAGCGCGCCATATTGGGCTCGGCGGTGAAGGTCACGATCTGATTGCTGGTCAAGCCGGTTTGTCGCGCCAGACGCGCAATGAACAGGGCCAGGCCATCTCTCATCGGATGCGGGATATTGTCTTCCCCCGTTCCCGATTGCTCGACCAATTGGGCAAGACGGCTGGCCTTGCGGTCAACGCCCGCGCTCTCGTCATGCGCAGCTAGAAATCGCTCCGATGCCTGCTGCAATTGCGGACCGGACAAGCCGGAGAGCCGGGCCAGCGAAGCCGTCACCGGCCAGGCGAAAGCATAGGTCATTTCAGCCGACAAGTCTGCAAGACTCGCAGCAATCTCGCCGGCTGCACCCGTCGTCTTGGATTGCGCGACCAACAGCCCCATAGCGGCTTCGGCCACGACAGGATCCTGATGATCGAGATGGCGGGTCAAAGTCGCTTCAAGGTCCTGCTGTGAAATCTTTTGCAGCAATCTGGCCGCCAGTTCGCTTTGCTGTGCCTTGATAAACAGGTGCTGGACGATCTCCACCGTCTTGAACAGACCGGAATCCTCGAGCACTCGATAGCTCTGGCCCTCTCCGCCATTGGCTATCTTCTGGAGCATGTCCTGGGTGACACCAAGCTCATCGGTTGCGATCGCGCAGATCTGCTGTTCGACCTGACCGATCACGCTGCGCAGATATTGCCGCGCATTGGACCGCATGCGGTCGTTGAAAATGACGCTGGTTTTGGGAAACAGGACCTGGGCAAAATCCTCAGCAATAAACGAGGCTTTATCGGCGATTGCCGATGCATGCCTGATGATATCCATATTCATCGTTTCGTTCATCGGAATACCTTGCTGTGCCATAGCGTCGGCGTACCCTAATGTGGTTAACAAGCCACTAAGCGAGATATGGACTATTCATCCGGCAAGGCCGGTTTTCCCCGCGAATCGGTCGCCAGATAGCGTTCCAGAACGAGAAACAGACCGGAGTAAAGCGCTGCGCCATAGAGGCCATAAGCAAAATGTCCCAAAATGGTTCCCAGCAGCAGGCCAAGCACGACCAGTCGCAAGTCCGGCCGGGCCAGCGCCAGCGGTCTGTTCACCGGTTTCCTGCCCGACAGCAGCAGATGGGCGAGCAACAAGGTGCCAATTACGATATTGGGCACCAGTGTCACCGCGTCGGAGGCCTGAAACAACAATATCCCCACGCCGGTTGCAGCAAGCAAGTCCAGCGCCAGGCCGGTCCAGTCGCGGATGGGCACAATATTGCCGAATTGCACCATCGCAGTCCGGGCAAATTGCGCCGCGCTGCCGAAGAAAAGCAGCGACAGCGACGCAACCGGATAGCCCAGCACCGCCGTCAAAATCGCCGCGAGGCCAGCGGTCAGGGAAAATATTCCAAGATATTGCGGCGCCGCCTGTTTTTTCCAGAGCCAGGGAAGGCTGCGCTTGGTCAGCGGGTGCAGCAGAAACCGGCTCAGGAAATTGTCCCGTTTGACCGGCATTTCCTTCAACTTGCGCCGGGTGAACTGTTCGGCGCTGATTTCGCTTTGCACATGGGCGATCGCGCCCGAACCCATGCGGCGGTCCGATATTATCGCGCGCGGACAATCGGCCTGCACCGCGGTTCTCAGCAAGGCCGAACCAACTTCCCAGTCATCGGGAATATCGATCATTGCGCTCAGCCGGGACGTCTTGAGCGAGACGATGCCAAGCCAGCGCTGGTTGAGATCGATGCGTTCGAACTCCTGATATTCATCGGCGTGCAACACGGTGAACAGCAATTCCTGCGGCGCGCCGCTCAATTGTTCGACAATCTCGGCATTGGGCAATATGCCATCGGCAATATAGACGATGTGATCCTGATGGCTTGCATATTGTACCAGATCACTGGGGCTGCGGACATATTCGGCATCCAGTCCCTGCTGCTTCATCGCATCGATCTTCTGCAGCAGCGCACCATGGGTTACCGGACACAGGAAAATATATTTCTCGCAGCCAAAGCGTTGCGCCGCGCCAATTTGCAAGTCGAGCAGGCTTCCGCCGAACAAGGGCAGCAACGCAATCGGGCCGTTACCGTCGAGATCGTCTTTTGCCAGAGAAATCAGTGCCAGTTTCACGGATATTGGGGTCCCGGTCGATGAATAGGAAGTTCGTTCCCGTCCATAGATGGTGCCGCCCAAACATGCCAAGCGATAATCTGGAGAAGAAGGCGCGTCCAGCGCGCCGGAAAGGAAAAGTCAGTCGCGGTGGCGCTCGACTTCGGACACCGCACTTTGCAATTTCCGCAATATCACCGGATCGCCGGGTGCAGAGTGAACCGCTTCATCAGCCAGTTGCAGGATTTTGGTTGCGGAAAAACTGGCGGCCAATCCTTTGAGACGCCATGCGGCATATTCCCAATTGGCATCGCAACGCGCTCTGCCCAACAGGTCGACTTGCCGTCTTGCGCTTTCCAGAAACGCCTCTCGCAGCTCCACGATGAGTGACGGGTCGTCCCCCACTGCGGCCGTCAAAGCGGCATCCAAAGCTCCGTAATCAAATGACATTTCGCCGGTTTACACCCGACATGGTTAACTTATGGTTTATATGATCCCATTTTGTGTTAAATAGCCTGTATGGCAGGTGAAAACAAGATTATCGGGATGTGGCGCGATCGGGACGAAACCCCCGGTGACAACCATGCAGAATCAACCGCAAGCATCGAAAGCGAAGCGCTCGATCCGGAAATGGAGCCGCAGGAACTTCCTGAAGAAACTCCGCAAAATAGCGACGATTCTTCAGAAGAAAACTGGAGCCACTATGGTGCGGATGAAACGGCTTCACCCACTGCTACCCTCAATTTGCCGCCGCTGTTGCTGGCCCTTTCGATGGTCGGCTGGACCGCATTTTTCCTGTGGGCCAACCGCGACATTTTTACGACAATGGCGACGCCCAAATATGGAATAGAGCTGCTCACCCAATGGTGTCTGCCCGTCATCATGCTCGGTATTTTCTATCTGCTCTATATGCGCAACAGCACAAAGGAAGCCCATCGCTTTGCCGATGTATCGTCGTCACTGCGCACCGAATCCGAACTTCTGGAAATTCGGCTGAAGACGATCAACAACGAGCTCAGCGTCGCCCGTGAATTTCTCGGTCAGGAAAGCCGCGAACTGGAATTTCTGGGGGATCAGTCCTCGGTCAAGCTGACCAATGCCGCCGAAGTAATCAAGAGTTCACTGGCAGATGGTCTTGGCAAGATGCAAAAGCTCGATCAGGTCGGTGAAGCCGCCTATAAGAATCTCGAACAGCTCCGCGAACATTTGCCGGTCATCATCAACACGGCCAAGGACGTTACCAATCAGATCGGCAATGCCGGACGCACCGCCCAGACCGAAATGGCAGCGATGGTTTCGACCCTCAGGAGAATCGGGGAAGTCGGCGCAGCCGCCAAAACGAGCCTTGATGATCTGACCGACAAATCGGCCCTAGCGGTTGAAAGTCTTGCGAGCGAAGCCGACAGAATCAAAGCCAGTTTGACGAAACAGCTCGATGATGCGGGCGCGGGATCGACCCAGCTGGCCGACTTGTTGAAAACAACCACCGCGGAAACCATCGAGGCCCTTCGCAAAACACGCTCCGATCTGGCGACGGAAACGTCGGAATCGGCTCAGGCGATGCGCGCGGAGCTGGATGATCTGGAAGCCGCCCTGGCGTCAGCCGGACAGGTGGCCGACAACGAGGAAGCACGCCTCAAGGCGCTGGCAGAAACGCTTGACCGGACGGTTACCGAAATTACCGACCATATCAAGCAGCTCGACAATGAGAGTGGTGACAAGACCGCAAAACTGGCCTTTGCGATGACCGCGATGGAACAGAATAGCGCCGCTCTGCAGCTTTCGCTGGAGAACGGATATGGCCTCGCCGATGGCATGATCGAACGGATGGAACGCCTGCTGGTTGCACTTGATAGCAGCGCACGGGAAATGGATGAAACCCTGCCCAATGCGTTCGACCGGGTTTCGGAAAAATCGAAGGAAAGCCTCTCTCTCTATAGCCAGATCGCCAAAGAGGCGAACAAGGCGCAGGACGATGCGGTCAAAATAGCGGCACAAATTGCCGAGACAGACCAGTCCATCAGCCAGCAACAGGAACAGATCAGGAAATTGCAGGAAGATGGCGGGATCGCGAGCCAATCCATTGTCGAACAGATTTCCGACATTTCAAAGTCGATCGAGCAAGTGCGCGAGCAGAACGAATCTCTCGCCGAAAGCGCCGGCGAAAAGCTGATCAGCGCGCTCCTCCGCGTGAAGGAAACAGCCAAACAGGCTTCCGAACATTCGCGGGAAGTGCTGGAAAATTCCATTGCCGGTTCGACCGAAGCGTTTGAAAAGGTAAGCGAAGAAGCGCTGAACCGGATCATCGACGACAAGATCGCCTCGATCGCGCCGAAACTGGAACAGGCCGTATCAAGCGCCGTCGCGACGACCCAGTCGACCGCTGCGCATCTCACCGATCAACTGGCCGCTATCGAGGAGATGACAACCAAGCTCGAGCAACGCATCCTGTTTGCAAAAGAAAAAGCGGAACAAAGCAACGACGAGAATTTCACCCGGCGGGTGGCGCAGCTAACCGAATCGCTCAACTCCATCTCGATCGATGTCGGCAAAATCCTGTCTAACGATGTCACCGACACCGAATGGGCGGCCTATCTCAAGGGCGATCGCGGCATCTTCACGCGACGGGCCGTTCGCTTGCTCGACAATCGGGAAGTCCGCGAAATCCTGGCCCAATATTCCGGCAATGACGAATTCCGCGAGCATGTGAACCGCTATATCCACGATTTCGAGGCAATGCTGCGCGGCGTGCTCGCCACCCGTGATGGCAGCGCAATCAGCGTGACCTTGCTGTCATCAGACGTCGGCAAGCTTTATGTTGCTCTGGCCCAGGCGATCGAACGTTTGCGCAGCTAGGATCAGATGTCTTTCATCCGTTCCCGGCTGTTGAAGATATCAATCGTGTCGATGCTGATCCAGCCATAGACATAGTTGAGATAGAATAGACCGAACATTGCGGTCGCCAGCAGCGTGGTCAGCAACAATACCCGCCAGGGCCGGAAATTGGCCGGGGCGCCACCCTCCTGCCCCTTGACCAATTTAGCCCCGGTTTCGTGATGGTTACGGATGCCGATTGGCAGGATGATGAACGCGGCGGTCACCCAGAATAATACGTAGATCGCGAAAACGGAGTAGAGCTGCATGACCGGCTAAGCCTCCACGATGAGCACCGACACGATCGGCTTCTTGCCGGTCCACTCGGTCGCCGTGCGACGGACAAGCAAGCGGATCGCTTCATTAAACTTGTCGATATCACCAACCGGCTTGGAATAGGTCGAAACAATCTTGTCGACCACTTCATCAAGAAAATCTTCTTCGTCTTCCTCGAGCGGAACTCCGTGCATTTTCAGCACCGGCTGGCCGAAGATCTTGCCTTTCTGATCCAGACCGATCGCAACCGATATCATGCCGTTATGGGCGGTCTTGCGCCGGTCGTTCAGTGTTTTTCCGTCCGCCGGGATGATCACGTCACCATCAACGACAAGCCGTCCGGTGCGTTCTTGCCCCAGAATCTTGGGGCCGTTGGGCGCCAGTCGCACGACATCGCCATTTTGCTGGAATATCGCTTTCGGAACGCCATGATCGAGAGCGAAGCGTTCCTGGGTTTTCATATGGCGGATTTCGCCATGAACCGGGACCAGGATCTCGGGCTTGATCCAGTCGTACATCTGCGCGAGTTCGGGCTGTCCCGGATGGCCGGAAACATGGATATGTTCCTGACGCTCGGTAATCATGACAACGCCTTTCGACGCGAGCTGGTTCTGGATCCGGCCAATCGCGATTTCATTGCCCGGGATCTGTTTGGACGAAAACAGCACATGATCGCCTTCGGAAAGCTTGATCTGGTGGCTGTCGCCGGCAATCCGCCCGAGAGCGGCCCTCGCCTCACCCTGACCACCGGTAGCAATGATCATGACCTTGTCGCGCGGCAGGCTCATTGCTTCCTGAAAGTCTACGGTCGGCGGGAAATCCTTGAGATAGCCGTTTTCCCGGCAATTATCGATAATCCGGTCGAGCGAACGGCCCGCAACGCAGAGCTTGCGGCCTGCATGGATGGCGACTTCACCCAGAGTCTGGAGCCGGGCTGCGTTGGATGCGAAGGTCGTCACCACGATCCGCGTGTCGATATCCTCGACAACCCGCATCAGGTTGCGGCGGACTTCGCCTTCCGATCCGGATGCCTTTTCGTTGAAGACATTGGTCGAATCGCAAACCATCGCAAGAATGCCTTCGTCACCGATTTTCTGCAGCTCTTCAGGAGTCGACGGCACGCCAAGCACCGGCTCGTCGTCCAGCTTCCAGTCACCCGTGTGGAAAATCTTGCCGTAAGGCGTATCGATCAGCATCGCATTGCCCTCGGCAATAGAGTGGGCGATCGGCAGATAGCGGAAGCCGAATGGCCCGAGATCAAAACTGCCTTCATTGGGGATGATGTTGAGTTCGACCTGCTTTTCCAGTCCGACCTCTTCCAGCTTGCGCCGGATCAGCCCTGCGGTGAACGGGGTCGCGAACAGGGGAACATCGAGATCGGCCGCGAAATAGGGAACCGCACCGATATGATCCTCATGACCGTGAGTCAGCACGACACCCAGCAGATCCTTGCGGTTCTTCTCGATAAATTCAAGATCGGGCAGAATCAGGTCAATCCCCGGATAGCTGGGATCGGCAAAGGTCATGCCGAGATCGACCATCACCCATTTGCCGTCACAGCCGTAGAGATTGACATTCATGCCGATTTCACCCGAACCGCCAAGGGCCAGGAATAGAAGTTCTTTTTTAGTTTTTGTCATGAAGCGTTTGTTGCTCGCTGATAGAGGAAATGCAGGCCCTGAAGAGTCAGGTCAGATTCGAGATGATCGAAAACATCTGTGTGTTCGTCAAAAAGTACGGCTAATCCGCCGGTAGCAATGATTTTGGTCGGGCGGCCGATTTGCGCCTTGGTCCGGGCCACCAGTCCCTCGATCATCGCGACATAGCCCCAGAAAATGCCAATCAGCATCTGGCTTTCGGTCGTGGTGCCGATGACATTGTCGCTTTCGGGTGATTCCAGCGCGATACGCGGCAATTGCGCGGTCTTTCCGACCAGCGCATCGAGCGAAAGATTGATCCCGGGCGCGATGATGCCACCTTTATAGGCGCCTTCATAATCGGCGACATCGAAGGTCGTGGCCGTACCAAAATCGATGATGACAATGTCCTGATTATATTTGTGATGCGCGGCGATCACATTGAGCACGCGGTCGGCACCGACACTGTCGGGTTGTTCGACATCCAGCGCGATACCCCAGTCTGCGGCCCCGCGGCCGGCAACCAGCGGAGTCACGCCAAAATATTTCTCCGAGAGGACCGTCAGATTATGCAGCGCGCGCGGAACCACCGTACCGATGATCACCGCGTCAACGGTGCCAAGAGCCAGGCCTTCCAGTTCCAGCAGCTGGCGGAGCCACACGACATATTCGTCCGCGGTGCGGCGAGCATCGGTGGCGATGCGCCAGCGCGCACGAATGTCATCACCGTCGAACAGGGCGAACACAACATTGGTGTTACCAGCATCTATGGCCAATAGCATGGGCGACTCTTCTTTCTATCCGATGGAAATATCACCGGCGCGTATTTCGATAAGCGTTCCGTCGGCTTTTCTCAAGCAAAGTGCGCCATCAACGGTGAGGCCGGCATATTCGCCGGTGATTTTTTCGCCCTGTTCATCACTGGTGGTAAGGAGCGTGCCGACCGGATGGGCCAGTTTCTGCCATTCGGTCAATATATGCGAAAATCCCCGATCACGCCAAATATTCATGACATCGGCAAATATGTCGGACAGGCGAGCAAGGAAAGCGGGCGCGTCGGTCGTCGCCCCCTCCGCCGTCAGGCTGGTCACGGCCCTGCCCTCGACCTCCGGCTTGACCGCGATATTCACGCCAATGCCAACCACCACCTGGTCCTTCACCCGTTCGAGCAGGATGCCGCAGATTTTCGCCCCGGACACCAGGATATCATTCGGCCATTTGAGAACCATCTCGGCGCCGGGAAGAAAGCAACGGATGGTTTTGTAGACCGCCAGTCCGGCGACAAAGGACAGGCCCGACGGCAAGGGGTCACCGGGTCGCAGGTCGACGACCGTGCTGCAATAGAGATTGCCCGCCGGGCTTTCCCACTTCCGCCCGAGACGGCCGATTCCCCCCGATTGCGTCTCTGCCCGCAGCCAGAATCCTTCGGCGACGCTGCCTTGCGCGGCGAGCGCCTTCACATCCGCATTGGTGGATGCGGTCTGGCCGACGGTTTCGATTCTGATGGTCAGAAAAGCGACGCCGCAGCGGCAGCGGTAATCGGTGCCACAAACGGTATCGTCAGATAACCGAGCGGCGATACCAGCAGCGCCATAAGAGCAATCAGACCATTTTCGGTCTTGTGTCCGGTGACGACAATCTCGCCAGAAGGATCATCGAAATAGATGATCTTGACGACCTTGATATAATAGAAAGCGCCAATCACGGATGCCGCGATACCGATAACCGCGAGTGGCAACATGCCCGCTGCGACGGCGGCATCAAAAACCAGGAACTTGCCCCAGAAGCCGAACAGGGGTGGAATGCCCGCCAGCGAGAACATGAAGATCGCAAGTCCCGCGGCGAGCCCCGGACGCGATTGCGACAATCCGGCGAGGCTCGACAGGCTTTCCAGAGGATTGCCGTCCTTGTCCCGCATTTCGAGCACACAGACGAAGCTGCCCAAGGTCATCGCGACATAGATAGCGAGATAGAACATCATTGCGGAAACGCCCTGGGCGGTGCCCGCGGCGAGACCGATCAGCATGAAGCCGACATTGTTGATCGAACTGTAGGCGAGCAGGCGTTTGATATTCTGCTGCCCGATTGCGCCGACCGCGCCGAGGATGATCGATGCCAGCGCGACAAACACGATGATCTGTTGCCAGGCCGATGTCTGGCCGCCGAAGGCCTCGATAATGACCCGTGCCGTCAACGCCACGGCCGCCACTTTCGGCGCGCTGGCGAAGAAGGCACTGACCGGCGTCGGCGCGCCTTCGTAAACATCCGGCGTCCACATGTGGAACGGCACGGCGCTGATCTTGAACGCCAGACCGGAAAGAACAAGCACCAGCCCGATCAGCGGCCCGGTAGAAAGATCCCCGCTCAGCGTCTCGCCGATTACGGCAAAACTCGTTGAACCGGCAAAACCGTAGACGAGCGATATGCCGAACAGCAACATTCCGCTGGCGAGAGCGCCAAGGACGAAATATTTCAGACCGGCTTCGGAAGAGCGCACGTCGGTACGAATGAAACTGGCCAGTACATATGAGGACAGGCTGTTCAATTCCAGCCCGATATAGAGGGTCATCATGTCCGTCGCCGACACCATCATCCCCATGCCGACACAGGCAAAGAGGATCAGAACCGGATATTCCGGGCGATATTTGCCGCCGCTCTGGAAGAAGCGCGGGGCAACCATCAGACAGATGATAGCCGCAACATAGATCAGGAATTTCGCGGTGCTGCCAAAGGCATCCATGCGATACTGATCGCTGAATGCAGAGGCACCATCCTTGAATTCGGGCAGATGCGCGAGCACCATCAACAGGGTCGACGCACCAAAGAGCGCGGCGGCTGCCAATATTGTCACCAGTCGGGCTGATTTTTCACCACGCCATGCGGCAATCATCAACAGGATCAGACTCGATATCGAGAGAAAGACTTCTGGTGAAACCAGCCAAAGGGAATTTCCGATACCCATCAGTGTGCCTCCCCTTCGGCATGATCTTTGGCAACGGCTTTCACCTCGCCCATTTTGAGATGCGCGTCACCCTCTGGTGCTGCACGGTCGATGCGCGCAACCAGCGCCCCGACATCACCCCGGATCGGGGCCATGAAGCTTTCGGGATAGATACCCATCCACATAACTGCGGCGGCGATCGGCGCGAGCAGTGAGATTTCCCGCAGGGAAAGATCCGGCATGGCTTTGACATCCTCGTGAACAAGTTCACCGAAAGCAACCCGGCGATAAAGATAAAGCATATAGGCGGCACCCAGAATGATTCCGGTTGCAGCAACCAGCGTGACCCAGCTGTTGACCTTGTAGAGGCCAATCAGGGAAAGGAACTCGCCGACGAAACCGCTGGTGCCCGGCAGACCGATCGAAGCCATGGTGAACAGCATGAAGAGGATCGCATATTTCGGCATGTTGGACGCAAGCCCGCCGTAGCGGTCAATTTCCCGCGTATGCAGGCGATCGTAGATCACACCGACGCAGAGGAAGAGCGCGGCGGAGACCAGCCCGTGGCTGAGCATCACGATGACCGCCCCCTCGATACCCTGACGGTTGAACGCGAACAGGCCAAGCGTGACAATCGCCATATGGGCAACGGAGGAATAAGCGATCAGCTTCTTCATGTCCTGTTGCACCAGCGCGACCAGTGACGTGTACACCACCGCCACCATCGACAATGCGAAGATCAGCCAGATAAACTGTTCGGACGCTTCCGGGAACATCGGCAGCGAGAAGCGCAGGAAGCCATAGCCACCCATCTTCAGCAAGACGCCAGCGAGGATCACCGAACCGGCGGTCGGGGCCTGAACATGCGCGTCGGGCAGCCAGGTGTGGAACGGCCACATCGGCATCTTCACTGCGAAACTGGCGAAGAAGGCCAGCCACAGCCATGTCTGTGCCTCGGGCGCAAAATCATAGTTGAGCAGGGTTGGAATGTCGCTGGTGCCGGCATCCTGTACCATCCACAGCATCGCGATCAGCATCACCACCGAACCGAGCAGCGTATAAAGGAAGAATTTATAGCTGGCGTAAATCCGGTTGGCCCCGCCCCAGATACCGATGATCAGATACATCGGGATCAGGCCCGCTTCGAACAATATGTAGAAGAGGAACAGGTCCTGCGCCGCGAACACGCCGATCATCAGCACTTCCATGAACAGGAAGGCAGCCATATATTCGCCGACCCGGGTCTGGATAGATTCCCAGCTGGCACCAATACAGATCGGCATCAGAAACACGGTCAGCATGATCAGCATCATCGAGATGCCGTCGATACCCAGCGCCCAGGCAAAATTGCCAAACAGGTCGGCACGCTCGACATATTGCCATTGCGGACCGCCAATGTCGTAATTGGCCCACAGAATGACGCCCAGTATGAACATCACAAATGTCGTCAGGAGCGCCAGCCAGCGCGCAGCCTGCGCGTTGAGGAACAGACAGATGATCGCTGCCAGCATCGGCAGGCCCATCATCAGCGACAGGATCGGGAAATCAAGCTGGTTCATTAGCTGGCTCCCTGCACGATGATCCAGGTCGCTGCAGCGGCGAGTCCGAGCAGCATGACGAGGGCATAAGTATAAAGATAGCCGCTCTGGAAGCGTTTCATCACGCCCGAGCCGCTGGCAATCACGGCTGCGATCCCATTCGGGCCAAAGCGGTCAATCGTGCCTTCGTCGCCGCCTTTCCAGAACAGACGTCCCAGCCAGAAAGCAGGCCGGATGAAGATCAGATTGTAGAGCTCGTCAAAATACCATTTGTTGAAGAAGAATTTGTAGAGCGGGCTGAAGGTCTCGGCGAGACGGGCCGGACGGTCCTTGCCATAGAAATACATGAAGATGGCGGTTCCCAGACCGGTCAGCATGGCGACGGTCGAGGACAGCTTGACCCACAGCGGCACATTGTGAATTTCATGCATCAGATGCTCGTCAAAAGCGAGGCTTCCGGCCCAGAAGGCAGCGCCCTCGGCGGCTTCGACAAACTGGTTGTGGAACAGGAAGCCGGCAAAGACGGCTCCGGTTGCCAATATACCAAGCGGAATCAGCATGGATAAGGGGCTTTCGTGCGGGTGATAGCCGCCGGTTTGATCGGCGCCTGCTTCTTCGGGTGTCTTGTGGACGCTGTGCTGGATATGCTCGGACTGGATCCAGCGCGGTGTGCCCCAGAAGGTCAGGAACATCAGACGCCAGCTGTAGAAGCTGGTCAGCAAGGCGGCGAGAACACCGATGAAGAAAGCGAAATGTCCGACTTCGGTGCCGCTGGCAAAGGCAACCTCGATAATCGCATCCTTGGAATAGAAACCGGCAAAGCCGCCAAGTCCGACAATACCGACACCGGTAATCGCCAGTGTTCCGGCCATCATCGCCCAGAAGGTCAGCGGGATTTCCTTCCGCAGACCGCCATAATAGCGCATGTCCTGCTCGTGATGCATGGCGTGGATCACCGAACCGGCACCAAGGAACAACAAGGCCTTGAAGAAGGCATGGGTGAACAGGTGGAACATCGCCGCGCTATAGGCGCCGACGCCGGCCGCGAAGAACATATAGCCGAGCTGTGAGCAGGTCGAATAGGCGATCACCCGCTTGATATCATGCTGGACCAGACCAACGGTGGCGGCGAACAATGCGGTCGAAGCACCGACAATCGTCACGACGGTCAGGGCAACCGGGCTGGTTTCGAACATCGGAGACAGGCGGCAGACCATGAATACGCCCGCGGTCACCATGGTCGCGGCATGGATCAGGGCCGACACAGGGGTCGGGCCTTCCATCGCGTCGGGCAACCAAGTGTGCAGCCCCAGTTGTGCAGACTTGCCCATCGCGCCGACGAACAAGAGCAGGCAGAGAATGGTCATCGTGTCGAGACGCATCCCGGCAAAGGTGATGGTCGATCCGGCCATCGCTGGCGCCGCTTCAAGGATTTCGGGGATCGACACGGTGCCGAACACCAGGAAGGTTCCGAAGATACCGAGCATGAAGCCGAGGTCACCGACGCGGTTGACGACGAATGCCTTGATCGCGGCGGCGTTGGCGCTGGGTTTCTTGAACCAGAAACCGATCAGCAGATAGGAGGCAAGGCCGACGCCTTCCCAGCCAAAGAACATCTGCACCAGATTATTCGCTGTCACCAGCATCAGCATGGCAAAGGTGAACAGCGACAGATAGGCGAAGAAGCGCGGCTGGTCCGGATCTTCGTCCATATAGCCCCATGAATATAGATGCACGAGCGCGGAGACGGTGGTCACGACAACCAGCATCACGGCGGTCAGCGCATCTACGCGCAAGGCCCAGTCAAAAGTCAGGTCACCGGAGACAATCCAGGTCATAACCGGCACGACTTCCGCGCTGCTGGCTCCGCTCAGAAAACCGATGAATATCGGCCAGCTCAGCCCACAGGCAGTGAAAAGCGCGCCCGTGGTAATGACTTTCGCCGGGACATTGCCGATGACACGGTTGCCAAAACCGGCGACGATCGCTGCCAGCATGGGCAGGAATACTATGAGGAGGATGCTGTTCACGTTTACCCCCGGAGCCGTTCGTGCTGAGCTTGTCGAAGTATGAACGGCGTGCGCACAACCTGCCGTTGCCCTTCGGGCGCCTTCGGCCCGACAGGCTCAGGGCGAACGGTATTTTCAGACGAATGCATGTTCACCCCTTCATCCGGTTGACATCGTCGACGGCGATCGTGCCGCGCTGACGGAAATAGATCACGAGAATGGCCAGCCCGATCGCGGCCTCGCCTGCGGCCACGGTCAGGATGAACATGGCGAATATCTGCCCCGTCATGTCGCCAAGAAAGGCGCTGAACGCGACAAAATTGAGGTTTACCGCAAGCAGGATCAATTCGATCGCCATCAGGATGATGATGATATTCTTGCGATTGAGAAATATGCCGAGCATGCCCATCACGAACAGGATCGAGCTGACGACGAGATAATGTTCAATGCCGATCACAATTCCACTCCCTTGCCGACTTCGGGTTGTGTGTTGCGCGTCGCGTCTTCGGGACGCCGCGCGATCTGGTCGGCGATATTCTGTTTGCGCACACCGCCGCGCGTCCGCAGGGTCAGCACGATCGCCCCAACCATGGCGACCAGCAGGATCATGCCCGCCGCTTCAAACAGGAACACATATCGGGTGTAGAGCAATGCGCCCAGCTGTTCGATATTGGAAGGCGCTCCGGCCGGTGGCCCGACCGCGGCGGTTGCCTCTCCCATGCCCGACGATTGCCAGGCGCCGACGCCAAAGATAATTTCCACGACCAGCACCAGAGCCAGCAGCAGTCCGAGCGGCAGATTCTTCATGAAACCCGCACGCAATTCGGCAAAATCAATGTCGAGCATCATCACGACAAACAGGAACAGGACCGCAACCGCTCCGACATAGACGATCACCAGCAAGGCGGCGATAAACTCGGCCCCGACCAGCAACATCAGCCCCGCTGCGTTGAAAAACGCCAGGATCAGCCAAAGGACGCTATGCACCGGATTGCGCGCAAAGATGCAGAAAGCACCGCTGGCAAGCACGATGGATGCGAATAGATAGAAAGCAAATATTTGCATCACACACATCCTCCCTGAAGCGAAGCTCTGGGGAGGTGCCGTGCAGAATGCACGACGGAGGGGCCGAACGAAGTGAGGATGGCGCGGTGCCCCTCCACCATCCTGCGGATGGTCCCCCTCCCCGTGCTTCGCACAAGGAGGAAAAGTTCAGCATATTTTTGCACATTTTCCCCCATTGGATTCATCACAGCGCCCATTACCGATAGGGCGCATCGGCAGCAAGGTTTGCCGCGATTGCCCGCTCCCATTTGTCGCCGTTTTCCAGCAGTTTCGACTTGTCGTAAATCAACTCTTCGCGCGTTTCCGTCGCATATTCGAAATTCGGTCCCTCGACGATCGCATCAACCGGACAGGCCTCCTGACAGAAACCGCAGTAGATGCACTTGGTCATGTCGATGTCATAGCGCGTGGTACGACGCGAACCGTCCTCGCGCGGCTCCGCCTCGATCGTGATCGCCTGCGCCGGACAGACCGCTTCGCACAGCTTGCAGGCGATGCAGCGTTCCTCGCCATTGGGATAACGACGCAAGGCATGCTCTCCCCGGAACCGCGGCGAAATCGGGTTCTTCTCATAGGGATAGTTGATCGTCTTCTTCGCCTTGAAGAAATATTTCAGCGTCAGCAGATGCGCGCCGATAAACTCCCAAAGGGTGAAAGCCTTGATGGTCTGTGCAATGCTCATGCCGCGTACCTTGTTAACATTAAATAGCCGCTGACCAGCACCACCCAGAAAAGGCTCAGCGGCAGGAATATCTTCCAGCCCAGACGCATCAACTGGTCATAGCGGAAACGCGGAACCGTTGCCTTGACCCAGCTGAAGACGAAGAAGAAGAAGAATATCTTGGCGAACAGCCAGATGATGCCCGGCACCATGTACAGCGGGGCCCAGTCTATCGGCGGCAACCAGCCACCCCAGAACAGGATCGCGTTGAGGGTGCACATCAACAATACATTGGCATATTCGCCGAGCCAGAAGAGCGCGAAAGACATGGACGAATATTCCGTCTGATAACCGGCAACCAGTTCGCTTTCCGCTTCGGTCAGATCAAATGGAGTCCGCGCGGTTTCCGCGAGCGAGGAGATCAGGAAGACCACTGCCATCGGGAAGAGCAATGGATTGATGCCATAAGCATTGATCCCGAGCAGATGCGATTTCTGCCCGATGATGATATCCTGCATGTTGAAACTGCCGGCCATCAGCACCACCGAAATGATGACAAAGCCGATCGAGACTTCGTAGCTGATCATCTGTGCCGCAGCACGCATGGCGGAGAAGAAGGGATATTTCGAGTTACTCGCCCAACCGGCGATAACCACGCCATAGACGCCCAGCGAACTGATCGCGAGAATGTAGAGCAAGCCGATATTGATGTTGGCGAGCACCATATTTTCGCCGAACGGGATCACCGCCCAGGCAAGCAAGGCCACGGTGAAGGTGATGATTGGCGCGAGCAGGAACAGGCCCTTGTTGGCGCCCGATGGAATGATCGTTTCCTGCAGGAACACTTTCAGGCCATCGGCGAAGCTTTGCAGCAGGCCGAACGGCCCGACCACATTGGGCCCGCGCCGCAAGGCCATGGCGGCCCAGATTTTCCGGTCGACATAGATGATCATCGCCACGGCGAGCATCAGCGGCAGCGCGATCAGCAGGATCAGCGCGAGCGTGCCGACAAACCAGCCGGCTTCAAAGCCCATCAGGTCTTGGAGATATGCGGTCATCAGATATTTCCTCCCTGTGCGCAGCACGGGGAGGGGGACCGCGCGAAGCGTGGTGGAGGGGCACAGGCCTCAACCAGTCGCCCCTCCGTCACACCTTCGGCGCGCCACCTCCCCATTGCTGCGCAACAGGGAGGAAAGATGGCAGTCATATTATTCACTCTGCCGCCTCCATCAATTCATCATCGGCATGCAGCAATTCCGCGGAGCAGCGCTGCATCGTCGCGCTGGCACGGGCTATGCTGTTGGTCAGGTAGAAATCCTTGATAGGATGGACGCCCTGCCCCTTTGGCTTGTCCGGCAAACCGGTTGGCGGCGACCATTCGAACGTCACAAGGCCTTCTGCGGCCAGTTCGGGATGGTCCTTGGCCATCTTGGCGCGCAATTCCTCGAAACTGTCGAACGGCAGGGTCTTGCCCATCACATCGGACAGCGCCCGCAAGATGCTCCAGTCCTCGCGCGCGTCGCCCGGCGCAAAAATCGCCTTGGTCGAATGCTGCACACGGCCCTCGAGATTGACATAAGTGCCGTTTTTCTCGGTATAGGCGGCACCCGGCAGGATCACATCCGCCGCATGGGCACCGGCATCGCCATGATGGCCGATAAATACCTTGAAACTGTCCTTGAACGCTTCGTAATCCATTTCGTCTGCGCCCAGCGCGAACAGCAATTTCGGCTTCTTCGCCGCAATCGCCTTGATCCCGCCGTCAGCGGCATAGCCGAGCATCAGCCCGCCGGTGCGCGAAGCGCCGATATGAAGAACGTTGAAGCCGTTCCAGCCATCTCTGACGAGCTTGTACTTGGTCGCCAGCTTGAGCGCCGCGCCATGCGCGCCTTCCACGCTCAATGCGCCGCCGCCCAGAATGATAGCAGGCCGCTCTGCGCCCTTCAGCGCATCGGCAGCCGCTTTCGGCAGCTTCGCGAGCAAGCCCATGTCATCGCCCAGCCATTCGACCGGATAGGTCTGGTCCGCTTCCGGACCGATACCAAAGACTTTCGTTCCGCCCTTGCGGACAGCCTTGCGGATACGGGTGTTGACCAGCGACGCTTCCCAGCGCGGGTTGGTCGAGACTAGCAGGATTACATCCGCTTCCTCGATACCCGCTATGGTGCTGTTGAAATTCACCGCTGCGAGACTGGAAACATCATAGGAAAGACCGGTCTGGCGTCCTTCCAGCATGTCCGATTTCATCGACTTGAGCAGCGTCTTCGCCGCATACATTGTTTCGCAATCGACCAGATCACCGGCAATCGCGGCAACCGAGCTGCCTGCCTTGACATCGGCAATCGCCTGAAATGCTTCGGCCCAACTTGCTTCTTCCAGCTTGCCGTTTTTCCGCACATAAGGCTTGTCGAGACGCCGCTTCATCAGGCCATCAATCGCGTGACGGGTCTTGTCGGTCGCCCATTCCTCGTTCACGTCATCATTGACCCGCGGCAGCGCGCGGAGCACTTCGCGGCCACGGCTGTCGATCCGGATATTGGTGCCGACACCATCCATCACGTCGATGCCGAGCGTCTTGGTGAGCTCCCAAGGCCGCGCTTCAAAGGCATAAGGCTTGCTGGTCAAAGCGCCAACCGGGCAGAGATCGACGACATTGCCGCTGAGTTCGCTGTGCACCGCATGTTCGAGATAGGAGGTAATCTCCATTCCCTCGCCGCGGCCAATCGCACCGATTTCCTCGACGCCGGCGACTTCCTCGGCAAAGCGCACACAGCGGGTGCAGTGAATGCAGCGGGTCATCACCGTCTTGACGATCGGCCCCATATATTTCTCGGTCACCGCGCGCTTATTCTCTTCGAAGCGCGATTTGCCCTTGCCATAAGCAACAGCCTGATCCTGCAGATCGCATTCGCCGCCCTGATCGCAAATCGGGCAGTCGAGCGGATGGTTGATCAGGAGAAATTCCATCACCCCTTCGCGCGCCTTCTTCACCATTTCGCTGTCGGTGCGGATTTCCTGACCCTCGGCAGCGGGAAGCGCGCAACTCGCCTGCGGCTTCGGTGGTCCCGGTTTCACTTCAACCAGACACATGCGGCAATTGCCGGCGATGCTCAGTCGTTCGTGATAACAGAAACGCGGGATTTCCTTGCCGGCAAGCTCGGCGGCCTGCAGCACGGTCGCGCCTTGGGGCACTTCGATTTCAACGCCATCTACGGTGACTTTAGGCATGGATTGACTCCGAATAACTTTCGTCATGCTGAACTTGTTTCTGCATCCCGGGAGAAACGAGCGCGCATTGCCCTTGGAGGTCCTGAAACAAGTTCAGGATGACGAGAGAAGTTGAAATCGCCATCACTCCGCCGCCTCCCCAGCACCGTTCGTGCCGAGCTTGTCGAAGTATGAACGGTGCGCGCGCAAGCTGTCCTTCGACAGGCTCAGGACGAACGGAAGTTTGTGCCTCATCACTCTGCCGCCTCCATCATTTCTTCGCCCTTATGCTCGCGAATACGCCGCTCCATCTCTGGCCGGAAATGGCGGATCAGGCCCTGGATCGGCCAGGCCGCGGCATCGCCGAGCGCGCAGATGGTGTGGCCTTCGACCTGCTTGGTGACTTCATACAGCGTATCGATATCCTCGATATCGGCATCGCCGTCGCGCATTTTCTCCATCACCCGCCACATCCAGCCGGTGCCTTCGCGGCACGGTGTGCACTGGCCGCAGCT
>CAJQNR010000049.1 GCA_905479715.1 uncultured Sphingorhabdus sp.
GCTTTGCCGACAAAGCGTTCAAAGCGGTGCGGTCTGGGCCTCCAGCCATTGCAGCGCCTCGCCGTCGAGCTGCGGTGCAATCACCGCGCGGACCTTGGCGTGATAGTCATCGACCCACTGGCGCTGGCCCTGCGAGAGCATATCGACCTCGATCAGCTTGCGCTCGAGTGGCGCGAAGGTCAGCGTCTCGAAACCGAGCATGGTCTGCTCGCCGCCTTCGATCTTCCGCTCCTCGACAAGGAACAGATTTTCGATGCGGATGCCGAATTCACCAGCTTTGTAATAGCCCGGTTCGTTGGATAGGATCATGCCTGGCTGCAGCGCCTCGTTCAAACCGCCAGAGCTGGAGATTCTCTGGGGTCCTTCATGAACGGACAGATAACTGCCAACGCCGTGGCCGGTGCCATGGCCATAGTCCACGCCATCGGCCCAGAGATATTGACGGGCCAATATGTCGAGCTGTCCGCCAGTCGTGCCTTTGGTAAATACCGCCTGATCGAGGGCAATATGGCCTTTTAGAACCTGAGTATAGCGCTTGCGCATTTCTGCAGTCGGTTCACCGACGGCTACCACGCGCGTAACATCGGTGGTGCCGTCAAGATATTGCCCGCCGCTATCGACAAGATAGAGCGAATTCATCGTGATCGGCTGATTGGTTTCCTCGTTCACGCTATAATGGGGCAGCGCGCCATGATCACCCGCGGCAGAAATCGTGTTGAACGAGAGATCCTTCAGTTCCGGATTTTCCTCACGAAACTGGCGCAGCCGCGCTGCAGCTGACAATTCGTCCTGCCCGCCCCTGGGGGCTTCGACCGCCATCCAGTGCAGGAATTTGGTCAGCGCCGCGCCATCGCGCTTCTGCGCGGCCTTGTGACCGGATATTTCGGCTTCATTCTTGATCGCCTTGGCGAGAATGGTCGGATCACGATCCTTGACGATAGTCGCTCCGGCATTGTCGAGCGCTTCGAAAATGGCGGCAACCGACCGCTCCGGGTCAACCGCGACAGTTTTGCCCGACATGTCCGACAAAGCATCGGCCAGCTCGTCATAATCGCGGATCTCGACATGATTGCCGAGATGTTCGCGCACCGTGTCGGTGAGCTTTTCCGGCGCGACAAACAGGGTCGCGGTCTCGTCGGCGCGGACAATCGCATAGGCCAAAGGCACCGGCGTGTTGGCAATATCCTTGCCGCGAACATTGAAAAACCACGCGACCGAATCCAGCGCGGCGATGACGGTGGCGTCATAGCCTTTGTCCTTGAGCCAGGTCGCGACATCGGCTCTTTTGTCCCTCGCCGATTTTCCGGCATATTGATCGGGATGGACCGCCAGCTTCTCGGGCGAGCGCGGCGGCTGGTCTTCCCAGACCGCATCGACCGGATTCTTTTGCACGGGAACCAGTTCCGCACCGGATTTTTTCAGCGCCTTGCTGGCCGTTTCCGCCCATTCGCGCGTGTGCAGCCAGCTGTCATAGCCGACTTTGGAACCTTGCGGCGCATTGGCAGCGAGCCATTCATGCGGCTTCTGATCCGCCACATTGACATATTCATAGAGATTGCCGTCGACCTGGTCCCGGACCTGCACGACATAGCGTCCGTCGACAAACATCGCCGCCTTGTCTTTCAACACAATCGCCGAACCGGCCGAACCGCCGAAGCCGGTCAGCCAGGCCAGCCGCTGCGCATATTCACCAACATATTCGCTCATATGCTCGTCACAGATCGGAACGACAAAGCCGTCGAGGCCGTCTTTTTGCATTTGTTCCCGCAGCGCCTTGAGGCGCGCTTCATAAGTAGACATCAACATCGTCGAGCAAACTCCTTGAATATGCTTATAGTGCACCACATAGGAGTTCGAAGACCCATTCGCCACCTAAATCCGGCCGGAGACATAGAGAGAATATGACCAAAAAGCTGACGCGTCCGCCATTTGCAGAACAACGTCCCTATAGTTACGAGCGGCACGGATATGTCGTCGAAGACCCGTGGCACTGGCTGAAAGATGAGGCATATCCGGTGGTCGAGGACAAGGACGTACTCGCCTATCTCAAGGCGGAAAATCAGTGGTTCGAACAGAATATGGCGGATCGCAAGCCGCTGATCCAGTCGCTGTTTCAGGAGATGAAGGCGCGGATCAAGGAAGATGACAGTTCGGTGCCGCAAAAGGACGGCGACTGGCTCTACTGGAGCAAGTTCGAGGAAGGCATGCAATATCGCCAGCATTGGCGCAAAGCGGTCTCGGGCGGCGAAGACCAGCTGATGCTGGACGAGAATATATTGGCCGAAGGCAAGGAATATTTCCGTCTGGGCGCGGCGTCGGTGTCGCCCGATGGCCGCTTGCTGGCTTATGCCTATGATGACAACGGGTCGGAGCGCTTCGAGGCGCGGATCAAGGACCTGTCGAGCGGCGAGCTGTTGCCCGACGTCATTCCCGGCACCTTGTCGAGCCTCGTCTGGTCCGCCGATTCGAAAATGCTGCTCTATGGTCTCGCCAATGAGCAATGGCGGACCGACAATGCGAGGCTGCATGTTCTGGGGACCGATATTGCCGATGATGTCGAGCTGTATCACGAAGATGACGAAGGATTTCGCGTCGGTATTGGCCTCACCCATTCGGAAAAATATATTGCCATTGCCAGCGGCGATCACGAGACCAGCGAAATACGGCTGGTGCCCACGGACAACCCTCTGGCCGAACCGATATTGGTATCCGCGCGCCAGGCCGGCCGCGAATATGACGTCGAGGAGCATGATGACACGCTCTACATCCTGACCAACGACGATCATGTGAATTTCCGATTGGCGACGGCACCGATCGCCGACCCGGACAGCTGGACGACATTGATCGCCGGATCGGATGAATTTTACCTCACGGACGTCTGCACCTTCAAGAATTTCTATGTCACCGAAGGTCGCGAAAATGGCCTCGATCAGATTGAAATCCGCTCCTATGACGATCCTGCGAAAATCGAGCGCATCGCCTTTCCCGAGGCCAGCTACAGCGCCGGACTGGACAACAATCCGGAATATGACGTCGACAAGCTGCGGCTCAGCTATGATTCCATGGTCACGCCGAGCACGATCTTTGACTATCACCTGTCCGACAAAAGGCTCGAAACGCTCAAGGTCCAGGAAATTCCTTCCGGCTATGACGCCAGCCAATATGTCACCGAACGGCTGATGATCGAGGTCCGCGACGGCACGAAAGTGCCGGTGTCGCTGCTTTACCGCAAGGATATCAAAATCGACGGCAGCGCACCGCTACATCTCTATTCTTACGGTGCTTATGGCTATGCCGTACCACCGAGCTTTTCGACGACACGGCTCAGTCTGGTCGATCGCGGCTTCGTCTATGCCATTGCCCATATCCGCGGCGGTGATGATCTCGGCCGCAACTGGTATCTTGATGGCAAGCTGACCAAGCGGACCAATACGTTCAATGATTTCGTCGACGTTGCCAAAGGCCTGATTGACAAGGGCTATTCGAGCAAGGGCAGAATCACCGCCTCGGGCGGGTCCGCTGGCGGCGAGCTGATGGGCGCGATCGTCAACAGCGATCCTGACCTCTGGGGCGCGATCGTGGCCCATGTACCCTTTGTCGACGTCCTCAACACCATGCAGGACGAGAGCCTGCCCCTGACCCCCGGCGAGTGGCCGGAATGGGGCAATCCAATCACCGACAAGGCGGCGTTTGAATATATCCGCAGCTATTCGCCTTATGACAATGTGAAGGCGCAGGACTATCCGCCGATGCTGATCACCGGCGGACTCAACGATCCCCGCGTCACCTATTGGGAACCGGCGAAATGGACCGCAAAATTGCGCGCGACCAAGACCGATGACAATATATTGCTGCTCAAGACCAATATGGGCGCCGGCCATGGTGGCAAGTCGGGCCGGTGGAATGCGCTGGAAGAAACGGCGGAGGAATATGCCTTCATTCTGTGGCAAATGGGGTTGGCGGAGTGACGAGCGACATCCCTGTTTCCGTTCCCTCCGGAAAGGAACCGGGTTTCACGCTGACATTCACCGCCCGACCATCCGACATAGATGAACTCGGTCATGTCAATAATGCGGTCTGGGTGCGCTGGATTCAGGATCTGGCGACAGCGCACTGGCAGGCCATCGCGCCGCAGGACGCGATTGATCGCTATATCTGGGTCGTGACCCGGCACGAGATCGACTATCGCGGCAATATCGGCGTCGGCGAAACCGTCACCGGCCGTACCTGGATTTCGGACCCGCCCAAGGGCGCGCGTTTCTGGCGCAACGTCGCCTTCACCGGTCCCGATGGCAAGATCAAGGTCTCCGCGAAGACCAATTGGGCGATCATCGACCAGACAAGCGGAAGGCCGGTTCGCGTCCCGTCAGCGCTGGCGGACCTGTTCCTGAACAATCAGGGGGCCGGTATTGCTGTCGACGGAGCCAGGGGTGAAGGCTGATCGACCTTTTCCCCTTCGGCCGTGCGCAATTGTTGCGGTTCGAGTATCGCTGCGGTTTCGATGACGTCCAGCGCTCGTCGTGCTTCGTTATAGCGGCGTGCCTTTTCCATCCATTGTGAAGCATCCTCATCCTTTTCGATTCCGGTCAGCTTTTCGATTTCCGCAATCGCAGCATCAACATTCCCGGTTTCGACATAGCGTTTCGCGCGACGCAGGCGCTGTTGCGGCGCAGGCGACGGTGTTCCCTCGCGTCGAATCACGAACAGTTCGGAAAGTTCCCGCTGGAATTGGGTCCAGAATCCCTGACCACTTGACCCCGCCGTCAGCGATGGACCGATTTCATCCAGTCCCGCCGCCAATTCTTCCAGCGTCACCGGCTGGCGCGAGGCGTTGATAATCGTCGTAACCGCCTTAGGTTGCGCATCGCCAAAACGAAGACGCAACTGCGGGTCGATATAGCCAAGCGGTGATCCGCGATCCAGCGCACGGCGCGCGGCAAAGGCGATCAGCAACCCCTCTGCCCGGGCAGCGTTGCCGGACGCGGCCTGCGCCTGCACATTGATCCGCGACAACCGGTCTTCCAGATCGGCAACGCGCACGGCAAGCGCACGCTCCCGTTCCGGTGTCAGTGCCGGTGCCGCCGGCTCGCTTGATTGCGTTGGCGCAGGCAAGACCGTGCCATCGGCATCAATGCGGCTGGCAAGCGCGGTCGCCGGGTCTGTAGTCTTTGTGGTTGCGCCATCTGCAACCGCAGCGATCTCCGTCTCCGACGTGCTATCAAAGGGATTGTAGCGGGACAATATCCAGCCGGTGAGAATCGCCCCTCCAATGAAGGCCACGATCATCAAGATCAGGACATTACGCGTCAAATTACTTTTGCCAGTTGATGGCGAAAGCCTTTCATAATCCCGGCTCATTACGGCTCCTTTTCTTCAGTCAGGCCGCTGGACGGACCAAATCCTCTCAACGAGACCGGCATAGTGCGCTCGCCAAAGACAGTAAAGCGTCGTCGTCAGGATGGTCGGCGCTCTGAATGCTTTTCCATCCCTTCCCGGCCGCTTCTGCCACTTTTTCAGAAAAGGCTAGCACATGGTGCCTGCTTTTCGACAGCTCCAAACGATCCAATTCGGATAGAATTTGTCTCGCAGCCCGGGTCGAATGCAGCAAGATCACGGTTTCGTCAGCCAGACAAGCCTTCGCCTGCTCCCCCAGCACCAGCGCCCGGGCCCGGTAAACAGGCACAACATGGATGTTCCTGTCCTGCGGTGTGATCGCTGTATGTTGCTCGCCCGTCAGCCACAAAATATTGCGGAAAGAGCCATCCACCAACTGGCTGAGAAGATATTCCGCATCCGAATTTCCGGTTGTCTCGACCTGAAATCCTGCCTTTTTTGCCGCATCTGCCGTTTTCTCGCCCACCGCCAGCACGGGCAGGGACCGGTAGGCATCCAGTCGAGCGCTCCCAAATTTGATCGCGTTGGCACTGGTCAGCAGCAGGGCATCAAAATCCTCTGCTTCCGGAGCGGACCATGCAATCGATTCGACGGCGAATAGTGGATCGACAACCACCGGCAATCCCAACGCCTTCGCCCGCCGTTCGGTCTGAAGCGCTCCTTCGAGCGGTCGAAGAACAAGCAACGGCGGACTCATCGGGCAAATATGGCCTTCAGCTCTGTACTGGACTGACCCAATAGCTTGTCGGCCAGATTGCCCGGCGCGGCAACATCTCCGGTGTCAAAGCTCGATTGACCGTCGATCAACTCCGAACCATCCGGCAACAGGATTTCGGCGCGCAGATGCACAGTGGCGCCGTCGATCGTCGCGAGTGCGGCAACCGGACTGTGACAATCGGCGGTCAATCGCTCCAGAAACAGGCGTTCGGCGGTGACCGCGCGAAATGTATTCGTCGACGAAATCGCGTGCATCAGCCGGCGGACGTGGCTGTCATCGGTGCGGACTTCGACCCCGACCGCACCCTGCGCCGGCGCAGGCAGCATGACATCATCGGGGATATCATATCCGACATCTTCCATATCCAGCCGCTTCAGTCCGGCTGCGGCGAGCAGGGTCGCAGCATATTCGCCGTCTGCGATTTTCTGAAGCCTGCGTTGGACATTGCCGCGGATCAGCCGGATATCGAGATCAGGCCTTTGCCGCAAAAGCTGAGCCTTGCGGCGCGGCGATGCGGTTCCGACGATGGCGCCTTCTGCGAGAGCCTCGATCGACTCCGCCCCGATCAGCCGGTCATGGACATCGGCCCGCTCCAGCATGGCTGCGACAATGAACGCGCCCGGCCGAATGGTTTCGACATCCTTCATGCTGTGCACCGCACAGTCAATCTCGCCATTGCCAAGCGCACGATCCAGTTCCTTGGTCCACAGCGCCTTGCCGCCGACCTCCGCCAACGAACGATCCAGTATCTTGTCGCCGCTGGCAATCATCGGTACCAGTTCCACCTGATCCGGTCGCCAGCCGTGGACCGATTGCAGCGCATTGGAGGCCATCGTGGCTTGCGCCATGGCAAGCGGTGACTGGCGGGTCCCAATGCGTAAAGGCCGATCCAGCCCGGCGAGAATCTCTTTTTTGCTGTCTTCGCTCATGATAGCGCTTGTCCTAATGGCTTGAGCGCCTAAGTAAAAGCGTCATGAGCCTGATCTTGGGAATTGAATCCAGCTGCGACGAAACAGCAGCCGCGCTAGTCACGTCTGATCGGGAGATTTTGGCGCACAAACTGGCTGGCCAGGAAGCGGAACATGCCCCCTATGGCGGCGTGGTTCCCGAAATTGCGGCCCGCGCCCATGCGGAGATTCTGACACCATTGATAGCCGCGGCCCTGAACGAAGCCGAAAAATCGCTGGATGATGTCGATGCGATCGCCGCTACCGCCGGGCCCGGCCTGATTGGCGGGGTGATGGTCGGTCTGGTCACCGGAAAGGCATTGGCGATGGCCGCCGGCAAGCCGCTGATTGCCGTCAACCATCTCGAGGGACACGCGCTATCGCCGAGACTGGCCAATCCGGATCTGGCCTTTCCCTATTTGCTGCTGCTGGTGTCCGGTGGCCATTGCCAGATCTTGCGGGTCGAAGGCGTCGGCCAATATCGGCGACTGGCAACCACGATTGACGATGCGGCCGGTGAGGCCTTTGACAAGACCGCGAAAATATTGGGCCTCGGCTATCCGGGTGGCCCAAAAGTCGAGGCTTTTGCCAAACAGGGCGATCCGAAGGCGGTTCCCCTGCCCCGTCCGCTGATCAAATCTGCCGAACCGCATTTTTCTTTTGCCGGACTGAAAAGCGCCGTGGTGCGCGCTCATCAAAGCGATGCGCACCGCCCCGAAGACATAGCCGCTTCCTTTCAGCAGGCAGTGGTCGATTGCCTGCACGACCGGTTGGAAAAGGCCGTTCGCGATCATGGTAGCTGCGCGCATCTGGTGGTCGCGGGCGGAGTCGCCGCCAACACACCAATCCGCAATATGCTGGAACAGGTAGCGGAAAAGAATGACATGGCCTTTACCGCACCGCCGCACTGGCTCTGTACCGACAATGCCGCAATGATCGCCTGGGCGGGCGCAGAGCGTTTTGCAGCAGGCCTGACCGATCCGCTGGATTTCGTTGCGAAGCCGCGCTGGCCACTGGATCCGACGGCGGAAAAAGCACGGGGAGCAGGGGTAAAAGCATGACCGGAGAAAAAGCAAAAATTGGTGTTATCGGCGCTGGCGCCTGGGGCACCGCCCTGGCGCAGGTTTTGTCCGAAGACCAGAATGAGCTCCTGTTATGGGCCCGCGAGCCCGAGGTTATGGACCAGATCAACAGCACCCATGAAAACCGGTCCTTTCTCCCGGGCCACCGGCTGCGTGACAATATTCGCGCGACCCAGGATTGGGATATTATCGCGGCTTGCGATATCCTGCTGCTGGTGACACCGGCGCAACATCTGCGCGCCACCCTCCAGGCACTGCCCGATTCCGATGCGGCACTGATCCTGTGCTGCAAGGGGATCGAGGCGCGAAGCCGGTTGCTGTTGAGCGAGGTCGCCAAGATCGTGCGCCCGGATAATGATCTCGCGGTTTTGTCCGGCCCGACCTTTGCCCATGAAGTCGCGCAGGGTCTGCCGACCGCTCTGACCCTCGCCTGTGAAAGCGAAGCGCTTTGGGCACGACTCAACCCGCTGATCGCAAAGCCACGCTTCCGGCCTTATTATTCCGATGATATCGCCGGTGCGGAAATAGGCGGTGCGGTCAAGAACGTCCTCGCGATCGGCTGCGGCGTGGTCGATGGCGCCGGACTGGGGCAGAATGCCCGCGCCTCCCTGATCAGTCGCGGTTTCGCCGAAATGCTCCGTTACGGCGAGGCACGCGGCGCGCGGGCGGAAACATTGGCGGGCCTGTGTGGACTGGGGGATCTTGTCCTGACCTGTTCTTCGACCAGTTCTCGCAACTTTTCTCTCGGAAAGGGACTGGGCGAAGGAAAATCTGCTGAATTATTGCTTTCGGACCGGAAGACGGTAGCGGAAGGTGCCTCGACCGCACCGGTCCTTCAAAAGGATGCCAAAGCGCGCAACGTCGAAATGCCGATTGTCGATGCTGTCTGCGCGTTGCTGACCGGCCAGGCCGATATTCATTCTGTAGTCACGCAGCTTATGAAAAGGCCGCTGGTTTCTGAACGCAGATAGACCAGCAAGGCATCATGATGACAAAATCTCGAAAATGCTGTAGACAGCTCGCCCTGGAGTGGGCCAGCCGGAGATCGATTTGAACAGTCCTGAACCATCAGGCACGGCTGGTACAGCGCCCATCGATGGCGATACACAAGCTGACAAAGGCAAGGATGATATTGCCGCGCTGGCCAAAGGCGGACGGACCAATATATTTGGATTTCTGCTGCGTCTTGCCGCACGTCTGCCGTTTTTGTTCATCGCCGGCCGTATCTATGGCGCCGATGCGCTCGGGCGCTTTGCCTATGCGATACTGGTGGTCGAATTTGCGGCGCAACTCGCGACTCTCGGACTGAAACGCGGGCTGGCGGCGCAGCTTAGCAAAACCCAGAGACCCCATGTTCATGTGGTCTGGGACGGATTACTGGTCAGCTTCCTGGCGTCCGCCGTCGCGGCGGCGGTCCTTATCGCCTTTCCGTTCATCATGTTCCCGAACAGCGAGATCAACGGGCTCGACCGGTTTTTGCCGCTGGTCATATTTACGGTCGTCGGAGCCGATATTGCGCTGGCCGCCCTCGCCTATCGTTATGATATTGCCTCAACCGTACGCGCCCGGTCGATTGTCGAGCCCTGGACAATCAGCATCGCCGCTTTTCTCTTCTCTTATTATTCGCTGCGCGATGGCCTGATCCTTTCCTATGTCGTGTCGATGATCGCGGCGTTGCTGGCATCGCTTTGGCCCCTGTTCAAAAGCTATGGTTTGCCCCACGGCTGGCGACCGGAACCCATGAAAATCGCGAAAATCGCCCGGCGCAATATGCCGCTCGCGGCTGCCGATGCCGCCGAATGGGGATCGCGCCGACTGGATCTTGCCATTCTCGGTCTGTTTGCTTCCCCCGCCATCGTCGGAATATATTATATTGCCCAGCAGGTCGCGAGCCTGCCCCAGAAGCTCAAAACCAGTTTCGATCCTATTCTCGGCCCGGTTATCACTCGCAATCTCGAGGCGGGCAATTTGAAGGCCATTGCCAGCCAGGTGAGCCAGGTCGGCTTCTGGATCATTGCGGCGCAGGTCGGCATCGCTCTGGCGCTGGCGATTCCAGGAGAAGCCGTGATGGGGCTGGTCGGGCCCAATTTCGTCGGCGGGACCGGTGCGCTTGCCTTCCTGCTGGCGGCAGAAGCGGTTGCGGCGACCGCTGTGGTCAGCGAATCCGCGCTGGTCTATATCGCACGCCATCGCAATCTGCTGATATCGCTGTCGATGTTGCTTCTCCAGGCAGCGCTCAGCGTGGCGTTCATCCAGATCTGCATATATCTTGGCTGGGGTCCGTTATATCAGGCCGCGGCTGTCGCAGCGGCGCTTATGGCGGCGCTGGCCTATGCATCGGTCGTGAAAGCCATCTTCCTGTCGAAATTGCTCGACGCACCGGTTAACGGCTGGCGCTGGACTTTGCTGATTGCCATCGGCGTCGCCAGCGCGGTCGGCTATCTCGCGACCTATCTGCCCGAATGGATGGAACTGATCGTCGGTATCCCGATGATCCTCGGCAGCTACGCCTGGGTCATCTGGAAATGGGGCTTTGGCCCGGAAGACCGGACATTGTTCAAAATGAAAGGCTGATCAGGCGAAGCGGCTTTTTACCAGCTCCCGCAGATCGGTTTCCGGCCGCGCGCCATAATGCGAGATCACTTCCGCTGCTGCGATCGCGCCAATGGTGAGACATTCTTCCATCGGGCGTTGCTCGATATATCCGCTGAGAAAACCAGCCGCGAAAAGGTCACCAGCACCGGTCGTGTCGACAATATGGTCGACCGGCTCGGCAGCAACCGCATAAGTTTTTCCGTCTCGAACGGCGATCGCGCCCTTTTCACTTCGTGTCACGACCAGCGTTTTCACCTTGGCTCCGGTTTGCGCGACCGCAGTGTCAAAATCCTCGGTCTCGTTCAACATCTTGATCTCTGCCTCGTTGGCAAACAGGATATCAATCTTGCCGTCTTCTATCAGACCGATAAATTCCGCCCGGTGCCGGTCGACACAAAATGTGTCGGACAGGGTGAAGGCCACCTCGCGGCCATTTTCCTTGGCGATTTCGATACCCAGTGCCATGGCGGCCTTGGGTTCGTCGGCGTCCCACAAATAACCTTCCAGATAGAGAATCGAACCGCTGGCGATCAGCTCTGCATCGACCGCTGCCGGTGGCAGGAATTGGGATGCACCAAGAAAAGTGTTCATCGTCCGCTGCGCATCGGGCGTGACGAAAATCAGGCAGCGCGCGGTCGGCGGTTCCTTGCCCAGCGGCATCACGTCAAAATCAATCCCGGTTGCCCGGATATCATGCGCGAACACTTCGCCCAACTGGTCATCGGCCACTTGCGCGATCAGCGCGCATTGACGACCCAATGTTGATGCTCCGGCAAGCGTATTTGCACCCGAACCGCCACTAATTTCCCGTGCCGGCCCCATGTCACGGTACAATTCCTGCGCCCGTCCGGCATCAATCAGCGCCATGCTGCCCTTGACCAGTTGCTCTTCGTCGAGAAAATCGTCGCTCGCCTGGGAGATTACATCAACAATCGCATTACCGATGGCAACAATGTCATAACGGGCTTCGGTGGTCATAAAATGTCCTTTTGGGGCAGATTTCTGTATTGGAAAGGCGTTAGGGCTTTGCCCCGATGCCATCAAGCAGAATTGACGCTGGCCGGGCAATCATGACATGAAGTCCAAATGCTTCAGGCCTTTGGACGTTCCCTTGCACAACTCTCCGACCGGACGACCTTGGCGATCCTGTTCAAAGTCATCTTGCTCACCCTGCTACTGTTCGTCCTTTTCGGAATAGCGGCCTATTTCGGACTGCTGTGGCTGTTCGCCTGGCTCGACTGGACCGAGGGTGGCTTCGCTGCCGCAGCGACAGCGGCAATCATCGCCATTCTGACCGGATATTTGTTATTCCGGGTCGTTGCCATTTTTGTGCTCAACATTTTTTCGGACGATATTGTCGATGCCGTGGAACGGCAATATTATCCTGATCAGGCAGAAACGGCAAAACCACCAGGCTATGCACTGGGCGTCAAAATGGGTCTTGCTTCCGTTGGGCGCACCTTGGGCTATAATATTCTCGCCGCGCCGCTATATATGGTGCTGCTGGTGACCGGCATTGGAGCTCCGATCGCTTTTTTTGCGGTCAATGCCATTTTACTCGGGCGGGATCTGCAGGACATGGTCGCGGCGCGCCATATTGCGGAATTTCAACAAATTGATCGATCATGGGCGCTTTCCAAATTGCAGCGCTTCCTTCTCGGATTAATTACAGCGCTATTGCTCGCCATACCGTTCGTCAATTTTCTTGCGCCGCTATTGGGAGCCGCTATGGCTACCCATCTGGTTCATCGGAAGAAGGAAAAAGAATCCGCATGAAAGCCAAATTTCTTATATTGCTCAGCCTGCCGGCACTGGCTGCCTGCGCCTCGACAACGGCGACTACCGGTCCCAGCCTGCCAGCCGCTCCGGCCTCCCCGCTCAAATCGGTCGCCGGTCTGGACATTGTCATGGGCAAGACCGCTGGTCAGCTGATTCGTCTGTTTGGAAAGCCGCAACTGGACATATCCGAACCACCCGCGCAAAAACTCCAGTTTGCGAGCGGCGCATGCATATTGGATGCCTATCTCTATCCTTCGAAAAACGACAGCACCAAGCGTGTGACCCACATTGACGCCCGGCGTAGCGATGGCGCAGCGGTTGATCGGGTCAGCTGCGTAAATGCCCTACGGTTGCGCTGACGCCAGCTGATCGAGTGCCCATTCGGCGGCTTCGCGAACCACTTCATTGTCGTCGTTCAAAAGCGCTTCGACCGGCGCAATCATCGCTGCATCACCGCTATTGCCCGCAGCGATAAGGGCATTGCGCACCATCCTGTCGCGGCCGCTGCGCTTGATCGGTGATCCGGAGAATATCTGGCGAAAGCTCGCATCGTCGAGCGCTAGCAGATCCGCCAGTGCCGGAGCAGCCAGTTCCGCGCGCGGCAGGAACGCTTTATTCGCCGCTCCTGCCTGGGCAAATTTATTCCACGGACAGATGGCCAGACAGTCGTCACAGCCATAAATATGGTTGCCCATAGCCTTGCGATATTGGTGCGGTATGGGTCCCTTGTGCTCGATCGTCAGATAGGAAATACAGGCCCGGGCATCGAGCTGATAGGGTGCGGGAAAGGCGCCGGTCGGACAGACGTCCTGGCAAGCGGAACAGCTACCGCAACGATTCTTGCCCGACGTTGACGGCTCCAGTTCCAGCGTCGTGTATATCGCGCCCAGAAACAGCCAGCTGCCATGGTCGCGGCTGACGATATTGGTATGCTTGCCCTGCCAGCCGAGGCCAGCGGCTTCTGCCAGCGGCTTTTCCATGACCGGCGCGGTATCGACAAATACCTTTACCTCGCACGCCGCCTGTTCGATCAGCCAGCGGGCGGTCCGCTTGAGGGCGCCCTTGACGACATCATGATAATCCTTGCCCTGAGCATAGACCGAAATCCGGCCGTGATCGGCAATGCTTTCCAGCGCGAAGGGATCCGCCCCGGGAGCATAGCTCATTCCCAGCATAATGACCGACCGGACATCCGGCCACAAATGCGCGGGATCGGACCGTTCGTCCGCCCGGTTCTCCATCCAGATCATATCGCCGTGACTGCCATCCGCCAGCCATTGCTTCAGCCGCTGCCGGGTTTTTGGCGCCAACGCTCCGGGAGCGATGCCGACCGCAGCAAAGCCCTCTTCCTTCGCCTTTATTTCAAGCGCTTTGTCCAATCTTAACTTGTCATCCGGCATAGGCTAACCCTATCAAACACTACCGCCAGATATGAAAGCCGTAAATGCACGCGCCCCATTCCGAATTTGCCATCGAGGCTCGCAATATCGTCAAGAGATTTGAAGGCGAAGCCGCCGTCGACGGCATTGACCTGACGATCGAGAAGGGCAGTATATTCGGGATATTGGGGCCGAATGGAGCGGGCAAGACCACGACCTTGCGGATGCTGCTCGGGATCATCGATCCCGATGAAGGCGAACGATTTCTGCTTGGGTCACCGGAGCCAATTTCGATGGCCCATCAGGTAGGCTATCTCCCCGAAGAACGCGGTCTCTATCCATCGATGAAAGCCTTTGATGCGATCGCATTCATGGGCGCATTGCGGGGGTTACCGCTAGCCGAAGGCCGCAAGCGCGGGCGGGCGATGATGGAAGATCACGGGCTGAGCGACGCCGCCGACAAACAGATACGCCAGCTATCCAAGGGCATGGCCCAGACGGTGCAGTTGCTCGGAACCCTGGTGCACGGTCCGGATCTGATCATTCTCGACGAACCGTTTTCCGGCCTTGATGCCCTCAATCAGGGCAAGCTGGAACGGTTGATCCGGGCGCAAGCCGACAAGGGCGTGACGGTAATTTTCTCGACCCATGTCATCGCCCACGCCGAGCGTCTCTGCGAAGAAATCGCGATCATCGCCGATGGCAAAATCCCGTTCAAGGGCAAGGTGTCGACGGCCCGCGACCGCCTGCGGCCGCAAGTTCATCTCGAAACCCGGAATATCGATGGTCCGTGGCGGGCGGCAATCCCTGCGGATTGCAAGCCGCTTGGTCACCACTGGCATTTCACCTTGCCGGAAAGCGGAGTCGAGCCGTTGCTCAACGCTCTTGTGGAAGGTGGAGCCGGGATCGAATCGCTGTCGATCGAACGGCCCGGTCTGCACGATGCCTTCGTTCAGATCGCAGGCGAGGCGACGGCCCGGAAAATGGACGCCGACGCCGCGAACAACAACGGGGATGAAAGCGCATGATCGAAACCATCCGCGCCGCCTTTGTCATCGCCCGCCGCGATTTCACAGCGATTATCTTTTCCAAATCCTTCTTTTTCTTCCTGCTGGGGCCACTATTTCCCATCGGGATTATAATTGTCGCGGGCGGACTCGGTTCACAGGTTGCCCGGGATATTGATAATCCGGTCATTGGCGTCGCCCTGAATCCCGCCGAATCGGAAATATTGCTAACAACGCGAACGCGGCTTTCCAGCAGCCTGGGCTCCAAATCTCTGCCGGAGTTGGTGATACTGAATGATTTTTCCGGGGATGAAGCGGACATTATTGCGAAACTCGATCGCGAGAAATCGCTCAATGCGATCCTGTCCGGATCATTGGCCAAACCCGTTCTGACCGGTTCCGAACGGGACGTCTCCAAGTGGAAAGGCAAAATTACGCTGCTCGCGGAGACCGCCCTTTCGCAGCCCGCCCCGGTTGAAATCAAAACAAGATTTGTCAGTCAGACCGGCAGCTCGAGTGAGCGAGATCGACTCATGACGGCGCAGGGCGGGCAAGCGATTCTGATATTGCTGACCATGATATTGGCGGGCATGGTTCTTTCCAATCTGGTCGAGGAAAAGACCAATAAAATCATCGAAATTCTTGCCGCCGCTATCCCGATGGATGCGATATTTCTCGGCAAGCTTTTTGCGATGCTGGGCATGGCTCTCGTCGGTATCGCTGTGTGGACCACAGTCGGATTGTCGATAACCCTTCTGGTGGGCTTCAACTGGAATGCCGTTCCTTCGCCAGCGGTCGGCTGGCCGATGTTCGGCCTGCTGATGGTTCTTTACTTTTCGATGGCCTATCTGCTTCTCGGTTCACTGTTCCTTGGCATCGGAGCGATGGCAACCACTGTGCGCGAAGTGCAGACCCTGTCAATGCCGGTAACCATGGGCCAATTGCTGGTCTTCTTTCTCGCATATTCCTCGATCACCAAATTGGGCGAACCGGCAGAATGGTTCGCGGTCCTCTTTCCGTTCAGCTCCCCGTTCGCAATGATCGCGCGGGCGGCGCAGATGGACAATATCTGGCAGCATGGCCTGGCGCTGATCTGGCAGGCCCTGTTCACGATGGTCATCATCCGCTTCTCGGTGATGCTCTTCCGCCGCAACGTGATGAAGTCCGGACAAGCCGCGCGCAAAAAAAGCCTGTTCGCCCGGGTGACCGGAAAATAATCCATGGATTCACGATATTTGCCGATTAGTCATTGACATTATTGTCAATAGCGGCAGATTGAACACGTTTTGAAACGCAACCGATTGCCAAAACAGGCAACGGCAGGAGAGACTTATGGCATCCGTTCCCCAAATCGACCTTGATAATCTGACCACCTCACCAACCGCCGACGAGGCGCTGGAAACATGGTATAAAAGCAATCCACCGATCGCTGACAGTGACGCCAATCCCTGGGATGTCAGCCGGGCCGAATTATATAGCAAGGATTTATGGCGCAAACCCTTTGCCGAAATGCGTGCGACAGCACCGATCAACAAGGTCGAGGGCGGCGTGCACGGGGATTTCTGGAACATCACCACCTACAAGCCCATCCAGCATGTCGAGGCACTCCCGGATATCTATTCGTCCGATGTTTCGCAGGGCGGGATTACCATCGCCGATACCGATTTTGATCAGGAATTCCAGTTGCCGATGTTTATCGCCATGGACCGGCCCAAACATACCGGTCAGCGTCGAACGGTCGCTCCGGCTTTCACACCGACCGAAATGCAGCGGATGGAAGCCGAAATCCGGCAGCGCACCGCAGAGGTACTCGACGGCTTGCCTTGGGGCGAAAAATTCGACTGGGTCGACAGGGTTTCAATCGAACTCACGACCGGCATGCTTGCCATATTGTTCGGCTTCCCCTGGGAAGACCGGAGGCTGCTGACCTACTGGTCCGACTGGGCCGGTGACGTCGAATTGGCAGTAGCAGCAGATCTGACCGAACAGCGACGCCAGATATTGTTTGAAATGGGGGCCTATTTCACCAAATTGTGGAATGAACGGGTTGATGCAGAACCAACGCCTGACCTGATCTCGATGATGATCCATTCGGAACATATGCGCGACATGGATCCGATGGAATTCATGGGGAACCTCGTGCTGCTGATTGTTGGCGGCAACGACACCACCCGCAACACCATGTCGGGCGTTGCTTACGGACTGGGCCAATTTCCCGAAGAACGGACCAAGCTGCAACAAAACCCCGATCTTATCCCCAATGCGGTGCAGGAAATCATCCGCTGGCAGACCCCGCTCGCCCACATGCGGCGCACCGCGCTGGAAGATCATGACCTGTTCGGCCATCAGATCAAGAAGGGCGACAAGGTCATAATGTGGTATATTTCCGCCAACCGCGACGAAGAGGTTTTCCCCGAAGCCGACAAGATCATTGTCGATCGCGAAAATGCGCGACGACATCTTGCTTTCGGCTATGGTATCCACCGCTGCGTCGGCGCCCGTCTGGCCGAGTTGCAGATCCGTATCTTGCTCGAAGAAATGCACAAAAGGCGGATGCAGGTCAATCCGACCGGCAAGCATCGCCGCGTTCACGCCTGCTTCGTTCACGGGTTCCGCGAACTGGAAGTCGAACTTTCGAAATATTGATCAGTTCCCGTTCAGGCGCAATTCTGTAACCCATTGGCTTCCCGCCTCGAATGAAACAGGGGGTCGCGAGAAGGATTGCAGATGAAAATATTTGATCGGCGCACCATCATGTCCGCTACCCTGGTTGCCGCAGGAGCCTATGGGGTGGCCAGCCTTTCGGGTATTTTCGACGATGCAAAAGCGCGCCCTGGCGGACCGTTCAAGATCAATCGGACGCCGGAAGAATGGAAACAGCGGCTGGGTCCAGCGCGGTATCGAATTTTGCGTCTGGCAGGCACCGAACGCGCATATTCCAGCCCGCTGAACAAAGAGAAACGCAAGGGCGTCTATGCCTGTGCGGGTTGCAATCTCGGGCTCTATAAATCCGCTACAAAATATGAAAGCGGCACGGGCTGGCCCAGCTTCTGGGCTCCAATTGCCAAAGACCGGATTGGCACCACGACAGACTATAAGATCGGCTATGCCCGCACCGAAGTGCATTGCGCGCGCTGCGGCGGGCATCTCGGGCATATCTTCAATGATGGTCCAAAACCGACCGGCAAGCGCCATTGCCTCAACGGACTCGCGCTGAAGTTCATTCCCGGCTGAAACGGAGGGATCAGCTTTCTGGTGCGTCGACCTGCTGCCAGAATTCCAGTTTGATCCCGTCACAGTCGAGGATCCAGGCAAATTTGCCATATCCTTCGTCAATATGCCCCAATATCTCGAGGCCCTTGCCTTTCAGTTGCTCGACATAGGCATCCAGATCATCGACCCGCAGGTTGATCATGAATTTCGCTTCGCTGGGTTTCAGATAGTCACTGTCTTCGGCAAAATGACTGATCAGGCTGTAAGGTTTTTCGCCTTTCTCTTCCGACCAGTTGAGCATCGGACCATATTCCCCATCGAGATCCAGATAGTCTTTATACCATTGTCGTGTTGCTGCGGGGTCCTTCACCATATGAAAAACCCCGCCTAGTCCGGTAACCTTTGCCATTTCCCTCTCCATCGTTCCTATTATTCTGCTGCGAATGAATGAAACACATTATAGCTTAGATAGGGTTATGCAATCTGCTTGAGGACACCTTCCAAATCGTCAGGGGGCTATCCCGCAAATGGACCGGTTGCAGCCAGTCCGGTTTTCGCCCTTTAACCAGTTGCGCCCACAGTCCTTCCGGATGTTTTTTCGCGTAGAATTCCAGTTCGACTTCGTCATCGCAGGCGACGACATAGCGAATATCATGTGCTTCCAACAGCTCTCGGGCCATATCCGGTGCAGAAATGAATATCCGTATCTGATCGGCCATTGCCTTGTCATTGCGGTGATGACTGGTGGCGAGCACGCTATGCGGAGTCATCAACAATATCCGCGGCCCGAAATCAAAGGGCGCCAGGATATTTGACCGGGGCAAGCTGTTGAGCCCCGCTAGTGAAGCATTATTCTCGCATATAGCAGCATCATTGGCTTTCTCATCTTGCCGGTCATTCCCGGCGATGCTGTTGAAAAGGGCAATAGCGAGTGGCCCCGGCATGATCAGGAAAACAACCGCTGCAGTGGCAAGGATACGCATGACCGGACGCTTGATGCCGCGCGCCCAGATAAAGACCTCATTCACGGCCCAGGCCATGAATGGCAAGGCAAAGGCGGCCGCGACCGCCGTTGCGCGCTGAACGAACAGGGACAGCAGCAAGGCCCATAGAAACGCATAGCCAAGAATGAATAGCCTGTTTCGGTCAAAGTCGCCGCTTTGCGAGCGCATCAGATATGGCAGACTGATCAGACCGACGACAATCGCACCACCGAGCAAGGTAACCATGGTCTTCCAGTTCTGGTACCAGATCGGCAGACCTTCGAGAACGTTGACCAGCCAATAATCACGGACCAGCGGGTCCATGGTGTTGAACGCACCACCCACGCATTGCGGCGCAACGGAATAGAGAACGGCAAGCGCGGCCGCACCGGCAATTGCGAGAGCAATGATACGCAGCGAAATACGGGACGGCAGATATTTGATCGCGGGCAAAATGACGGCGGCCCCCGCCGTGCAGGCCAACAGATGCGCCGGTGAAATCGCGTCGCAATAATTGGTTGCGATGTCAAAGCCGCCCTGGGTGGCAAAATAGAAAGCGAAACTCGATATCAGGAAGGACAATAGCGCCCAGAACAGCCGGACCCCTTCTTCGGTCTTGAAAACCCAGCGCAGCGTCAGCAGCACAATGAACGCAACCGACAGCGGCAAGCCTTCCAGCGATATCGAAAGCCACAGCGCGAGTGTCGCACCCAATGCAAGCCCCCCCTTGCGCTTGTCCGGCCAGAACATCGTCCACAGCGCAGCCAGCGCGAGCACAATCTGCCAGCCATGATGATCCACCCGCATCGGCCGGATTTGCGCGACAATCGGAACAGCGGCCGCGGTCAGGGCCGCCGCCAGAATCGCGATTTTGCGATCAAAAACCTGTTCGCTGATTTTGGCAACCAGCCACATCGCAATGCCGAGGGTAAGCAGCGGTACGATTACCATCGCCGCAATTTCCGCGCCTGCCACACCGATCAACGGCTTGAAGAGCAGGAATATCAGCGCGAGCGGCAACTCGATCCAGCGCGGCCAATGCATCGGCTGACTGTCCGGTTCGCCGATGCGATATTGTGTGGTGTCAAACCAGCTCTGCCCGCCCAGCCAATCGCGCAATTGCACCATGCGCAGCTGATCGTCCGGGTCCCAGCCGATTCCGCTGATAATCTGGTTGCGGGTGACCAGAATGAGCACGGCGGAGACCGCGAGCCAGATTAATAATATTGGCAGGTTGCCACGCAAGCGTTCCAAAATATTACCCCTCGGGCTGTGAGCCTTTGGCTTTCAGGAAAAGCCATGGAACCCGCTCCGGATCAAATTGTGAGCGGTGATGGCGGTCAAAAAATGGCGGCATATGATCGCCAACCAGAAGGATATCCGTTTCGGGAAAATCCTTCGCCGTGATTTCCTTGATCAGCGCCTTGTCGATATCATCAAATATTGCGAACTGGCGGCAGATCATCGGATAGTCGCGGGCCAGTATGACGGATGTTTTCTCACAGTTTTCGGTGTCGAGATTCTGCTCGGTCGGCACCGGCAAATGGGTGTTCAGGGTCAACCAATATTGAAAGGTCGGCTGTTTCGCCCGTTTCAGATTTTCGGCCAGCATCTTCGGCACCTGCCGATCACAGGCTCCGGCGAAGACGCCGCCGCACCATTCCGCCCCACGTTTTTCCAGATCGACCGCAAATTCCCTCTTTTGAAAGCCGATCTTGGGATACCAGGTTTCGCGCTTGAAAAACGGCCCCTTGAAGCTGTGCATCGCCTGTGTCGCATAGCCTTTTTCGGCAAGCTGCGCGGGCAGGCAATTCAATTTCTTCGCGTCATCGGTGTCAAGCAATTCATAATAATCGCCCCAGCGCCCGCACAGCTCCCGCATCTCGCCCGACGTGGTGCTGTTATAATAGAGGCTGGTTCCCGTGCTTACATCGTAGCGCGCCTTGACCGCGCTGCTGTTGTAATAGGCAAACAGCTTGTCGGACATCGCTTTGTTATTCTTGGGAACACCCAGCGATTCAACAATGATCAGCACCAGATGGCGCTTGCCATCGGCGCGGGCGGCAAAGCCGGATTTGGTGACCGCCGATTCAAATATTGCGCCGGCGGGAGCGGGCCGGAAATAATGACCCCGCATCCCCTCGCCGACCGCGGCATCCGCTCCGACA
>CAJQNR010000050.1 GCA_905479715.1 uncultured Sphingorhabdus sp.
ATCACCGACGGCGCGGTCCCTAAAGATCGCGCCGTCACCTTTGAGGATGTTGCCTGCGGGCTACGCCCGCAGGCAACATCCTCAAAGGTGAGTTCTTATCCTGATTGACGGCGCTTTTTCACCTAGATTGTCGCGCGACACTTGATCATGAACCATTCAAACTCAAACCGCCTTCGGCTGACTGGCAAACTCATCAAAGGGGACCGCCGATATGTCCTGCAATGTGATGATAAAAGCGTTTGGAAACTGGATTTTCAAGACAATGAAGTTCCCGAAGATAATCACATGGTATTGGTTGAGGGTGTGAAAACTGGAGTTGACTCCATTGCGGTTGATTGGGTTGGTGAAACAAAATAACCTATTGTCGGCTGCAGTCACAGATACGAACAAGATCATCAGACCAAAGTTGCAACGCCTCGCGTTTTTCATTCATCCAGTTATATCGTTGGTAAACTTTGACGATACCAGCCTGAGAACCGCTAACGTGATTGAGAATTGCCTCAGTCACTTCCAACCTTACTCCCAGCCGCTGCAGGTTTGTAGCAACAGTCCGCCGGATGTCATGTAATGTCCAATGCAGAACGGGACGTTGCAAGTCAGATTGAACGTCGGCCCTCAACCGTCGCAACAATTTGGATATACCTGATGCACTAGTTTTTGGATTTGTCGCAGAAGGAAACAGCTTGCTGCTACCATCAGTAACCAGGCAACCTGAAACGACACGGCAAGCTTCTTCGGAAAGTGGAATGATAACAGCGTTGTTATTTTTTGCGCTCGACGCAGGTAAGTTCCAGACTTTTTCTTCTAAATCAAACTCCGCACGTTCAGCTCCAAATACTTCGCTTCGCCGTGCAGCGGTGAACAGCATGAGTTTCAAACTATGCTGCCAAGGAAACGGCTGATTTTCAACAGCCTTCCAAAGGCTTTTCAATTCTTCATTCGACAAAACCCTATCACGAGGTTTCGGTGCTGGTGGTCTGCTTGCTGCTGTTACTGGGTTGTACGCTAGAGTTTCTACTCGTGGTAAAACCCAATTGAAAAACACTGACATTTGCGCAGCAACAAGCCGGGCCATTACCGGCGCAGAACGCTCGCCATAAGCGATGCCATCAATTAACCGAGTAACATCCGTGCGCGTTATGGCGTCCACCGGACGACCGCCAAGCTCCGGTAAAACGTACTTTTTGAATATGCGCCGTATTTCTTTTGCAGATCGCTTGTTCTCAACGCGCTGCTGATCGTAAGTACTCCACAGTGCGGAAACCGTTTTGTTCGATCGTTTATCAGGCTTCGCCAGCTTCCGGCCGCTCTCAATGTCAGCACAAGCCTGGAGCGCTTTCTGCCTAGCCTTAGCCAGACCAATCCCGGGATAGTCTCCCAGAGTGATCTTTCTGAACTTTCCAGCAACCCGTTTTCGAACAATCCAACGACATTTACCTGTCGATCCTTTTACAAATCTCAACCCAACACAATCACTATCTGCGAGCTCCACTCGTCCTCGCAATGGTGTTTTCACCGCTTTTAATTTAGCATCAGTAAGCTTTATTTGATTTGGCATTTTGGCCTCTTAAAAACGTGCTACCCGGGTAGCGTTTCGAGAGGATACTATGGGATTGGCTGGAACATATCAAGAACATTATTTTTCTATTATCTAATTATTTCAGACGTTTAGGGAATATGTGGGATATCAAAATATCGGCTTAAAAAAACTTTTAATCAGTAGGTCGCTGGTTCGAACCCAGCAGGGCTCACCATTATGTCGCCGGTCAGCGATTGAATGACAGATTGCTGTTATTTAGAATGCAAGGCCTTGCGCGCAAAATGGAGAAGCATCGCAAGCGGCGATCCCGCACCAATATTTCTGTTCTTGAAGGTCTGGTCCCGGCATGGATCCGGATTTCAGTCTGTCCGGCAATCGCGGACCGATAACCGTGGCTATCGTTGGTCGCTAAAGAGCCTCGAACACCGCCTGTAGTGTTTCTCTGGCGTCGCCGAACAGCATCCGGGTATTCTCCTTGAAGAAGAGCGGGTTTTCAACGCCCGCATATCCGGTCGCCATACTACGCTTCAAAACAATCGTCATATGCCCCTTCCAGCATTCAAGGACGGGCATCCCTCCTATCGGGCCGTCCGGATTTTCCAGCGCGGAGGGATTTACAATGTCATTGGCGCCGATGACCAGCGACACATCGACATTGGGAAAGTCATCATTGACCTCGTCCATCGCAAAAACGATGTCATAGGGGACCTTTGCTTCGGCCAGCAGCACATTCATGTGACCGGGCATGCGGCCCGCCACCGGATGAATGGCGAAACGCACATTCACGCCCCTGGCAAGCAAGCTGTTGGTCAGCTGAGCGACAATCTGCTGGGCTTTTGCCACCGCCATGCCATAGCCCGGGATTATCATCACCTCTTTGGCATTTTCAAGCATTGCGGCCGTTTCAGCGGCGCTGATGGTTGTCACATCGCCCTGCCCTTTCTGGTCAGCCGATGCCGCAGCTTTTCCTGCACCTGTGCCAAAACCGCCGATGATGACGGACAGGAATTTCCGGTTCATCGCACGGCACATGATGTAGCTCATGATCGCACCGCCCGAGCCGACCAGGGCCCCCACGACGATCAACAGATCATTGTTGAGCATGAACCCTGTGGCAACGGCCGCCAAACCGGAAGTGCTGTTGAGCATGGAGATGACGACCGTCATGTCCGCGCCGCCAATTGCCATGACAAAATGAAAGCCAAAGAAAAGCGCGATCACGGTCATTATGATCAATGGCATCAGCCCGCCGCCCGCCGCAGACTGCAGGACATATTCGCGACCGAACCAGATCGCTGCGACTAACAAGCCGAGATTGATAAAGTCCCGCCCCGGCAAGATCAGGGGTTTGCCGGAGATCCGCCCGGAAAGCTTTCCGAATGCAACCACCGAACCGGAGCAGGTGACGCAGCCGATCAGGATACCGAGATATGTCTCGATATCGTGAATGCTCAAGGCGATCCCTGTAAACTCGGAGGAAACATCCAGAAAATTAGCATAGCCAACCATGACAGCAGCAACCCCGACAAAACTATGAAGCATCGCGATCATTTCCGGCATCGCCGTCATCTGCACGCGCCTCGCCAACAGCAAGCCGATGGAACCGCCAGCAACAAAGGCGGCAATCATCTCTGCATAATTTTTTGTGACGACGGCCAGAACGGTCGCCAGCAAAGCGATGCTCATCCCCGCTATGCCGAACCAGTTTCCTCTTGGCGCTGTTTTCTCCGAGGACAGCCCCTTCAACGCCAGAATGATAAGGATGCTTGCAGCAATATAGGCTGCGGTCAATATGCCAGCGCCAATCATGTCGACGATTTTCTGAACATTTTCAGCATCCGGTGCGTCACAGCAAAACCGCCCAGAATATTGATGCTGGTAAAGAAGATCGCGATGACCGCGACCCATTTAACGACCTCGCTCGCCGCACTTACCTGGAGCAACGCACCGACGACAATGACGCTTGAAATGGCATTGTTCATGCTCATCAACGACGTGTGCAAGGTCGGGGAGACGTTCCATACCACCATATAGGCGACGAAAGAGGCGAGCACGAATATCTTCAAGTGAGCCATGAAATTCGGCGGTGCCACTGTGCCCAGACCCAATAATATCAATGTTGCGGCCATTACCGCTATCACCGGCCCGAAAAGCGATATTTTCTTCTTCTTTTCTATCTTCACGGCAGGCGCGGATACGGAGATCTTTTTCTTCGGCGCCTGCGTTAATTTGGGCGCAGGGGGCGGCCAGGTTATTTTTCCTCCGGTGCAGATGGTCGCACCGCGAATGACATCGTCATCCATGTTCAGGACGATTTGCCCATCCTTTTCCGGGGTCAGCTCGGCAAGCAAATGCATCAGATTGGTCGCGTAAAGCTGACTGGATTGCGAAGCCATCCGGCTCGGAAGATCGGTATATCCGATGATCGTAACCCCGCCATGGATCACCAATTCACCCGGCACGGTGAGTTCGCAATTGCCTCCCTGTTCAGCGGCGAGATCGACCACGACGCTTCCCGGTTTCATGGACCCGATCATGTCGGCGGTTATCAGTTTCGGCGCAGGTTTTCCGTGAACAAGCGCGGTCGTGATAATGATATCGACCTCCTTCGCCTGCTCCGCAAACAACGCCATTTCAGCATTGATATAAGCCTCGCTCATGACCTTGGCATATCCGTCTTCACCCGAACCGTCTTCATCGGCCACGTCGAGAGCAAGAAACTGCGCATTCAGACTTTCAATTTGTTCCTTGACCTCAGGCCGCGTGTCAAAGCCGCGGACAATGGCACCCATCCCGCCTGCGGTACCAATTGCCGACAGGCCCGCGACCCCGGCTCCGATCACCAGCACTTTTGCCGGTTCCACCCTTCCCGCAGCGGTCACCTGCCCGGTAAAGAAACGGCCAAAATGTTCGGCCGCCTCGATCACTGCGCGATACCCCCCGACGTTCGCCATGGAACTGAGCGCATCCATTTTTTGTGCGCGGGACAAGCGCGGTATGGAATCCATCGCAAGAACGGTCACGCCGCGGTCAGCCAGCGTCTTCAGCATCTTCGGGTTTTGCGCGGGCCAGAAAAAACCGATGAGCGTCTGGCCGGACTTCAGAAGTTCAACTTCGTCCCTTTCCGGGGCACGAACCTTGAGCATTATATCGCATTGGGCCCAAAGCTCTTTAGCCGAAGGCATGATGTCTGCGCCCGCCTCCCGATAAGCATTATCCGAATAGCTGGCCGCTGTTCCCGCGCCCGTCTCCACCGCGACGCTGAAGCCCAGCGCCAACAGTTTTGGGGCGACATCAGGAGTCATCGCGACCCGCTGTTCATCCGGATATTTTTCCTTCGGGATACCGACTTTCATTTCATCACCTTCGGCTTCAATTCATCAACAGGCTTCACCTGCAATCCGGCCCATCAACTGTTGAAGCCAGATCAAACACCGCCGAACGCGGCGGCGCTTCGAAGCCAGTACCGCTCTATCGGGCGGTGTAGCCGCCATCGATAACCAGCTCGGCACCGGTCACGAATTTGGACTCGTCCGAAGCAAGATAGAGAATGCCGTAGGCGATATCGTCCGGTGCCCCGGTATGACCAATGGGATGTTGGCTATCGAGCGCTGCTTTGAACGCATCGGGACCTTCGGGCGCATTTCTAGCCAACTCTTCGACCAATGGCGTCCAGATGAAACCGGGGTGCACCGAGTTCACCCGGATATTGTCCTTCGCATAGATCAAGGCATCATTCTTGGCCATCAGTCGAACCGCACCTTTGGAGGCGTGGTAGGGCGGCAAATCTGCAGCGCCGACCAATCCGTAGATGGACGACAGGTTGATGATGCTTCCTCCTGATGATTTTTGCATGTGCGGAATGGCATGTTTTGTACAAAGAAACACGCCCGTGACGTTGATATTCATCAGCGTCTCCCACTCTTTCTTGGATATTTCGTGGGTTGGCTTGTCGACCCCTGCAATTCCCGCATTGTTGACGAGAACGTCGATCGATCCAAATGCGTCGGCGACTTCGGAAAAAACCTTCTGGACATTGTCTTCGTCAGACGTGTCGAGATGCCAGAATTTCGCCGTGCCGCCGGATTTTTCAATTTCATCGACGACCTTTTTACCGTCATCATCATCCACATCGGTCACCGCAACCTTTGCACCGTGCCGAGCCAGAAGCAACGACGTCTCCTTGCCGATTCCGTTGGCCGCACCTGTGACAATTGCTGTTTTCTTATCTACTCGTTTCATCATTATTTCCTTTTCCTTTGATGCCTGACCGGACAAAAATGGCCGGATCATTGATGGCAATTTCTTGCTGTCCCATCGGTTGGGGCCAGTGCCGTCAGAATGCGGCGTCGATATCAACGACGTCGATCAGCTTGTGATTGACGAATTCCTTGATCCCGAGGCCAAGCAATTCACGGCCATATCCGGAATGCTTGATGCCGCCGAATGGCAGATCGGCCTTCACCATCGTCGGGTGATTTACAAACACCATGCCGGTCGAAATTTTCTTTGCGACCTCTTTTCCATGCTCTGGATCCGAGGTAAAAACGGAGCCACCGAGACCGAATGGCGAGTCATTGGCGATGCGTATCGCATCGTCTTCATCCTTCGCCCGAAACAGCATCGAGACCGGTCCGAAAAACTCCCAGTAACGGGCGGGATTATCTTCCCCCATTTCCGTCAGGATCGTTGGCTGGACAAAATTCCCTTGATTGGGAACTTTCGGTCCGACTTCCGTGGCTTTCGCGCCATGTTTGACAGCTTCGCCGATCATTTTCTTGATGTTGTCCACGGCGCTTTGCGATGACAGCGGTGCCAATGTCGTTTCAGGGTCGAACGGATCGCCGGCGCGCAGGCCCGCCACGCCTTCGGTATAGCGATCAAGAAACTGGTCATAGAGCTCGTCGACGATGATCATGCGCTTGGACGACACGCAAACCTGGCCACCATTCCAGTGGCGCCCGAACACGGCCCAATTGACCGTTTTTTCGAGATCGGCATCGGCCAGAACCACGAACGCATCAGCGCCTCCGAGCTCCAGCGTCGATTTCTTGAGCGCCTTGCCGGCAGCCGACGCGACAACCGCACCGGCAGCTTCGGATCCCGTAAGCGCGACACCATGTACCAGCGGATGATTGAGTATCATCTCGATCTGCGAATGCGCTGCATATAGATTTTTGAACGCGCCTTCGGACAAACCCGCTTCCAGCATCAGCTTTTCGCATGCCGCCGCGCTCTGCGGAACAATCCCTGCATGTTTCAGCAATATCGTGTTGCCCGCGGAAAGTTGCGGGGCGATAATTCTGGCGACCTGATAATAAGGGAAATTCCATGGCTCAATGGCAAGCAATACACCCAGAGGGTCATGAACGAGGACGGCATCGCCTTCCGCGGGGTCCTTCACCGGCATTTTCTCCGGCTCGAGCAATTTTGCAGCATTTTCCGCATAATATTCGAAGATCTCAGCAGAAATTTCGACTTCGGCTTTTGCCTCGGAGGTTATTTTTCCCATCTCGAGGGTCAGAAGCTTGGCATAGCCATCCGCGTCGCTGCGCAACAAATCCGCAGCTTTCTGCATGACCTGCGCTCGCTCGGCAAAGCTCGTCAACTTCCACGACTGAAACGCCTGATCAGCCTTTTCGATTGCTTCAACAATCTCGGCATCGGTCGTTTGCGGAAAGGTTTTTACGACTTCGCCTGTATATGGGTTGGTAGTTGCGTAGGCCACGATTTACTCCTTTTCTGGCTTCAGTCTCAATCTGCTAAGCGCCGGTCAGACGCGGAAACAGTTGAACGGGGGATGGCGCAATTTTTATGTGGAATTAGCGGGACAGAAAATCCGTAGTCCTGCGGATGTGGATTCTACTTAAGTAGAAGCTGCTGCTTCACAGCGGATAAACACCGGGGTTTTGGAAGACTGGTTTCGAACATCGGGACACAGCGGGCATCACGGCCAGCCGGTCTGTTATGATGGTCATATCAATTGTTTTGCGAAGTCATGCTGATGCACCTGAATGCGGAACAGCGTGAAACCATGGATCGGATCAGGACGGCTGCTATCTAAACAGCGCGGCTCTTTTCGTTCATCCGTCGACGCACGATCAGAAGCAGGCTTTGCGAAATCGCGAAAATAACCGGACCGAGAACAATTCCCGATGGTCCGAACAGCGCCAGTCCTCCCAATATCGCGATAAAGGAAACCGC
>CAJQNR010000051.1 GCA_905479715.1 uncultured Sphingorhabdus sp.
CCTTCGATCGAGACATTGCATTTCGGTACCTGCATCAACGACACCGCCAGCGCCTTGATCAGCAGATCATTGACCGACAATTTTATGTCGCGCGATGCCAGTGTCGCGTTGAGCTCGCTGCGCAATTTGAGCAGCTTGTCGAGCTGGATATCCACGGTCAGATAGATATGCGGGATCGTCTGTTTGGCCTCGGTAAGGCGGCGCGCGATGGTCTTGCGCATGCTGGAGAGTTTTTCGCTGCTGTGCGGAATATCGAAATCGCTTGCCGGCGCTGCTGTTGCGGTGGGTGCGGTTGCAGCCGCTTCGCTTTTGACCGGAGCAGCGCCGCCGTCCGCCGCGTCGATATCGGCCTTGATGATCCGGCCACCGGGTCCGGATCCGGACAGCGCGTTCAGGTCGACGCCTTTCTGGTCGGCCAGACGCCGCGCTAGCGGGCTGACTTTCAGACGCTCGTCATTTCCGTTCGACGATGTCTTGGCTGCAGGAGCGGCTGTCGGAGCCGGTGTCGCTTTCGGTGCAGGTGCTTCCTCTTTCGCGGCGGGCGCGGCTGTCTTTTCTGCCGGAGCCGGAACGGCTTCGACGTCACCTGCATCTTCGCCTTCTTCGGCGATGATCGCGATGACGTCGCCGACCTTCACATTTTCCGTGCCCTCGGCAACCACGATCCTGGCAACCACGCCTTCGTCGATCGCTTCAAATTCCATCGTCGCCTTGTCGGTTTCGATTTCCGCCAGCAAATCACCGGATGAAACGCTGTCCCCCTCTTTCACCAGCCATTTTGCGAGCGTCCCCTCTTCCATGGTCGGCGATAGGGCTGGCATTTGGAGATTGATGGGCATGGCCGGTTATCTTTCCTGAATAAGTCCTGATGTCGCAAAAAGCTGTCCAACATTGCGACTATATCGTCAAGGGCAGTAGCTTGCCTTGCGCGCATTTTTATCGCAACAGGTGTTTCTGACAGGGCGAGGAGGGTTCATGCGTACGTATCTGGTGGTGATCGACGAGACCGACGAGGCCAGCATCGCGCTGCGCTTTGCCTCTCGACGGGCGATGAAAACGAACAGCGCCCTGCATATTCTGGCGCTTGTCGAAAGCGAGGACTTTGTCGCCTGGGGCGGGGTGCAGGCCACACTCGAGGAGGAATCCAAGAGCCGGGCCGAAGCTTTGGTCTCCAGCGCAGCCGGGACTCTGTTCGATGAAACCGGTATCCGGCCGTCGATAACCGTCAAGCAGGGCAAGGGACCGAAGGTGGTTCGTGAGACGATGGGTGAAGTCGATGGTCTGGCCGCGCTCGTGCTGGGCGCAGCGGCAACCGGCGCGCCGGGACCGCTGGTCAGCCATTTTGCCGCCACCGAGGCAGGGACGCTGCCCTGCCCGGTGATGGTTGTCCCCGGATCCTTGACCAAGGAAGAGATTGACCGGCTGAGCTAGCCCTTTTCCGCCAGTTCGCCGCGGGCCGGGTAATCATTGGCCAAGGCAAAGTCGATACCCTGCAACAATTGATCGAGCGGAGGCCGGGTAAACGGCATGCTCTGGATACTGGCGAAATAAAGGCTCTGGTCCGGTTTGATCAGCAGCATCGCCGGTTCAGAGAAAATCGTCGGCTCTTTGCCACCGGGACGACCGGAAGAAATATAGAGGCCGAGATCGCGGGCGATCTCTTCGCTAAGACCGTAGCCCAGCAGTAGATCGTCAATCTCCCATTCGTCCGCTGACTTTTGCGCGCGTTCCTTGTCATCCATGCTGATCGCGACGACGGTGATGCCACGCTCGGCAAAATCACCCAATTTGCGTTGCAATTCACGCAATTGCATCTTGCAGATCGGGCAATGAACACCACGGTAGAAGAGTAACAGGGTGAAATTGTCGCCAAGTCTCTGGCTGAGCTGAAACTTTCCTCCGTCGATCAATGGGACGGTAAAATCAGGCACGGTCTGGGTTGGCAGTATATTGGGCATTGGGGGACGTTCCTTTTGATTGTTTGATCAATACGCCCATTCAAGCCAAATGGTTGCCCTGTGCCAAACAACAATTACTTTCGGCGGGCCTTACCCATCTTGCCACGAACATTTTTGGGACGGCCCGGCTTGCCCTTGCGGTGGGGTTTTCCCTTGCCCGCGCGGAACGGCGCCGAACGACCCGGCATATGATTGGCGCCTTCGGCCAGTTCGAACAGCAGGCTGCCGGTCGCGGCATTGGCCTCCACCAGACGCAGCTCGATCTTCTGCCCGACATTATAGGTGACGCCGCTGTCCATGCCAGTAAGTTGCTGTTTCGACTCATCATAGTCGAAGCGCTCCGCACCCAATGTGCGCACCGGGACAAGGCCATCGCCGCCCAGATCTTCGACAGTCGCGAAAAAGCCGAAATTCTGCACACCGGTAATCCGGCATTTCACAACTTCACCGACCCGGTCTGCCAGATGCGCCGAGATATAGCGATCGACGGTTTCCCATTCCGCTTTCATCGCCCGGCGCTCGAGCTTGGAGATTTTTTCCGATATTATTTCGAGACGGCCTGCCTCTTCCTTGCTTAGTCCCGAATATTCCGGGATCGCGCTATTTTCCGGTGCTGGCTGCTCCAGCTTGCAGGCGCTGACCAGTGCGCGGTGCACGATCAGATCGGCATAGCGCCGGATCGGGCTGGTGAAATGGGCGTAGCTTCCCAGCGACAGGCCGAAATGGCCCATATTGGTATGGCCATAATAAGCCTGGGTCTGGCTGCGCAATATCTGTTCCATGACCAACGGCAGCAGCAATTCGTCATCAACCTGCTCGATCAGATTGTTGAATACCGACGGCTTGATCACCTGCCCCATCGCAAAGCTCATGTCGAAGCTCTTGAGATAATCCTTGAGCGCGATCAGCTTCTCGCGCGAAGGGGTCTCGTGGACGCGATAGATTACCGGAGACTTTTTCGATTCCAGCATCTTCGCGGCCGCGACATTGGCGACGATCATATAATCCTCGACCACACGATGCGCATCGAGCCGTTCGCGGATCGCAATCTCTACAATCTTGCCCTGATCATCGAGCACCACCCGCTTTTCGGGCAGATCGAGATTGAGTGGTTCGCGCTCGTCGCGCGCCTTGGCGAGCAATTTCCAGCAGGCCCATAAAGGCTCCAGCGCGCTGCTTTTCAGTGGATGATCCAGTTTCCCGTCCATCGCGGCCTGCGCGTCTTCATAGGCGATATTGCCAGCCAATTTGACGATCGCGCGCGTGAACCGCGAACCGATGACCTGCCCTCTGGCATTGATGGTGACGTGACAAACCAGAGCCGCCCGTTCGACGCCCTGTTTCAACGAGCAGACATCGGTCGACAAAGCTTCCGGCAGCATTGGCACAACCCGGTCGGGGAAATAGACGCTGTTGCCGCGCTTATAGGCTTCACGGTCAAGCTTGCTGCCCGAACGGACATAGAAAGAGACATCGGCGATCGCGATCAGCGCCTTGAAACCGCCCTTGTTGTCGGGACTGTCATCCGGTTCGGCCCAGATCGCATCATCATGGTCGCGGGCATCCGCGGGATCAATGGCGACAATCGGCAGATGCCGCAGATCTTCGCGCGTCTCTTTCGATATTTTCAGCTTGGTTGCCTGTTCGGCTTCCTCGATCACCGCGTCCGGGAAATGCAGCGGGATTTCAAATTTGTGGATGGCGATCAGGCTAAAGGACTTGGGCGCAAACGGATCGCCCAATATTTCCTTCACCCGCGCCTTGACCTCTGAGCCGCGCTTGACCGGTTCGGCCAGCACCAGATTGCCCGGCTGCGCATCGCCCAGATCCATGATCGGCGTGCTGCGACGAATTTTCCGGTCGACCGGTTTCAGCCAAAAGCGATCGCGTTCGTCCTTTTCGACGATACCCATGAGCATTTCGCTCGCCTGGGCCAGTTTCTTCATCAGAAAGGCTACATGCCCCTGCCCCCGTTCTTCGGTGCGGGCGAGAATGCGATCACCGATGGCCAGCGCCGCTCGCCGCCCTTTTTCCTTGATCCGCAGCTTCGGTGCGGGGGCATTATCCGCTTCCCAGCGTTCGGGAATGCCGATCGCTTCGTTGCCGTCAATCTCGACGATTTTCAGAACCGTGACTTTGGGAATACCACCCATTTTATGGAACGCCCGTCCCGGTGTGCTGTCAATCAGCCCCTCGTCGGCCATATCCTTCAGCAACGCCTTTAGCGCGATTTTGTCCGATCCCCTCAAGCCAAACGCTTTTGCAATCTCGCGCTTGCCAACCGCCACATCGGAGCGCTCGATAAGGTCCATGATCTGCTTGCGCGTCGGAACCTGTTTCGGTTTGTGAGGTTTTCTCGGACCTGCCATTAATAAGCTTTGCCTATGATGATCCGCTCAACCGCCGGTTTGCCGGTAAAGATGCATTTGCCGTCGGCGGCTGCGGCATCCTCCGGTACGTTGCGGAAGGTCAGCTTCAATTGCTTGAGCCGTTCTTCGATCGCTTCCAGTTCCTCGCCGGTTGCCTTGCACCACTGCACTTCCAGCCAGCCCGGATATTTCTTTTTTGCCGCATAGAAACGTTCAACGTCCGACCAATGTTCGACACCGCGCTTCACATTGGCAGCGAGACGTTCGTTGGCTTCTGTGTGCATGGACGTCTGGATATCCGACAAGAGCGCCGGAATTTCCGGTACGAATTCGGCCTTCGCCAGAAACTTCGTATCCAGTTTTCCGCTGTCTTGGTAAAGCGCGTCGCGGCGGATCATCGCCACCTTGTTCTCGGCCATATCGCGCGGACCGATCTCGAGAATGACCGGCGCACCTTTCTTGATCCAGGACCAGCGTTTGGTCTGGGTTTTTGCACCGCTGATATCGAGCTTGACCCGGACCGGTTCGTCAAAGGCCCGCAGCTTCGCGATATCCTTTGCCAGCGCTTTGCAATAGTCCAGCACCGCTTCATCTTCCGGCTTGTCGCGCAACATCGGCACGATCACCACCTGATAGGGCGCGACCAGTGGCGGTACGCGCATGCCGTCGTCATCACCGTGCGTCATGATAACGCCGCCGATGAGACGGGTCGAAACGCCCCAGCTGGTGGTATAGGCAAACTGAAATTCGCCATCCTTGTCCTGATAGCGGATATTCTGGGCCTTGCTGAAAGTCTGGCCGAGGAAGTGGCTGGTTCCGGCTTGCAGCGCCTTGCCATCCTGCATCATCGCCTCGATCGAATAAGTCGCGTCGGCGCCGGGGAAGCGTTCATTCTCCGGCTTCTCGCCAGCGACAACCGGCATCGCCAATACATCCTCGGAAAAGCTGCGGTACATTTCCAGAATGTTGAGCGTTTCTTCCATCGCCTCGGCTTTGGACGCGTGGGCGGTGTGGCCTTCCTGCCAGAGGAATTCACTGGTCCGCAAAAACATTCTTGTCCGCATTTCCCAGCGCACGACGTTGGCCCATTGGTTGATCATCACAGGCAAGTCGCGCCAGCTTTGAACCCAGCGGGAGAAAGCCGTACCGATGACCGTTTCCGAAGTGGGCCGCACGACCAGAGGTTCTTCCAGTTTCGCATCGGGATCAACGATCAGGTCATTGCCGTCCTTCATCAGCCGATGATGGGTGACGACGGCCATCTCCTTGGCAAAGCCGTCGACATGTTCCGCTTCCTTGGCAAAATAGCTGAGCGGGATAAAAAGCGGAAAATAGCAATTTTCATGGCCGGTGGCCTTGATCCGCTGGTCCATGAGATATTGCACCCGCTCCCAGATTCCATAGCCCCATGGCCGCATGATCATGCAGCCACGGACGCCGGATTCTTCGGCTAGGTCGGCTTCAGCAATGACTTGCTGATACCATCCCGCGAAATCATCTTCACGGGTGATTGAGAGAGCGTTTTTCTTCACTTGGTTTTCCTGCGGATTATTGTTTTCCGGTGATTACTGGTCGAGATTGTCTATCTTGGACTGAATATCGGCCAGTTGTTTTTTCAGTTCCATGATCTCGATGTCTTTTTCGGACTGTTCTTCCTGCTCCTCATCCTCGGCGTCGTTGCGTCCGTTTTGACCGAGGCTCAGCGCTTTTTCAAACACCCCGGCCAGCGGGCTGGCCTTCAGGGCATTTTCAATCGCTTCCTGAAACTGTTTCTGATTTTTGACCGCCATCTGACCCAGGGGGTTCTTGTTGAGCGCGCCCTCGACCGCTTCCTGAAACTGCTTCTGATTTTTGCGAAAATTGTCCATCGACGCTTCGAGATAGGACGGCATCAGGGACTGCATGCTGTTGCCGTACATCGAAATCAGCTGACGCAGGAAATTGACCGGCAGCATATGCTTGCCGTTGCTTTCTTCGTCGACGATGATCTGGGTCAACACATTGTGGGTGATATCTTCCCCGCTTTTGGCATCGACAACGACAAAATCCTCATCATTGCGAGTCATTTCGGCGAGAAAATCGAGCGTGATATAATTGGATGTCTGGGTGTTGTAGAGACGACGATTGGCATATTTTTTAATGACTATCGGACCGTCCTGAATCTTCTTTTTCGACTTGGCCATATAAGCTCCCGATCGGTTTAAAAACACTGAAGACTATCGGGTTTTTAACCGTCATTTATTTGCATGTTGCAATAGCACTAAACCTATTTGTGCATTGCCGCAACTTCTGTTGTTGTGCAGCATTTTTGCGCAGCATTTTTCTTTTGTGCAGTTGCGTTAAAGTGCCGGCTTTCACGGCGTTAAAGCCACTGCCGCGCCAATCGTCTGCCGAGACCGGTTATCAATTCATATTGCGACAGGCCCGATTGTGCAGAAGCAATGCCAAGATCATATTCGCAATCGACCCAGGTCCCTTCGGCCACGTCAGGCGCGGCGGCAAGATCGATCGCAATCAGATCCATCGAGACGCGACCGAGAACCGGCAGTCTTTGTCCTTTGTGCAGAAAGGCACCGCTGCTGGAAAAGCCGCGCAAATATCCGTCTGCATAGCCCATCGCCAATATCGCAATATCATGGGGGCGGTCTGCAACATATTGCGCATTATAACCAAGCTTGTCACCGGCACGAAGCGAACGGACCTGGATGACTTCTGCCTGCGGGATAGCCACCTGTTTGATGAGATCTGCCAGTTCCGGACGCTGAATACCGCCATATAGTGACAGGCCGGGACGCGTGACATCAAAATGGTAATCACTGCCCAATGCGATACCGGCGCTGTTGGCCAGGCTCGTCCGTCTGGCCGGTACCTTTCCCAGCGCAGCCCGGTAGCATTTCAGCTGATCGCTGTTCTGCGGCCCATCTGCATCCGCGGAGGCGAGATGGCTCATCGCAATATCAATGTTCATCCCTGCAAAAAGATCTTCGTGGAGGTCTGCCAGATCAATTCCCAGACGGTTCATGCCGCTGTTGATCATGATATCGCATGCTCTGCCCGATGTCTTCCAGCGAGCAAGCTGATCGAGACTGTTGATTACCGGTTTTGCAGCAGATTGCAGTGCAAACGGCATATCCAGCGCGCGGACGCCGTTGAGCACGGACACCGATGCTTTGTCAGCGGTCAGGTCTTCGATCTCTTGAGCTTCCTGCCAGTTGGCAACAAAAAAATCGGTGCAGCTTGCCGCCACCAGCTTTTTCACAACAGCCCTTGCGCCGAGACCATAGGCATTTGCCTTTACGGCCGCTCCGGCCTTCGCCTTTCCCGACAACCGGTCAAGCGCGCGCCAGTTTGCGACCAGTGCGTCGGAATCGAGCCTTACCGCAGCAGTGGGCGGGATGATCGGTTTTGCGTCACTCATGAACCGAGCGATACGGTCTTTATTGCGCTTCGTCGAGAGCCGCTTCTGGATCGTTGGGAATACCCCACCAGGCAACGACAACCCCGAATGCGACGACAATCCACGTGTACCAAAGACCGGCATAGATATCACCGGACCGGGCCACGATATATCCGGCAATCAGCGGCAGGCAACCACCCAGATAACCGGCACCGATATGATAGGGTATCGACATCGAACTATAGCGGATTTTAGCGGGGAACATTTCCGACAGCAGCGCAGCAACGGACCCGTAGGTCAAGGCGCTCAAACCACCCAGAACCAGCAAAATTGCGACGATACCCAAGATGCTGACCATGTCCGGTTGCTGTTTGGAAAAGTCATAGCCATATTTGCCAAGAGCATCGCGGATACCGGTACTTCTGGCATCGCCATCCTCCAGCCATAGCGGATCAATCGGGATTGCATTGCCGCCGGCACTCAGGCTCAATGCCTTGCCGTCAGCGAGTGTATAAGAAACCCCGGCAGACGTCAGTGTTTCCAGAATCTTACCGCAATCGCTCTGCTCCCGGCTGAACAGTTCGGCAAAGGGATCCGTGTGGCAGTCTTCGCCTTCAATACGAACCGGATTTGCCTGTGCAGCTTCGGTTAGGCCCGGATTGGCAAGCTGGCCCATCCCCCAAAATGCCGGAAATAATAATAGCAGGGATAACAGCGCCCCGACGATAATCGGCTTCTTGCGCCCGACTCTGTCGGACCATTTGCCGACGACCAGATAAAATGCCATCGCGATGATTCCCGACGTGAAGAGAATGATATCGACCGTCTGGGCCTCCATATTCATCGGCCCGCGGAGGAATGACATGCCCGAGAAAAAAGCGGTATACCAGATGGTTGTCAGGACACCGGTAATCCCGAAAAGGGCAACAAAGATACGCTTTATATTTCCGGGGTAGGTCAAGCTTTCGACAAAAGGATTGCCGGCCATTTCACCGGCCTCCTTCATGGCCTGAAAGACCGGACTTTCATTGAGCTTCAGCCGCATCCAAAGCGAAATTACCAGCAGGATGATTGAAAGGAGAAACGGCACCCGCCATCCCCAGTCGTTAAATTCCTGCTCCGGAATCAGAAAGCGACAAGCCAGTATGACAGCGATCGACAGGACAAATCCGCCGGCGACGCTCGCCTGGATGAAGCTCGTATAATATCCACGCTTGTTGGTCGGCGCATGTTCGGCGACATAAATGGCTGCGCCGCCATATTCCCCGCCAAGGGCAAGGCCCTGCAATATCCGAAGGAAAATCACGATTAACGGAGCCGCCAGCCCAATTGTTTCCGCGCCCGGAATGAATCCGACCCCCGCGGTGGCTATGCCCATAAGGGTGACCGTGACCAGAAAAGTATATTTGCGTCCCAGTTTGTCGCCGAGGAAACCGAAAAGGATTGCACCGACCGGACGAAAACCGAAGCCGATGGCAAAAGTCGCCCAGACCATCAGGATTTCTAGCGTCGGATTGCCGCTCGGAAAGAAGGTCGGCCCGATGATATAGAATAAGGTGCCGTAGATGAAAAAATCATACCATTCGAAAATGGTGCCGGCGGAAGAGGCCGCGATGACCAGACGGATTTCTTTTTGCGTCGGTTCCCGTTCAATGGTCGGCGTTACCAGTCCCGATGAAGCCACCCATATTCTCCCTGTGTCTTATGCTTGTTTCGATTTGAAGCCGCTATAGCGGCTTGATCCCGTACCTTGCAATCATCGTTATTGTCGTGAGGTGTATCCTTTCCTACACTGGCTTCCTCAAGGTAATTCGTGTCAGGAATAACATCGATGACAATCGCCGAAATCACACCCGAAATTGACATCGAAACCCATAGCGACACCGCTTTTCTCGGTCATCCCAAAGGCTTGGGATATCTGGCTTTTACCGAGGCGTGGGAGCGGTTTTCCTTTTACGGCATGCAAGCACTGCTGGTTCTTTACATGACCAAGAAGCTGCTGCTCCCCGGCAGTGTCGAGAATGTGGCAGGGATCGAGCAATTGCGAACGCTTTTCGGCGGCATCGACGGACAACCGTTCGCCAGCGCGATTTTCGGCACCTATGCCGCGAGCGTCTATCTGACGCCGATAGTGGGCGGGTTTCTGGCAGACCGCGTACTTGGCAAGCACCGCACCGTTCTGCTGGGAGCCATGACGATGGCAGCGGGGCATTTCTTGATGGCCTTCGACGGGACATTTCTGCTTGCCCTGCTCTGTCTTATTCTCGGGTCCGGCATGTTCAAAGGCAATATCGCCAGCCAGGTCGGATCGCTTTACAAGCCCGAAGACCTGCGCCGTGCCGATGCATTCCAGATATTCTATCTCGGCATCAACGCAGGCGTGATCGCATCCCCGCTGATCGTCGGAACCCTTGGGGAAACCGTTGGTTGGCACTGGGGCTTCGGAGCGGCAGGTGTTGGAATGCTGATCGGTCTTTTCATCTATGTTTCCGGTTCAAAATATCTTCCGAAGGAAAATTTCACGGTTCCGGTACGTTCTGAACGCGAAAACCGACCGGCAATGGGACGGCGTGAGTGGCTGGCGACAGCTGCCTTGATCCTGCTCATTCCCATTCTCGCAATTGCGATCGTCCCCAACAACCAGATTTTCAATGCCTATCTGGTCTGGGCGGACCAGAATTTTGATCTCGATTTCATGGGAACAAAATTGCCGACGACCTGGCTGGTGACGCTCGACGCGATTGTGTCCGTCAGCTTTCTTGCTCTGGTCGCACTATTTTATCGCTGGTATGGCACGCGCTGGCAGGAACCGGATGAACTGAGCAAGATCATCATCGGCTCTGCTTTTTCGGTCGGTGGCATGCTCTGCCTGGTGACTGCAGCCGCGACAACGCCGGAAGGAGGCAAAATCGGCCTGTTCTGGCCCGTGATGTTCCATGTCATCAACAGTATCGGCTTCGCGCATATGCTTCCGGTCAGTCTGGCACTATTTGCCCGGCTTGCGCCCAAAGCCATAAACGCCACGGTGATCGGCCTCTATTATCTGGCCTTCTTCGTGGGCAATTCAATCGTCGGATGGGTCGGCGGCTGGTTCGAGACCATGCCGGTGACCCAATTCTGGTTGTTGCACGCTGGCTTTGCACTATTCACCGGAGTGGTTTTCATGCTCTTCAAGCTTTTTCTGGCCAAGCCCTTGATGGGCCACGAACCGGAGATCGTGCCTGCCTGATATCCTTGGCAGCTACTCCGGTCCATTGCGGCCCATTTCGGTCGAAATTTCTGGCTCCCTTTCGGAAGCAGGATAGTTCCGCTATTCCAGTTCCAGGATCACCGCATCGACGGCGAGACTATCGCCTTGTGCGGCTTCCAGTGATTTCACCACACCATTTTTTTCCGCGCGCAGGATATTTTCCATCTTCATTGCTTCGACGACGGCCAAAGGCTGTCCCTCGACAACCGCTTCGCCGACTTCGACATGCAGCGCGACGAGCAGGCCGGGCATGGGGCAGAGCAAAAATTTCGACAGATCGGGTGGAATTTTTTCGATCATATGCACGGCATGCTGCGCCACATGGGCCGGCAATATCCGGGCCTTATGCGTTGCGCCATGGCTGTTCAGAGCGAAGCCATTGGCGGTTTTCGCGATCTTCACCGACAGGGGCTTGCCTGCCACCTCGGCGAGGACGAGACTGTCGCCCGGCGTATATTCCATCGATAGATCGACCGGCGCGCCATCGACCGATATTTCCTCTTCGGAAACCGATACGGCCATGATCTTGTCGCCAATTTTGACTTCCCATTCAGAGGGGGCATCGAGTCGCTTGCCCAGCTGGTTGTCAACGCGGCGAGCACGATCGGCATGGGCCGTTGCAGCAAAGGCACCAATGGCCGCGAGATTACTGAGCAATTCATCGGATGCCGGTGCACCGTGAAAGCCGTCGGGATATTCCTCGGCAATGAAATTGGTGGTGATATTGCCTTCGCGGAAACGCTCGTGCTGCATCAACGCCGAAAGAAAATCGATATTATGGCCGGGGCCCTGAAGTTCAAACCGGTCGAGCGCGTCAATCTGGCGATCAATCGCCTCAATACGGGTCTCGCCATAGGTGATCAGCTTGGCGATCATCGGATCGTAGAAAATCGAAACCTCGCCACCTTCCTGGACACCATCGTCAACCCGAATACCCTCTTCCGCAGCGGGTGGGCGATATTTCACGAGACGACCTGTTGATGGCAGGAAGCCGCGATAGGGGTCTTCGGCATAGACGCGATTTTCGACCGCCCAGCCGGTCAGAGTGACTTCATCCTGAGCCAGCGGCAATTTCTCGCCATAGGCAACGCGGATCATCTGCTCGACCAGATCGAGACCGGTAATATATTCGGTGACCGGATGCTCGACCTGAAGCCGGGTATTCATTTCAAGGAAATAGAAGCTCTTGTCGGCGCCGACGATCAGCTCGACCGTACCGGCGCTATAATAGCCGACAGCCTGCGACAGCGCGACGGCCTGTTCACCCATCTTCTTGCGCATTTCGGGATCGACGAAAGGCGATGGCGCTTCCTCGACGACCTTCTGGTGGCGCCGCTGGATCGAACATTCGCGTTCGCCGAGATAAATCACATTGCCATGCTTGTCGCCGAGCACCTGGATTTCAATATGGCGCGGCTGTTCGATGAATTTCTCGATAAACACGCGGTCGTCGCCAAAGCTGGCAAGCCCTTCGCGCTTGGTCGCTTCAAAGCCCTCGCGGACGTCTTTCTCGTTCCACGCAAGCCGCATGCCCTTGCCGCCGCCGCCGGCGCTGGCTTTCATCATCACCGGATAACCGATTTCGGTGGAAATTTTCACCGCATGTTCGGTATCGTCGATCTCGCCAATATGACCGGGTACCACGCTGACACCGGCTTTCTCGGCCAGTTTCTTCGACTCGATCTTGTCGCCCATCGCCGCGATGGCGTTGATTGGCGGGCCTATGAAGGCGATGTCATTGTCATCCAGCTGCTGGGCGAAACTAGTACGCTCCGACAGGAATCCGTAGCCGGGATGAACCGCTTCCGCGCCGGTTTCCTTGCAGGCCGCGATAATCTTGTCCGCGATCAGATAGGATTCGCCAGCTGGCGACGGACCGATATGGACGGCTTCATCCGCCATTTTGACATGAGGCGAGCGCGCATCAGCATCGGAATAGACGGCAACCGTCTTGATACCCATTTTCTGGGCAGTACGGATGACGCGGCAAGCAATTTCGCCACGGTTGGCGATCAGGATTTTTTTGAACATAGGTTATTCAGCAGCCTCTAGTTGATTTTCTCTTGGCTCGGCTTCCATCGGAACCAGCCCCAGTTTTGCAAATAATGTCTCGTCCGCGTCATCACCCGCATTGCCGGTGGTCAGCAATTTGTCGCCGGTGAATATGCTGTTGGCACCGGCGAGGAAGCACAAAGCCTGTGTGCTTTCGCTCATGCTCTCGCGACCGGCGGACAGGCGCACCATCGAGGCGGGCATGGTGATCCGTGCCACCGCGATCGTGCGGACAAATTCGATATCGTCGATCTTCGCCAGCGGCGTGTCGGCAAGCATATCGCCAAGCACGGTGCCCTTCACCGGGACCAGTGCGTTCACCGGAACGCTCTCCGGATGCTTTGGCAGGGTCGCCAGAGCGTGGACAAAACCGACCCGGTCTTCGCGGGCCTCGCCCATGCCGACAATGCCACCGGAACAGACGTTGATCCCGCTATTTCGGACATTTTCGAGCGTTTCGAGCCGGTCGCCGAAGGTGCGGGTGGTGATCACCTTCTCATAATGTTCCGGCGAGGTGTCGATATTATGATTATAATAATCG
>CAJQNR010000052.1 GCA_905479715.1 uncultured Sphingorhabdus sp.
TGCCGCGGACCGTATCAAGATTTTCTTCGAGGAAGCTGTAACCAAAAATCCCGACGGCATTGGGATTGGACTTCAGCTTCTGCACGATCAGATTGTCATTCTCGCCGGCGTCCAGATAGGGGCCGTCGGTGCGGATCTCGTGACAGATCGCTTCATATTCGTCCTTGTTGCTGTCCTTCAGCGCCTTGGTTGCCGGATCTGTCTTGCAACCGACTTCCATGATCAGTTCGGTCAGCGCATCCCGCGTGCCCGATGTCGACGGCGGGCCGTAAACGCTGATCGGCATGGACGGCAACGACGGATCAATGTCGGACCAGTTCTTGTTGGTATTTTCCTTGCCAAAAGGCTTCGCGGCAATCGCCTTGTAAATCTGTTCAGGGGTCAGTTCAAAACCGACGCCTTCCTTTGATTGCGCGACCGCGAGACCGTCGATACCGATGTTGATCTCGACAATGTCGGTGACACCATTGGTCTGGCACAGGTCAAACTCGGATGCTTTCATCCGGCGCGATGCATTTTCGATGTCGGGCGTGGCCGCACCGACCCCTGCACAGAACAGGCTCATCCCCGCGCCGGTACCGGTCGATTCCAGAACTGGAGCCTTGAAGCTGCTCGAATTGACGAAATTTTCGGAAACCGCCTTGGCGAACGGAAAGACGGTAGAGGAACCGACAATCCGGATCTGGTCTCTGCTGGCACCGCCGCCCGCGCTACCGGCCTGATTTTCGCAACCCGCCAATGACAGCGACGCAAGCGCGATAAGTGCAATCTTATTTTTCATCTTAAATTCCTTTGTTCAAGGTTGATCCCGCCATGAATATCCCGGCGCAACCTTTCCTAGCCGCGATCTACTGGTGCTCAATGACCGTTGAATTACAGAAATATTTCACAATTGTTGCACTGCTCCTGCATGATGATCTGCGCTAGCGCGGCAGCCGCTTCATCGCCTCAAGCGGCGGGCTGTCGGGCGTGGCGTGAAACAGCTCAACCCGCTCGAAACCCAGGCTGGCATAAAAACGCCGGTTCGCCGGATTGCTGTTCTCCAGATAGGCCATGGTACCGCTGCGGTCGCAGGCGTCCAGAACCGGTTCCAGCAACCGTCGCCCCAGCCCCCTGCCCCGTCCCGCGCTGGCGACGCCGACGGTGAAGAGATAGGCGTGCGGCGCGGTCGGATGGTGCTTGGCCATCGCATCGCCCGCAGCCTTGCCCCGCTGCAGCGCGCCCATGCCGCCGCTGGCGAAAAGGCCCCAATAGGTCTGCAACATGCCGGTCAGCGGCGCTTCGGAACTGTCACCGGGAAGCAGCCACATGGCAGCCGCGCGCGTTGCGCCATCGTCGGACAGGAGCTGGCAATAGCCATTGGGCGCGTAAATATGGCGCGCCAGATTGGCAAAGGTCCGCTGCATCGGATCAAAGCCGCCAAACAGCCAGCGATTGAACGGATCATCGCGGAAGGCATCGGCGGTAATCTCGGCAAGCGCGGCGACGCTCTCCATGCCGACCGTCTTGATGCCCTGAACGGGCGCAATGTCCGACGCGGTCAGCATCGGCGCCAGAAACGGCGAGCGCTAATAGATGCCGCCTTCGGCTTGCAGGAATTCATCGTCATTTTGCGCCGGACCGCGATTGCGATTGGCTTCCGCGGCGCGGGCCTTCTCCGCGGCGCGCTGGGCGATCAATTGCGCCTTGCGCGCTTCGAGACGGGCGAGAAGCTCATCCTTGCGGATCGACCGGCGCGGCTCGGTTTCGGGCTTGAAGACATCCCAGATAACCGCAGATCTGGCATCATCGGTAGGCCAACCGCCATAGACGCGCTTGCCGGTTCTGCGATCGACGCGGACCATGCGCACGCCTTTCGGCGCGACAAATGGCGTTTTCGGCATGCCGGCCATCGCTTTTTCGGCAAAATGCCGGAAAATCGGCGCGGCCAAGGTCCCGCCCTGGGCATAGCCGCCCATGTTGCGCGGCTGGTCATAGCCGAGATAGACGCCAGCCACCATGTCGGGTGAACCGCCGACAAACCAGACATTGGTCGGGCCACTGGTGGTTCCGGTCTTGCCGAACAGCGGCCGGTCGAGACTTTTCAGATTTTGCGCCGTGCCGCGCGTGATGACGCCCTGCATGATATCGACCATCTGATAGGCCGTTATCGGATCCATCAGCTGTTTTCCGACCGGACGCGGACGCGGCATCGGCTCTCCGTCCCAGTCGCGCATATTGCAATTTTCACACACGCGCTTGTCGGCGCGGAGAATTACCTTGCCGTGGCGATCCTGGACAAAATCGATCACCGTCGGTTTCAGCTCGCGGCCATGATTGGCGAGCATCGAATAAGCGTTGGTCAGCTTCATCACCGTAGTATCACCGGCGCCGAGGGCAAAGGCGAGATAGGGTTTGTAATCGCCGATACCCATGGTCTTGATCGTCTTGACGACATTTTCCATCCCGGCATCATTGGCAGCGCGCACCGTCATCAGGTTGCGCGATTGTTCAACCCCCCAGCGCAGCGTCTGCTCGCCGGCACCGCGCGAATTGCCGAAATTCTGGAAACATTTGCGACCAAGTGCCGCCGATTGATAGACGCAGAAAGGCTCGTCGGCGATGAGCGTCGCCGGGGTCATGCCCTGATCCAGCGCAGTTGCATAGACGAACGGCTTGATCGTCGATCCCGGCTGGCGTTCGGCCTGCGTCGCGCGGTTGAACGAACTCATCCGGTCATCAAAACCGCCCTGCATCGCCCATATCCGGCCATTACGCGGATTCTGCACGACCATTCCGCCTGAGACTTCCGGTACATTTTCCAGCTTGTAGCTGCTCCCGCCCAAGGGACTGACGGCGATAATATCACCGACCTTGAGCGCACTGGGCACGGAATTTATCCGGCCGGTGGTGCCATCACTGAAGCCGATTTCCGCACCGCCTCCGGTTGTCCTGATCGCGACCGCGATCTGCCAGTTGGCATAATCGGTGTTGATGAAAGTCGAACTCAGCCGCTGGGCCCATTGCTCGTCAATCTCGATCTTGTTGATCGGACCGCTCCAGCCCTTGCCGCGGCTGTAGCGCAGCAAACCGCCGCGCAGGGCATCCTTGGTATATTCCTGCAGTTCCGGGTTCAGCGACGTGCGCACCCACAGGCCGCCCGAATAGACGCTATACGGGCCGGCTTTCTCATTGTCGCCAAATTGCTCGATCAACTGGCGCCGTACTTCCTCGATAAAATATCCGCCCACCCGTTCAAAACGGGGGCCGGAACGGGAAATGGTACCCAGTGGTTGTGCTATCGCGGCCTCATATTGCGCAGAGGTGATCCAGCCGTTGTCGCGCATTCCGCCCAGCACCCAGTTGCGCCGGCTGATCGCGCGTTGTTCGTGCACTTCGGGACGATAGTTGGATGGCCCCTTGGGCAGGATCGCCAGATAGGCAATCTCATGCAGCGCCAGCGCGTCGACATCCTTGCCGAAATAGGCCTGCGCGGCCGCCTGAACGCCATAAGCATTGCGACCGAGAAATATCTGGTTGAGATAGAGTTCGAGGATTTCTTCCTTGGTCAGCACATCTTCGATCCGGTAGGCGAGAATCGCTTCACGCACCTTGCGGCGATAAGACACTTCGCTGCTCAGCAGCAGGTTTTTTGCGACCTGCTGGGTAATGGTCGAGGCCCCGACCGGCCGACCGCTATTGGTGATATTGGTCAGGATTGCGGTCGCGATTCCCGGATAGTCCAATCCGCCATGTTCGAAAAAGGTGCGGTCTTCAGCCGCCAGATAGGCCCGGACCAGAAGCGCCGGATATTCGGAAAACTCCAGCTGCACCCGCCGTTCACGGGCATAGCTGTGGACCGGCTCGCCATCATAGGCGCGGACCATCGTCGGCAATGGCGGCTCATAGGTTTGCAGCGCCCGCGCATCCGGCAAATCCCGGGCAAAGATCAGCCAGATCAGCAGCCAGCCCAGAACGCACAAGACAAGAAAAGCCACGAGCAACCGGAACCATTTCTTTTGCCAGAAATTTTCGATCCGCTCGAAAAAGCTGCCGGTGCTTCGTTCCAGCTTGTAAGCAAGGCTTTCTCCAGCCGTATCGGACGCATCTTTTACCATAGGCTGCGCTATCTAAACCGCCTCGCGTGCATTTTCCAGCGATTATCTTTTAAAATCGTGCACCACATCAAGACGGCACGACCGGATAAATTTACAGTTGAATAAACTTCTATCGCATCGCCAGTTTTCGGGCGAAATGCGCCTCGACTGCACTTGCGACACCCGCGGCAACCTTGCTGCGGCCCTGACGCGAGTTCAGAAAGGCAACATCATCCTTGTTGGTCAGATAGCCGGTCTCGAACAATACCGACGGCGTATCCGGTGCCTTGAGCACAACGAACGAGGCATAGCGGTGCGGTATTTTGCGAAAGGTCATTTGCCGGCTGCTTTCTCGGTGCAGCAATTTGGCAAAATCTGCGGACACATTCATCGTTTCGCGCTGGGTCAAATCGATCAGGATCGATGACACATCCGGAGTCGCACCGCCAAGATTGATGCCATTGATGATATTGGACCGGTTTTCGCGCGCCGCCAGCTTGGCCGCTTCGCGATCAGAGGCGACTTCGGACAATGTATAGACCGTGGCACCCGATGCGTCCTCATTTCCGGCTGCGTCGGCGTGGATCGACATGAACAGATCGGCGCCAAGACGTCGCGCGATCCCGTATCGTTCTTCGAGCACCAGAAACTTGTCCGTTTCGCGGGTCAAAGCCACGCGGACCTGTCCGCCAGCGACCAACCGGTCACGGACAGCGGTCGCAATCGCGAGCACGACATTCTTCTCGACTTTCCCGCCATGGGGCGAAATCGCCCCCGGATCGTGCCCACCATGGCCAGCGTCAATCACCACAAGCGGGCGGCTGGGATCATTAGGTCCGTAAATTTTTGGCAGGCTGACAGAATCGCTTGGTTTGCCCAAAGGCACTTTGACACTATAGCTGCTCTTGGGTGGCTCGGCCCGGAAAGCCACTGGCGGCAGAAAGGATTTTCGACCCGAGGCAATCTGGTTTTGACCAACCGATTGCAGGCTAAGCGTCAAGCGCTTGCCATCGTTTGAAAAACCGCCGTCGGTGATGACCGCGGGTCGCTCCAGATCAAAAACTATCCGTGCGGTATTAGGATTATACTGTCCCTGCCGTACAGACTTAACAATACCGGATGCATAACCACCCCGCCCGGCCTTGCCACCGCGAATATCGATCGCGATACGGTCTGGTCCGATCAACGAGAAGGTCGAGGCACCTTCTACAAGGTCGTCAAAGGAAACGGTTATCTGCGAACCGCGCGCTTCGATCCGGCTCACCGAACCCGCCTGGGCCGGTTGAGTCATCAGCAATGCGGAAAAAAGAATGGATGCCAGCGCCATGGCCCGCTTATGCCTTGCAAGGGCCTTTTTGGTCCAGTCAAATCTCATCGGCTCGGGCTTCCTGAATAATCACAACTAAAAAACGGAGTGAAGAACCCATTAAGGAAGCTTTCGTAAGCTGCCGTAAAATGACAAGGTTAACGGCCCATTAGGCATGAATCCGCATATGGCGAAATTAGGGACTTTGTTTCAGACTCGTTACAGTTTGTGTTGCCGATCCGCCCGAGCGGTGCTACCAAGCCTTTCGGACTATTCGGGAATTATCCTGAAGCGGTTCGTCTAAATGCCGGAAATCATTCGGCATCTACCAGGTTGACGCAACATGAGGCATGACATTTCCGGCTTTGAAGCTCTCCGTTTCGGACGTGCTTCCATAGGCGGAACGACTTTGGCTAACGGCCAGGGCCATGCAGTTGTTGCAGACGCAATTTTATCAGAAATATTTCAAATCAACCGGATAACGCCGCCCGCCCCTAATCAAAGGACCGCGCGCAAACACCCGTTATCCCTATCATATCGCATGGCCCCACCGGGCTCCAGCCCTCTGTGCCATGCCAGGAGACTATTGAATGACAACGCGCATGCTAATCGACGCGCGCCACCAGGAAGAAACCCGGGTGGCGGTCGTAAAAGGGAACAAAATTGAAGAATTCGATTTTGAATCATCGGAACACAAACAACTCAAAGGCAATATCTATCTAGCAAAAGTAACCCGGGTCGAACCCTCGTTGCAGGCGGCCTTTGTCGACTATGGCGGCAACCGCCACGGGTTCCTCGCCTTTTCCGAAATCCATCCAGACTATTACCAGATTCCGAGAGAAGATCGCGAAGCGCTTCTCGCCGAGGAAGCCGAACATGCGGCCGAAGAAGCCGCCCTGCGCGCGCAAGAAGAGGAAGAAGATGATTCGCCCGCCGATATGGTGCGCAGCGAAGCCACTGAAGAACTCGATACCGCGCTGGTCGAAGTCGATCAGGATGAAAGCATCGACACGATTGATGTGACCGAAGGCGAAATTCCGGTCGAAAATGGCGACGACGAAGATGATGACGAGGATGACGAAGACGAATCCGAAACCGACTCGTCGGATGCAAGCACTGATAAAAAGGGCAAGAGCGGTGGCCGTCGCGGACGCGGTGGTCGCAACGCACGTGGTCGTGGCAAGGGCAGCATGCCAAAAGCCAGCGATCAGGCCCGCCAGAAGCGTATGGCTCTGCGCAAACGCTACAAGATTCAGGACGTTATCCAGCGGCGGCAGGTTGTTCTCGTTCAGGTCGTCAAGGAAGAACGCGGCAACAAGGGCGCTGCCCTCACCACCTATCTCAGCCTGGCCGGTCGTTATTGCGTATTGATGCCGAACACCTCCCACGGTGGCGGAATCAGCCGGAAGATCAACAATGCCGGCGACCGCAAGCGGCTCAAATCGATCATCTCCGATCTCAACCTGCCGACCAGCATGGGCTGCATCGTCCGCACCGCCGGCCTTTCCCGCACCAAGCCGGAAATCAAGCGCGACTTTGATTATCTCGCCCGACTGTGGGATGAAATCCGCGAAAAAACGCTGAGCGCGACGGCACCGAGCCTGATCCACAGCGACAGCGATCTTATCAAGCGCGCGATTCGCGACATATACAATCGCGAGATCGAGGAAGTGCTGGTCGAAGGGGCAAGCGGCTATACCGCTGCGAAAAACTTCATGAAGCTGCTGATGCCAAGCCACAGCAAGCGGGTGAAGAGTTACGCCGATCCGGTCTCCCTGTTCCAGCGCTATGGCGTCGAGGATCAGCTTTCGGCGATGTACTCACCGGAAGTGCAGCTGAAATCCGGTGGCTATCTGGTGATCAACCCAACCGAGGCCTTGGTGTCGATCGACATCAACTCCGGCCGCTCAACCCGCGAACACGGGATTGAGGCCACCGCGGTCAAAACCAATATGGAAGCCGCCGCCGAAATCGCACGCCAATTGCGCTTGCGCGACATGGCCGGTCTCGTGGTGATCGATTTTATCGACATGGATCGCAGCGGCAACGTCCGCAAGGTCGAACGGGCGATGCGCGAAGCGCTGAAAAATGACCGGGCACGGATCCAGGTCGGACGGATTTCAAGTTTTGGACTGATGGAAATGAGCCGCCAGCGCCTGCGCACCGGCGTACTCGAAGCCTCGACCAAAGTCTGCCCGCATTGCGAAGGCACCGGGCTGGTACGGACGGCATCGTCCTCCGCCTTGTCCGCGCTCCGTCTGCTCGAAGAAGAAGCCGCCAAGGGCAAGGCAAGCCAGATCACCCTGCGCACCAGCCAGGAAGCCTGCATCTATGTGCTGAACAGCAAACGGCATGAAATCGAGGATATCGAGCAACGCTACGGTGTCTCGATCGAAATCGTGCCCGATGGGGAAACCGAAGGCGCGCGAATGGAAATCCAGACCTCCGGCAGCCCGCCAAAGAACATGCCGAAATTCGAGCCCATTGTTGATGATGACGATGATGACGTTCAGGTCGAAGAAGCGGATGCCGGCGAAACGGAAAGCCGTGGGAATCAGGACGATGGCGGTGAAAAGCCGAAACGCAAACGGCGTCGGCGGGGAAGACGCAATCGTGGCGGCGATCGGTCGGAATCCGGCGCTCCCGACAATAGCGGCGAGAACGGCCCGGGCAACGACGGCGAGAACAAGAGCGAAGTCGCTGCACAGCCGGACGGCTCCGATGCTGGTGAAAAGGCGGAGGCTCCGAAGCCACGCAGCCGCCGCAACAGTGCTCGCAAGGCAGATGCTGCACCGGTTACCACAAGCGAAGGCGAAGGCGACGCACAAGCGGACGAACAGCCGCAGGCCGAAGCCAAGCCACGCAGCAGACGCCGTTCGGCCAAAAGCGAAACCCCGGCTGAACAGCCAGTGGCCAGCAGCGAGTCGGAAGGCGAAGCGGCAGAAGAAAAGCCGAAACGCCGCCGCGCTCCCCGCAAACCCAAGGCTACAGCCGCTGCAGCGCCAGCTGCCGAAACCACGGACGCAACCGCTGAAGAAAAGCCGCCGGTGAAAAGAGCACCGAGAACGCGGGCCAAAAAAGCCGATAGTGCGGAGGCGTCTGACAAGGCCCCTGCGGAAGCTGATGCGGCCGCTGCGGAACCGGTAAAGGAAAAAGCGCCTGCAAAGCCGCGCAAATCCCGCGCCGCCGCCAAGCCAAAAGACGAGAGCGTGGCCAAGTCGAAAGATGAAGCCGTGGCCAAGCCGAAAGATGAGGCCGTGGCCAAGACATCCGACAGCGACGCGACGACATCGAGCGATGGGTCGCCGCGGCAAGGCTGGTGGCAACGCACGTTCGGATAAAGCAGACATCGCCGTTCCCGCCCGGATATCGGGTGGGGACGGCGCTATTTTCATCCGCGGTTCAGGCGCGTAATGGCAGGAGAGAAAGCGCGAACCCGACTTTCAGGCTGAGGATTTTCATGCGCAACACGCTCGCTGTTTCATTCCCCCGCACCGGCCTGCCTGTTTTCGGCAGGCTGCCGCGATATATCGTGGCCTTTTTGGCGATGGTTTCGATCATCGTGCAACCCGTCGCGGCCCAGTCGATATTGCGTGATGCCGAAACCGAAGCGCTGTTCACCGACATGGTCGCTCCGCTGGTGGAGGTATCCGAACTGGATGCAGACGAGGTCGATGTTGTCCTGCTCAACGACGATCAGATCAACGCCTTTGTCGCTGGCGGCCAGCGAATCTATCTCTATTCCGGTCTCATCGAAACCGCCGACAGTGCCAATGAGGTCCAAGGCGTCATGGCCCATGAATTGGGTCATATCACCGGCGGTCATATCATCCGTTTCAACGAAGGCGTGAAAACAGCCACCGGCATTACCATTCTCAGCCTGATATTGGGTGCCGCAGCCATTGCCGCCGGCGCAGGCGATGCCGGCATGGGCATATTGGCCGCGGGCCAGCAAGCGGCCATGGGCAAGTTCCTTGCCTTTAGCCGGGTGCAGGAACGATCAGCCGATTCCGCCGGTGCCCGCTATCTTTCGGAAGCTGGCATATCCGGCAAAGGATCGATCAACTTTTTCAAGAAGTTGCAGAATTACGAATTCCGTCTCGGCATTCCGCAGGAGGACAGCTACGGACGCACCCACCCGCTATCGGGGGAACGGATCACTCTGCTGAGAGATGTGTACCAAAAGGATCCCGCCTGGGACAAACCGTCCGATCCGGCAATCGAGGCGCGATTCAAACGGGTAAAGGCCAAGCTGCTCGGCTTTACCGCCGACCCGGCGGTGACCTTGCGCGAATATCCCGAGAGCGACCAAACGGCCCCTGCCCGCTACGCCCGCGCCTATGCCTGGCACAAGAGCGCCTATCCCGACCGGGCGCTCTATGAGGTCAACAATCTGCTCAAATCCGCGCCGGATGATCCCTATTTTCTCGAGCTGCAAGGCCAGATCCTGCTCGAATCCGGCAAACCCGACGAAGCGTTGAAATCGCTGCGCAGAGCGGTACAGCTGACCAACAACCAGCCGCTGATCGCCAGCCTTTTTGGCCACGCCCTGATCGCGACCGAAGATACCCAATATTTTGACGAGGCGACACAGGTGTTGAAAGCCGCGGTCAACAAGGACAATCGCAACCCCTTTGCCTGGTATCAGCTCGGCGTGGTCTATTCGCAGCAAGGCGATATGCCGCGCGCGCAACTGGCGACCGCAGAAAGCTCGATGCTGCAGGGCAATTATGCCGCCGCCATCCGCAGTTCCCAGATCGCCATGGCCGGAATATCGGAAAATACGCCGGACTGGATAAGGGCACAGGACATATCCTTCATAGCCAAGGCCGAATACGAGCGAAATAACAAACGCCGCTAAGCCGAATCCCCCCGTGAAAGCCCTTTGGGCTGGACAAGCCATGCAGCCATGGCCAATGGCTTCGTGCAACGAAAGAACCTGATTGTGGAAAATAGTAAAAACGGAAAGTGGATGATTATGGCGGGCGGCACACTGGCCCTTGCGGCGGCATTGGGCGTCTGGTTCTGGCAGGCGGGCAGCGTCTCCTCAACCGAAGCAGCCAGCGAAGCGGCGCTGGCGGCGGGCATCAATGCCCAGGAACAGAAAGCCATTGAGGCGATTGTTCGGGACTATATCCTCAACAATCCCGAGATCATTCCCGAAGCGGTGGAAATTTTGCAGAACCGGCAAAAATCCTCCGCTATCGATGCGGTACGGACACAAATCGAAAAACCGTTTGCCGGAAACGCCTTTGCCGGCAACCCCGATGGTGATGTCATCATCGTCGAATATTCCGACTTCAACTGCCCCTATTGCAAACAGACCGAGCGCGACGTCGCCAAATTGCTGGCCGAAGACAAGAATATAAAAGTCGTGTTCCGCGAACTCCCGATCCTCAGCGAGGCGAGCAATGACGCGGCCTTGATGGCGCTGGCCGCCGCAAAACAGGGCAAATATTACGCCTTCCACAAAACCATGTTCGCCACCGGTCGCCCGACCCCGTCGACGATCCAGGCCGCGGCCAATGAAGTCGGTCTCGACATGGACGCAGCGCGCGCCTTTATCGCTTCGGCGGAAGCCAAGAAGGAAATCGAGAATAATATCGCCATTGCGCAGCAGATGCGTTTCACCGGCACCCCTGCCTGGGTAGTCGGCAACCAGTCGGAAGTCGGCGCGGTCGGCTATGACGGTCTGAAGGAAATGGTCGCAAAGGCCCGCGCAGAAAATTAGGTGAAGCCAGTCAGGGTGCGTCGGCGTTGTCCTTGAACCCTTGCGCAATCACATACCATTCGGACGAGCCCTTGCGGCTCGCCGGTGGCTTGGCATGTTTCACCACGTCAAAATGCTTCTTGAGCAAGGTCAGCAGTTCATTGTCGGTTCCGCCCGCAAGCACCTTGGCGACAAAATTTCCGCCCTTCTGCAGATTTTCAACCGCGAAATAGGCAGCGGCCTCGACCAGCCCCATCGTCCGCAAATGGTCGGTCTGCTGGTGGCCGACCGTATTGGCAGCCATGTCGGATAGGATCAGGTCCGGCTTGCCGCCAAGCGCTTCAATGAGCATGTCCGGCGCGGCGTCATCCATGAAATCCATCTTGAAAATGGTAACGCCTTCGATCGCATCGACCTCCAGCAAATCGATACCGACAACCGCGGCCTTGGGCGCATATTTGCGCATCACCTGGGCCCAGCCGCCCGGCGCAATACCAAGATCGACCACGGCCTTGGCGCTGCGCACCAGCTTGAACCGTTCGTCCAGCTCCAGCAATTTATAGGCGGCACGCGAGCGATAACCTTCGGCACGCGCCTGCTTGACATAGGGATCGTTGAGCTGCCGTTCGAGCCAGCGCGTCGATCCGATTTTACGGCCCTTGGCGGTCTTGACCCGCTGTCTGGTTCCTGATCGTCCGCGGCTCATCGGACCGTACGCCGTTCGTTGGCCGACATTAGCGAGCGCAATATGCCCTCGCGGATGCCGCGATCCGCCACGCCAACCCGGGACGCCGGCCAGATATCCAGAATAGATTCCAGAATAGCACAGCCGCCGACCACCAGATCGGCCCGTTCACGCCCGATGCACGGAATATCCGCCCGCTCGTCCGGCGACGCATGGGCCAGCATATTGCTGATTTCCCGCATCGATTCGGTCGGAACGATCAGACCGTCGATCACCTTGCGGTCATATTGCGGCAGTTTCAGGTGCAGACTGGCCAGAGTCGTGACCGTGCCGCTGGTTCCCAGCAAACGGTAATCGCACTGGTCGAGCTGCGGCAATCGCTCGGCGAAACCGGCGAAACTGTCGCTCACCCGATTCCGCATATTGGCAAAGGCCTCACCCCGTGCGACCGGGTCATCGGCATTGAATTTTTCGCTTTCGGTCAGGGAGACTACGCCCCACGGCACGCTCAGCCAGTCGATAATCTCCGGCGCCGAACCGGTCGTGTCGACCAGCACCAGCTCGGTCGACCCGCCGCCAATATCGAAAATGAGCGCGGGGCCTTCCCCGGGTTCAAGCAATATCTGACAGCCGAGCACCGCCAGCCGTGCTTCTTCTTCTGCGGTAATCACATCGAGCGCGATCCCGGTTTCACGGCGGACCCGTTCGATAAACTTGTCACCGTTGCTGGCCTGGCGACAAGCCTCTGTGGCCACCGACCGGGCCAGCGTCACATTGCGCCGGCGCAGCTTGTCGGCGCAGATCGACAAGGCGGCGACCGCCCGGTCCATCGCCCGGTTGCTGATCCGGCCCGTTTCGACCAACCCCTCCCCCAGGCGCACGACGCGCGAGAAGGCATCGGTAACGATGAAGCCGTCTGATGAAGGTTTCGCCACCAGCAACCGACAGTTGTTGGTGCCCAGATCTATCGCCGCATAGGACCGCAATTTGGGCCACCGCGCCGTTCCCGGATGGACCGGAGGCGCAGTTCGACTCTGACCTTTATGTGTCGCCGCATGGTTTGGGCGGGATTTCCTTGCGGATGACCCGCCTGTTACATCTTGCGGCGATGGGGACGCTCGATCCGCCATAACCGTAACTCTTATGTTCTCCGGATCGGATAATACCGCCGGTACTTGTCCTGGAAGATAACGATACGGCCCCTGTGACGCAAGGGCCGGTAACCTTGTTCAACGTAAAACATCACATTCAGCTGTAAATTCGGTCCAGAACGACCGATCCGGGCGAAATATCGCTATTCCCTGGCCATCACCAGCCCCCGCTCCGCCACAATTTCCCGCGAGGTCGGATATAATTGTAACCACGCCCGGCAATAGCGAAGTCCGTCACCACCAAAATAGCACCAAAAGACTTGACCGAAGACGTCTCCCTGCCTATTGCCGCGCACCGGCACTCCCCTGTCGTATAATGGTAATACCACGGACTCTGACTCCGTTAATTGAGGTTCGAATCCTCACGGGGGATCCAGTTTTTTCCCTTAAAAACAGTAGCTGAATTCCATACACCGGTTGATCTGATCACAATCAGATTTTAATCAACCACCCTCCTACTCGTTGGTTTTTGGTCTTTTTCCAAGAAATCCCAGCAAATCCCTGCAGCATGATTCCGACCTCGCAAATCGGACGTCCATCATCATGACGCAAGGCCCGGTCTGTTCGCTGGTTCGCGGGCATCCAGCTTGCCGGATGTAGGATTGCGACAGCCTGTCGCTGTTCTGCTACGGGGGAAATGGAACCCCAATGGTGATATTGGACAGATCGACAGACGGTGGAAAGCCTATCGTCTATCCGATGCTATCAAGGGCAATGACTGATATAGTTCGAGAGCAGCACCCAATAAATATTCATCGGGATTTTTTGTACAATAT
>CAJQNR010000053.1 GCA_905479715.1 uncultured Sphingorhabdus sp.
CGACCACCCGACAGAGAGGAGAGCGAGACCGTCGCCCCCGGCGCGATCACGTAAAGCACATATTTCTCCAGCGGCACGCCATCCAGCGCACCGTCGCCATCAACCAGCATCACCGCCCGCTCGTCGGCCTCGGCATCAATCGGTATCGCGCCACCGGCGTAGAGCAGAATATCGGCATAAATTGTCTCGGCATGACAGGTGGTCGGCGCCGTCTGCCCCCAGAGGCTCCCCATGATGATCCGGGCCTTGCCGCCACCATCCTCGATCAACGGCAAATCGCCCTCCCCGACATTCTCGAACGCCGGCTCGATCTCTTCCTTGCCATCGGGCAGTGCCAGCCAGGTCTGCATGCCGAACATCGGCTTGGGCCTGTCCCGCATGTCCAGCGGAGAACGTTCGGAATGGACAATTCCCCTGCCCGCCGTCATCAGATTGACTTCACCAGGCCGGATCGTCTGGTGCGAGCCAAGACTGTCGCGGTGGTCGATCGCGCCTTCGAACAAATAGGTTACTGTCGCCAGATTGATATGCGGATGCGGGCGCACCGCCATGGCGTCGCCCTCGGGTAGCGTCGCCGGACCGAATTCATCGACAAAGATAAACGGCCCGACCATCCGCCGATGGCGCGACGGCAGCACCCGGCGAACTTCAAACTCGCCAAGATCGTGAGTGGTGGGAGCGATGGTTTGCGCGATGTTGGTCATATTCTATCCAGACCCCTGACGGTGTTATCGGTTAGAACATTAGTCCTGCCGAGAATATAATTTGCAGATCATGCACGTCCTTCATCATTGTCGCTTCAGCGCTCAAATTTTCTCTCTCAACGGAGAAGGGGCAATCACTCCCCCGGCGCCCTCGCCTTGATCACCATGGCGTGGACCTTGTCGCGCATCATGTCGCCCAGCGCCTTGTTCACCATCCGCTGACGGTTGAGCCGGGATTGTCCTTCGAACGCCGCACATTCGATATCGACCGAAAAATGCGATTCGCCGCTGCCATCATCGCCGGCATGGCCGTGATGGCTGGCGCTGTCGTTCGTCACGACCAGCGATATCGGCGCGAGTTCGGCGGTAAGCCGTTTTTCAATCTCGCTGTGGACTGGACCTTTGGGCATCGAATCTCCATATTGCTTTTTCGACATCGACTATAACCGTTCGCCGTGAGCCTGTCGAACCCAAGGTCGAGCATGGCTCAACGGCGTTTCAATACAAAGGACAGACTGGCTTCAACAAGCCCGGCTCGAACGGATTTTGACTGAAACTTCGCCAAAAAGAAAACCGAACCGCTTTCACGGTCGCGTTGAAACCGACGGCCGGACCTGCGCGATAGAGGGCTGCGAGGAATGCGGTGAATTTCGCGCCCCCTCCATCTATGGTGCCCGCCACAGCTATGACGGCCCCGGTGACTATCGCTGGCTTTGTCTCGACCATGTCCGGGAGTTTAATCAGGGTTATGATTATTTCGCCGGCATGGATGCCGAAGAAATATTCGATGCACAGCATCCCGTCAGAGGATGGGACTCGTCCCGCCGAATCTATGACGGCGGAGCGGGTGCACAACCGGCCTGGGCCGATTTTACCGATCCGCTGGATGCAATAGGAGCACGTTTTGCCAGCCTCAAGACAGCCACCAACACCCATGGCCGCACGATATCCCGAGCGGACCAGAATGCGCTCAAGACGCTAGGGCTTGGCGATGATGCTGCCCAATCCGTTGGCCGGGCCGATATCCGCCGCGCCTATTCTGCGCTCGTCCGCAAATATCATCCGGACCGCAATGGCGGTAACCGCAGCCACGAGAAACAGTTGGCAAAAGTGATCGAGGCCTATACGCAGCTTAAGGAATCACCAGATTTTAGATAGTGGCCCACCCCTATTGCATTTCTTAGGGCGGCAAAGACATTTCGAAGGACGACGATGACCAACATACCTGACATCAATCCCGACGCCAGTGGCGAGACTGTTTTGGACGCTCCGGATATCACCGTAGATGCACGTGAAATCTTCGGCATTGATGTGGATATGGAGGTTCCCGCGTTCAGTCTGAAGGACGAACGGGTTCCCGACCTCGATCCATCCTATGTTTTCGATCCGGAAACCACGATCGCGATTCTCGCCGGCTTCGCTTTCAACCGCCGGGTGATGGTTCAGGGCTATCACGGCACCGGAAAATCGACCCATATCGAACAGGTCGCCGCACGCCTCAACTGGCCCTGTATCCGGATCAACCTCGACGCCCATATCAGCCGGATTGATCTGGTCGGTCGCGATGCGATTGTCCTGAAAGATGGCCAGCAGGTCACCGAATTCCGCGAAGGTCTGCTGCCATGGGCATTGCAGACGCCCACCGCTCTGGTATTCGACGAATATGACGCCGGTCGCCCCGATGTGATGTTCGTGATCCAGCGGATTCTGGAAGCCGAAGGCAAGCTGACCCTGCTCGACCAGAACCGGGTAATCCGCCCCAATCCCTATTTCCGCCTGTTCGCGACCGCCAATACGGTCGGCCTCGGCGACACCAGCGGCCTGTATCACGGCACCCAACAGATCAACCAGGGCCAGATGGACCGCTGGAATATCGTGGTTACGCTGAACTACCTTCCCGCCGAGACCGAATCCAAGGTGATCCTGTCAAAAGTACCGGAGGCCGGTAACGAAACTGTTGAGAAGATGATCCAGGTCGCAGAACTGACCCGTCAAGGCTTCATCAATGGCGATATCTCTACCGTGATGAGCCCGCGGACCGTGATCAGCTGGGCGCAAAATACGGCGATATTCAAGGATATCGGCTTTGCCTTCCGCCTCAGCTTCCTCAACAAATGCGATGAAGCAGAACGGATGCTGGTAGCGGAATATTATCAGCGGATATTTGGCGAGGATCTGCCGGAAAGCGTGATGGGGCGCTAGTCCGCTGATCCGGTCCTTCGTTGGCAAGTCCTGCACCTCTGTAAACGACCTGACCAGACCGATGACCAAATTACAGGCTGGCCATCGCTGTATTGTTAGTATAATACGGCGATGATGAACGAGCCGTATCATGTTTCCAAGCGACCGCGACGGCGCTGGTATTGGCCGTTCGGCCCGGCAAGGAACAGCGAAACCCCATATTACGAACCCTATGGCGACGCCATCCCGCCGCGCATCGAGGAACCGTTTGCGCCGCTCAAAAAGCCGCGCGGCAAATGGTGGTGGTTCAGTCGCGGGGTTGCCGCTGCCCTGTTCCTGTTCATCCTGCTGGTCGCCTATCTTGCGATCACCGCCCCCTTGTCCAAATCCCTGCAACCGATTGTTCCGCCGCAAATCACGCTGCTGACCTCCGACGGTCAGCCGTTCGCGCGCAATGGCGCGGTGGTTGACGATCCGGTTCAGGTAGCAAAATTGCCCGATCATGTCGTGCAGGCCTTCATATCGATCGAGGACCGGCGCTTCTATTCGCACTGGGGCGTCGATCCGCGCGGCTTCGCGCGCGCGCTGTGGAGTAATATCTCCGGCAGCGGCATGACCCAGGGCGGCAGCACGATCACCCAACAGCTTGCAAAAACCACCTTCCTGACTCCGGAACGCAGCCTGACCCGCAAGGCACGGGAAATGCTGATTGCCTTCTGGCTGGAGGCCTGGCTGACCAAGGACGAGATACTCGAGCGCTATTTATCCAACGTTTATTTTGGCGATAATGTCTACGGCCTGCGCGCCGCGTCGCTCCATTATTATTACCGTCAGCCGGAAAAGCTGACGCTCGAACAGTCGATCATGCTGGCCGGACTGGTCCAGGCCCCCTCCCGCCTCGCCCCGACGCGCAATCCGGAACTGGCCGCGAAGCGCGCCAGTCTGGTCAAGGCGGCGATGGTCAGCACCGGCTATCTGAGCCAGAAGGAAGCGGACAGGCTCGGCATCGCCAGACTCGACGTCCGCGCCCAGAATACCCTGCCCACGGGCACCTATTTTGCCGACTGGGCGATACCGCAAGCGCGGGAACTGACCGACCTCAGCTACGAGAAGCTCAATCTGACCACGACCCTCGACGCCCGGCTGCAGGAAATAGCCCGCCGCGCGGTGGCGCGTGCCCCGCTCGGTGAAGCGCAGGTCGCCCTGGTCGCGATGCGTCCCGATGGAGAAGTCGTCGCGATGATCGGTGGCAAGGATTATGCAAAATCCACCTTCAATCGCGTCACCCAGGCCCAGCGCCAGCCGGGGTCGACCTTCAAGCTGTTTGTCTATCTGGCCGCATTGCGCTCGGGCATGGGTCCGGATGACATGATCGACGACAGTCCGATCACCAAGGGTGGTTATCTGCCCAAAAATGCCGGTGAAAAATATCGCGGCACGCTCAGCTTGAAAGATGCATTTGCCAAGTCGAGCAACGTCGCGGCGGTGCGGCTGTTTGGCGAGGTCGGCGACAAGGCCGTCATCCGCGAAGCGCGCAATCTGGGGATCAAATCGCGGCTCGCCGAGGATGACCCCAGTCTGGCGCTCGGCACATCGACGATGACCCTGCTGGAGCTGACCGCTGCTTATGCAGGCGTTGCCGGTAACAGCTGGCCGGTCGAACCTTATGCGTTCAAGAAAGAAAAGCAGAGCTGGTTCGAATGGCTGTTCGACTGGCCGGGACGCTATGATTCCAGGACCCACGCCAATATCGAAGCGCTGCTGCGATCCGCGGTCAACGATGGCACCGGACGCCGGGCGATGCTGACGATCCCCAATTATGGCAAGACCGGTACCAGCCAGAATAATCGCGATGCCCTGTTCGTCGGCTATGCCGGAGAAGGCGATGACCGGCTGGTGGTCGGCGTGTGGATCGGCAATGACGACAACAAGCCGTTGAAGGGCGTCAGCGGCGGTAGCCTGCCCGCGGGTATCTGGAAGGACTTCATGCAACAGGCCATCCAGTCCCAAAAGCCCGCTCGTGCCATCACGCCTGACAAGAAGCCGGACCCGGAAGGGCCGGTCACGCCTCTCGATCTTCCCAAAGCTCCCGACGTCCCGGCGGGTAATGAAGGGACAGAGATCAGGATAGACGGCGATACCGGTGTGCGGGTGGGGACCGAAATCGGCGGCATGCCGGTTGATGTGACGATCGACGGCGATGGCGTGGCTATCGAACGGCGGCGCGAGGAAACGCCAGCCGTAGCGGAACCTTAAGCCGATTGCTGCGCCTAACAAAAAAGCAGAAATTAGCGCTTTGATTCCGCTGGGCTTTCCGCTTAAAGCTGTTCGCTTCTATGGCCGATCGTTCCAAACTTGATGACCTGAAAGACGTGCTTGCCGGCACGGCGCGTGCGATCGCCCAGAAGCCGGACCTCGAACTGGCTTATACCGCGGAAGCCCCGTCGCAATCCGGTGAACATCTCAAGGTACCGATGCCGGCCCGCGACCTGCCACCAGCGCAAGTTGCCGAAGCGCGGGGATTTGCCGATAGTTTTTCCCTGAAATTGCGCCATCACAACGAAACCATGCATCGCAAAAACGCGCCTCAGGAAGCGATTGCCCGCGCCTGCTTTGATGCGCTCGAACAGGTTCGCACCGATGCTCTTGGCTCCCGCAACATGGCGGGCGCGAAAGAGAATCTGAATGCCGCCCTGGAAATGCGGATGCGCTCTGATCCGATTGCGCGGGCGCAGAATCGCGATGAAGTTCCCATTTCAACCGCCCTCGCCTTGCTGGCGCGTGAGAAACTGACCGGACAGGCGCCGCCAAAAGGAACGGTCAAGGGACTCGATATGCTCCGCGAGTGGATCGAGGAAGGCGCGGGCGCGGAACTCGACGGTCTCAACCTGACGCTCGACGATCAGAACAGTTTCGCCCAATTGTCGACCCGATTGCTGCAACATCTGGATCTGATCAAAAGCGATGATCAGTCGGAGGCAGAGGACAGCGAAGACGAGGATAGCGACGAAGACAGCGATGACAGCCAGGATGATGGCGCCGACGAGGAATCGACCGGCGATCAGGGCGAGTCCGAAATGCGGTCCGAACCGTCGGATGACGATAGCCAGGAGGGCGAAAGCGATCAGAACGCCGAGGAACTGGAAGAAGGCGCGGAAGAGGAAATGGGGGATGCCGGCGACGACGGCATGATGCCGGTGCGTCCCAATCGGGCGATGTCCGACCTGCCGCCCGGCTTCAACTATACCGCCTGGACCGAAAAATATGACGAAGTCGTCAGCGCCACCGAACTATGTGATGAAGAGGAACTGACGCGGCTTCGCTCCTTTCTCGACCAGCAACTGACCAGCCTGCAAGGCGCGGTGACGAAACTCGCCAACCGCCTGCAACGCCGCCTGATGGCACAGCAAAGCCGCAGCTGGGATTTCGATCAGGAAGAAGGCATGCTCGATGCCGCCCGCCTTGCGCGCGTCGTCAGCAACCCCTCGCACAGCCTGTCCTACAAGATCGAGCGCGAGACCGAGTTCCGCGACACCGTCGTGACCCTGCTGATCGATAATAGCGGTTCGATGCGCGGCCGGCCGATTTCGATTGCCGCCATCTCTGCCGACATCATGGCGCGTACGCTCGAACGCTGCGGCGTGAAGACCGAAATTCTCGGCTTCACCACCCGCGCATGGAAAGGCGGCCAGACCCGCGAAGACTGGCTCGCGGCGGATCGCCCGGCCAATCCGGGACGGCTCAACGACCTGCGCCATATCGTCTACAAGAAAGCCGACGAACCCTGGCGCCATGCCCGCAAAAATCTTGGCCTGATGATGCGCGAAGGCCTGCTCAAGGAAAATATTGACGGCGAAGCGCTGCTCTGGGCGCACAGCCGGCTGATCGCCCGCCCCGAAGAACGCCGCATCCTGATGGTGATCTCCGACGGTGCGCCGGTCGATGACAGCACCCTGTCGGTCAACCACGGTGCCTATCTGGAGAACCATCTCCGCAAGGTGATCGAATGGATCGAAAACCGCTCGCCGGTGCAACTGGTTGCCATCGGCATCGGCCATGACGTCACCCGCTATTACAAGAGGGCCGTGACGATCATGGATGCCGAGCAACTGGGCGGAACCATGGTCGAGCAACTGGCTAGCCTGTTTGATGACGAAGGATCGAAATGAACGTAACCGAAGCCGTTAATTCCCGTCGCTCCATACGCCAGTTTCTCGACAAGCCGGTCGACAAGGCGACCCTCGAACAGGTTCTGGAAACGGCCCAGCGTGCGCCTTCCGGCGGGAACACCCAGCCATGGAGCGCAGTTGTTGTCGGCGGCGATGCGCTGAAGGACATCACGGCCAAGATCAAGGAAAAAGCCAAGGCCGCGCCGATGGGCGAAGGCATGGAATATGCCATCTATCCCAAGGATCTGGACGGCCGATACGAAGAACAGCGGCGGGCGGTTGGCAAGGAAATGTTCGATGCTGTCGGCCTGGAACGCGGCGATTCTGCCGGCCGGGTCGCGCAAATGGCACAAAACTGGGACAGTTTTGGTGCGCCGGTGCAATTGTTCACCTACACAAAAAAATATATGGGCCCACCGCAATGGTCCGACATGGGCATGTGGCTGCAGACGGTGATGCTGCTGCTGCGCGAAGCCGGACTGGATAGCTGCCCACAGGAAATCTGGGCAATGTACGGCACTTATATGCGGGAATTGCTTGGCGTTGATGACGATCATATTTTCTTTTGCGGCATGGCCATCGGCTATCGCGATCCCGATGCTCCGATCAACAATTTCGATGTTCCCCGCGTCGCGATCAGCGATGCCATAGAGTTTCGCGGTTTTTAACCAGCGAACCTTATGATTACCCACAACAAGTTCCAAAAATGTCCCGCAATGTGACGTTAATCACCCGATCCGACTCAAACATAGATAAATTGTAATCGGAGACTCGGATTCGTCAGCAATCTGTTGTAGAAGCAAGAATATTCCGGGTCGCAATCATAGTTGTTTCAGTCTGAGGGGGCTGTGCAACGCATATCATTGTGGGGGAGACTAACGTGCGCCGCTTGAGGATTGGCACTATAACATCGGCATTGGCGTTAGCATTTGCGTTAAGCCCAGCGGCAGCGTTTGCCCAAGGCACACCGGTATCTTTGCGCGACAGTTTTCCGATCGGAAACAGCCAGGGCATTTTGTGTCAGGTGCAGGATCGCAGTATCGAGAATAAGGCAAAAGCCGATATGTTTGACCGCAGTTGGGCGGTCGTTTGTCGCGATTCTGCAAGACCCGTTGGCTTTATCTATTCGTCTCGTTCTCCGGAACAGGATCTGTTGAATCGTATCAACCCCCATCGCAACGAGCCGATAACATGTACAGCCAACGCAGGACAGGCAGTGCTTGACGGCTTTCGCCATACCGAATGCAAGCTTTCGGCGGAACCGGTCGCCTATTCACAATTTACTGGCCGGCAAAATGGCGTCTCCTATATTGCGGAAGGCCTTGCTGCCTATGACAGCGCGACGCTGCTGGCGCTCAAGTCTGTATTGAATGACGCGATTGCCGACGGCAAAATTGACGTCGCCTCGACATCGGTCGAAGATCCCTTTGCCTTCGCCCGGGTTCAGGCAGCAACGCTCAAGCCCGATCAGGCGCTGGCCGAGGGCTACAGACGGAATCTCAGTGGCGACTACGCCGAGGCCGCTGCGTTTTTTGAAACATTGCAACAACGCACATCCGGTATGGATGGCGAAGATATCAACCCCCAGGAATATCTGATCAACCGGGCTTTGCAAAAATCCAATCTGGGTGAATTTGCCGAAGCCGACGACCTGTTCGAACAGGCCAGGGAACTGCATGGCGCTGACCCGGTAACCGAGCGCCTGCAGCGGAATTTCGAAGCCATGCATCTGCTCAATCAAGGGCGGTTTGATGACGCCGTGGAACGGGTAAATGTTCCGCTCAAGACGTCGCTGGCAAAGCAAGTCGCCCTGACCGATCGCCTCGAAATAACCGATCCGATTTCCACCCGGATCAACGGCAGCGTACGAAGCCGCAGTTTACTCGGCTTTGTCGATGAAACGAAGTTGAGCGATCGCGAACGCGCCGAAATAATCGATGCCCAGGCGTTGCAACTTTTGGGCACGGCCCAACGGATCAAGGAAGAACGCAAGGCTGCACGAAATTCGCTGATCTCCGCCTACAATCGTGCCATCGACGTCCGCAACGGCCGGGTCACATCCATCACACGTCTGAGGGTGCAAATTCTTTCCGAACTGGCTCTGCTTGCAGAAGCGGAGGGCGATTTGAATGGTGCACAACAATTGCTCCGCGACGGTCTGGAATTGCTGAACATTCAATATCCGGAAACCCGGGCGGTCAATGGTGCCAAAGCGCGTCTTGCATCCTTTCTGCTGCGGCACGGGCAAGAGACCGAGGCCCGCCAATTATATGGTGAAGTCATTGATAATTCGCTCGGCAAACGCAGCGCAATTACCGGCATGACCAATCAGCTCTCCCCCTATTTCAGACTTCTTGCTGCCGATGAAAGCGCGACAGAGCAATTTTTCAAGGCCTCGCAGATCCTGGTCCGGCCAGGTGTCGCCGAAACCCAGGCTGTCCTCTCACGGGAGCTGAGCGGGGGAACAGATGATGCCGCACGCCTGTTCAGACAATCAATCAATCTGGCACGCAACATCGAACGATTGCGTATCCGCTTTTCGGCGTTGAACAAAATCGAACAGTCACCGTCCGTTCGCAGACAAAGCAATGATCTTGCATCCGAAATCGAAGCGCTGGAAAGAAGTCAGCAGCTTACGCAGGTCAGACTTGCCGAATTCCCGCAATATCGTGCGGTTGCGGATCGCTTTCTTGGCCTCGACGAATTGCGTGCCACCTTGCTGCCCAGTGAAAGCTACATGCGCATGACGATCGTCGGTGACGACATTTTCATGTTTTATGCGGATCAAACCGATGCAAAAACATACCGGATGACGCTCGACGAGCGCAAACTCGACCAGATGGTCGACACAATCCGCGCATCAATATCCGCCTACGAAAATGGCCAATATGTCACTTATCCCTTCGATATCGAAGCGGCGCGCTCGCTATATTCCGATCTTTTCGGACCGGTTTCCGACCGCCTTGCGGACAAGAAGCATCTGATATTCGAACCTGACGGCGCCATGCTGCGATTGCCGATAAATCTGCTGGTTGCAGATGACGCTTCGGTTTCGCGATATCTTGCGAAAATGGAGGCTCCCGATAGTGATCCCTTCGATTTTTCCGGCGTAAAATGGCTTGGCCGGGATATTGACATCAGCACGGCGGTATCGGCACGGTCATTCGCCGACGCCCGCGGGGCACCCCAATCAAATGCCTCCCGGCAATATTTGGGAATGGGCAGGAACCTGCCAATAATTGCAAGTACCAAAGTGGCAGGCATCCGCGGGAGCTCTACGAATATCGATGCCAATTGCGAATGGCCGCTCAGCCAGTGGAACAGTCCGATATCGGATCGCGAACTGCTGGAAGCGCAGTCCCTGGTTGGTACGGGCATTTCCGATATCGTTACCGGAGCGGCCTTTACCGATACCGCCATCCTGTCGAATGATGAAATCAGCGATTATCGCATCCTGCATTTTGCGACCCATGGGCTGGTCACCGCGCCCAATCCGTCCTGCCCGGCGAAACCATCGCTACTGACGTCCTTTGGCGACGAGAATTCTGACGGTCTTCTGGCCTTTGACGAAATTTTTGACCTCAAACTGGATGCGGATATCGTCATTCTTTCCGCCTGCGATACCGCCGGCAAAGCGAGCATCGAGGCAACCCGCAACGCCGGTGTCAGCAGCGGAGGCGGAACGGCGCTGGATGGTCTGGTCCGGTCCTTCATCGGAGCAGGCGGGCGTTCGGTACTGGCCAGCCACTGGCCTGCCCCGGATGATTTCCGCGCGACGGAACGGCTGATCAACGGTTTGTTCAGCGACGGCCGCGGGCAGTCGATAACCGAGGCGCTGCGACAATCCCAACTGGAATTGATGGATGATCCAATCACTTCTCATCCCTATTACTGGTCGGGCTTCGCCCTGATTGGTGACGGTGCCCGGCCATTTTTGCCAGAAGCCACGGATGCAGCGGCGTCCGCCGAGACAATTTCGTCCGCAACAAAAGCAGCGCTGAAATAATGACGGCAACTGCCATGCCATCAGACCCGGTTGAAAATAACCGCGATATGAAGGAAGGCGCGAGAGGCGTGCTCCAATCCTTGCGCCGTCTGTTCGATCAACTCGGCCCGATCCGGATCGGTTCGACCATCCTGTTCATGATTCTGGCACTCCTCGTCGCCCGGTACAGCTGGACGACCCCGCTGATTCAGGAAGCAGAGCGTGCGCTCTATGATTTGCGTGCGTCGGTATTCGCGCCGGTCGTCGAAAAAGACGAAAATATCGTCATGATCGTATATAATGAAGACACGCTGAAACTCACCGGTCAGCGATCACCGGTGGATCGGACGATTTTGGCGCAAGCGCTTGAAAGCATCGACGCCGCGCAGCCCAAATCGATTGGCATTGATATCCTGTTCACCATGCCCCAGGATGATGATGACCTGCTGATCTCGGCTTTCAAGAACATGAAAACGCCGACCTTTCTGGCCTATGCCGACCCCAGGGAAAATCCGGAAATCGCCTTTGCCGAACATGAGTTTCTGCAGCAATTTTTCAAACAGGCCCGCAGTGAGAATGTTAAGCCCACAGATATAAAGCTGGAGACAGACAGCGACGGTGTTCAGCGCCGGTGGACGCCGCACAAGCCGGGATCTCCGCCATTCATGGCCATCGCGCTGACCGCGCCCAACCCGAAATTTGCCAAGAATGACGGCGCGATCCGATATCATGTACCGGCGTCAACCGATGTCCCGGTGTTCGACAAATTTCCGATTGAAAGTTTCGCTGATCCGGAAATTGCGGAAATGCTGGGCTCTTTTATCGCTGGAAAACATGTTCTGATCGGCGGGGATTTTATCGATCGTGACCGCTTTGAAACCCCGGTCGGCGGATTGACCGACGCCGGCAAGAATGACGGCAAGATGATCGGGCTTGAAGTGCACGCCCATATGCTCGCCCAGTTGCTCAATGATGACCTCCCCTCCCCCATTCCGACGTGGACCTTGTGGGTGGGAGCCCTGATCGTTGCGATTTGCGGTGGCCTGTCTGCCCTGATCGTCGGCAATGCCGCGAAAGTGGGTCTGGTGCTGATCGGTCAATTCGGTTTTTTCCTGATCTTCCCGTTCGTACTGCAGAATATCGGAATGGATACGCTGACCCTGCCGGCCTTTGGCTGGGGTGTCGGATGGCTGCTGGGCTATGCCTCGGTCGGTTCGGCTGCGCGAACGATCAATTCCAAACAGCGGGCCTTTGCGCAAAACGCACTGGGCAAATATCTGCCGAAATCCATTGCAAATGAGATTTTGAAAGACCCAGAGAAACTAGCGCTGCACGGCGAAAAGCGGAAAATCTTCGCGGTCTTCACCGATCTCGAGGGCTTTACCAAACTGACTCACGCGATCGAACCGGAAATGGTCGCGACATTGCTGAACGATTATCTCGACCGGCTGAGCGAGGTGGCGCTGGAATATGGCGGCACGATCGACAAATTCGTCGGCGATGCACTGGTCACCTTCTGGGGAGCACCGATTGCCTATCCGGATGACGGCGAGCGGGCCGCGAAGGCTGCCTATGCGCTGTATCAGGCCGGCGAAGAATTCCGCAAAAACGTCCCCGAAGGCGTGCCGCCGATCGGCAGAACCCGCGTCGGCATGCATTATGGCGATGCCATTGTCGGCAATTTTGGCGGCGAAGGCCGGATCCAGTATACCGCACTCGGTGACGCGATGAATACAGCGGCACGGCTGGAAGCAGCGAACAAGGCGCTGGACACCAAAATATTGCTGAGCCGGGAAGCGATGGAGCGGACCGGTCTCGACTGGTACCGGCCTATGGGGCGGATCACGCTGCGCGGTCGATCCACGCCGGTTGATGTTTTCGAACCGGTGCCCGACTGGGAGGAAAAAGACCGCGCGACAGTGACCGCAGTCATAGCAGCCCATGAAATGGGTGATAGTGGTTCTGTTCAGGCACTGGGTGCCATGATCAAGCAATTTGGAGGGGACTTGGGTCTCGCCAATTTGCTCAAACGACTGAAAAAGACAAAAAATGGAGAAAGCTATGCACTTGGATAAAAACAATCTGGCACAGTCCGGACGAATTCTTCCCCGCTTTGCGAAAGCGGCTCTCGGTACGCTTTTGCTTTTCGGCGCTGGCGGCATTGCCATGGCACAGAATATGGTCGTCCGCTCGACCGGCCCTTCGGCCAGCAGCTATCCTGCCGGCAAAAAAATGGCGAATGATGCCAAAATTTCGCTGAAGGCCCAGGATCAGGTGACCATCCTGACCAAGTCGGGCACCCGCGTTCTCAAAGGTCCGGGAACCTATTCACTGGCCCAGCGCGCGGGATCGGCATCGACCGCATCGCGTCGCCTGTCGAGCTTCATCAGCAATCGCGGCAGCAGCCGGGCACGGACCGGAGCGGTCCGCGCTGCAGGCAACGTGTCGGTCGAAACACCGAACAATCCGAACCTCTGGTTTCTTGACGTGACCAAGGGCGGAAAATTCTGTGTTGCCGATCCGACTGCACTGGTTGTCTGGCGGCCCGACTATACAGGGTCGGCAACGGCATCGATTGTCGAACCAAAGGACGGCAATGTCACCGAGATCGCCTGGCGGAAAGGCAATCCGCTGAAAGCCTGGCCGAAAGATGTCCTGCCGGTCACCGACGGTGCAAGCTATCGTCTGCTCGGGTCAAATGTACCGCAATCTGTCGAAGTCAATTTCGTCGTTCTGCAAAATCAGCCAACCGATCTTGATGACACGGCATCGATGCTGATTGAAAACGGATGTACCGGCCAGCTGGATTTGCTGGTTGAAACCCTCGATCTGAGCAACGGGGAACCGGCAGATCAGGGTTAGTTTATGAAAAGATTCTGCCGTCCGGAATGAGGGCCGGACGGCGGAGTGGGGATAGGATGGTTCAGCTGGTCGTACAGGAATCATCACATGACGGGGATATTTATGTCGCGCACGCGAACAACGCTTAGAACAACCGCTATGGCAGCGAGCATCGCCATGCTTGCAGCCAGCCTGCCGGCCTGGGGCCAATCTTCTGTCGCGGCACCGACGAGGGAAGAAATCCAGCGCGGTGTCCTCGACAAGGGGCTTGAGGGTCAGGCCCAGACTCTGGCGGTTGACGGCGAAGTCGAGCGATCCGCCTGCCCCCTCGCCGGACCGGAATTTTCCGATGTCCGGTTCACGCTGAAATCCGTCGATTTTACCGGGCTGATTTCGGTTGATCCGGATTCTCTGACCTCTTCCTACGCCGGCTATGTCGAACAGGATGTTCCGGTTTCCGTCGTCTGCGACATCCGTGACCGGGCGGCAACCATATTGCGCAGCCAAGGCTATCTCGCGGCTGTCCAGGTACCGCCGCAAACCATTGAACAGGGCACCGTCCGTTTTGACGTGCTGATGGCGCGGATGACCTCGGTACAAGTCCGGGGAAATGCCGGACCATCCGAACGTCTGTTGCAAAAATATATCGAGAAGCTCGCCGCCCAGCCGGTTTTCAACATCAATACCGCCGACCGCTACCTGCTGCTCGCGCGCGATATTCCGGGGCTCGATGTGCGGCTTTCGCTCCGCCCCGTCTCTGCAGAATCGGGAGGCCAGCCCGGGGAAGTGGTGGGCGAGTTTAACGTCGTCCGCACACCGGTCTACGCCGACGTCAATATCCAGAATTTCGGGTCCGAAGAAGTTGGCCGTTTCGGCGGGCTGGCCCGGCTCCGGTTCAACGGGCTCACCGGAATGGGTGATGAAACCATAATCAGCGGCTATTCCACATCAGATTTCAAGGAGCAGCAGGTTCTGCAAGCCAGCCACGAATTCCGGGTTGGTGGCGAAGGTTTGAAATTCGGCGCCAATTTCACATATGCGTGGACCCAGCCGGAACTGACCGGCGGGTTTACGATCCAATCGGAAACACTGGTCGCCGGCGCCTATGCCAGCTATCCTTTCCTCCGCAAACAGGCGCGCAATATTTTCGGGACAATCGGCCTCGACTATATCGACCAGCGGACCGACATTCTGGGCACTCGCACCAACGAAGACCGGCTGAGCGTGGCTTATGCGCGTGTCGACTTCAACCAGATCGAGGCCGGAAGTATTTCCGGACGGGGCGGCTATTCCGCCTTCGAACCGAAATGGGGCATTGGCGGTTCGCTGGAACTCCGCCAGGGCCTTGACATATTGGGTGCCAGCGAAGGCTGCGGCCCGGCATTTGTCAACTGCATCGGCCAGACCGTCATTCCCACCCGTGCCGATGGCGACCCCACAGCCTTTGTCGTCCGGGGACAGGCAAAAATCGACTATCGTCCGACCCCGCTGCTGGCCTTCACGCTGAAGCCGCGCTTTCAATATTCTCCGGACGCCCTGTTCTCCTATGAAGAAATATCCGGCGGCAATTATACAACAGGCCGCGGCTATGATCCGGGAACGATTATCGGCGACAGTGGCTATGGCCTGCAGACAGAGGTCAGCTACGGTTCGTTGCTACCCGAAACACCCGAAGGCATCGCGGTTCAGCCTTATCTGTTCTTCGACCTGATGGGTGTCTGGAACAAGAATATTCCCGGCGATCCGCAAAAACTCTATTCCGCCGGTGGCGGGTTCCGCATGACCGTGGGCCAGCGGGCCAGTCTCGATCTGACAGCGGTCGTACCGCTGAAGCGCGCGGCCTTCCAGACCCGACGCGACAGCGCGCGCGCCTTGCTGACGCTAAGCATCCAGCTGGCCCCGTGGAGGCGCAGATAATGACCATATTTTTTGACCTGAAGATGTTTCAATCGAGGACCGGATCATGACCAACAGAAGTCAGGAAATGCAGGACAAACTCGTAGCAAGGCAATCCAGAAAAATGCGCTGGCTGACGGGCAGCTCAGCAGCCGTCGCGGCGTTTTTGTTGGTCTCGGCTCCGCAGTCGGTTCTCGCACAGACTCAGCCGATTGGCGCAAGAATTGACGCCAACAGCTCGTTTCAGGCTTCTATCGATACCGTGACAGCAGTCACTCAAGTGTCGAGAGGTGCCAATTCTGACGTTTTCACCATCTCTGCGGCGCAAAATATCATCAACTGGACTCCGTATGATACAGCGAACAGCGACGACCTGATCAACATCTTGCCCGCAGGCACGGCCCTGACATTTGTCGGGCCGGTCTCGGGCTATACGATCCTCAACCGGATATTGCCGACTGGCACCACTGCATCCGGTGATCCCCGCGGCATTGCTTTCTCTGGAAATGTTTCAAGCCGGCTGGGTGCGGTTGATGGAGCGATAGGCGGCAATATCTGGTTTTACAGTCCCGGCGGGATCGTCGTCGGAGCCGGCTCCACATTTGATGTCGGCGGGCTGCTGCTCACCACCAACAATATCGATACTATCGGCAGCACGATGAGTTTCAGCGGCGACGCCGGCAGCACGTCTTCGGTGATCATCGAAAATGGCGCCACGATCAATGCGCTCAACAATGGCAGCAGCTATGTCGCGATGGTCGCACCGCGGGTTGTTCAGGGCGGCACTGTGAACGTCGACGGTTCGGTTGCCTATGTCGCGGCAGAACAGGCTGATCTGACCATCAACAACGGGTTGTTCGATATTTCCATCGGTGTCGGAACGTCCGATACCAACGGCATCGTCCATAGCGGAACGACTGCCGGGCCGTCATCGACCCCGACAGTCAACGGGATGGACGAGGTAACAGATGCCGACGCACAGGCGATCTACCTGGTCGCCGTTCCCAAAAATGATGCCCTGACCATGTTGGTCGGCGGCGCCATAGGTTATGAACAAGCCGCCACGGCATCTGTCGTTAACGGCAATATTGTGCTCAGCGCCGGAGGTAATGTTACCGTCGGCGGCACAGCAACCGCACCGACAAATTCTGTGGAAAAGAATCTAACATCAACCGCAGCCGCCAATATCCAGATCGGCGGGGCCGGTGGGGCCGTATTTGATTCAACCCTCGAACTATTTTCAGCCGATGACATCACCCTTTCGGCGTTATCGGATGCCGATTCAATTGTCATTTCCAACGCGGTTGGTACGCAGGATTTGAACCTGACCGCAGGGAACGAGATCAATCTCAATACGTCGGGTGGCGGTCAGATATTTGTCAATGGCGATGTAAACCTCACCGCCGGCACCGGTGCCACCGGCGGTGACATCAACATCAATCTTGATCGCACCGGCTTTGGTACGCCGGTCAATACCGGTCTGGTCATCTCCGGCGATTTGACCATGGACGCCAGCGCCACCGGACTCGATGACTTTTTCACCTTTCGCAACAATGGCAACACCGGGATCGGGCAGGATGCTGTTGGTGGCAATATTGCGATCGATATTACCGGCGACGGCGTGCTGGATGTCGGCGGAAATGCAAGATTCCTGACCAGCGCCCAGGGTGGCAAAGGGGAAATCCAAAATGGTTCCGGACAGGCCGGCAACATCTCTTTCACCATGGACAGCGGCACCGTGCAATTTGGCGGCAATCTGGATTTCGAAGCGATGGTGCGCAGTACCGGGGACGGGAAAGTGGGCGGCAATGGCCCCGGTTTGCTCGGCAGCAGCAGCACCGCCGGCAATATCGACCTGAATCTGTCGGGCGGCGAGATGACCGTCATCGGCAATCTGGGCTTATCAACCTATGCGATAGCAACCAGCGGTGCGGACGAGGTTACGACCCAGAATAATGCCGCCATCGCCGGCGCAATTGATTTCACTATGTCAAGCGGCAACCACAATTTCGGAAGCCTGGATTTCTCCGCTTTTGCAAGCGCAGGAGGTTCCTTCGAAGCAAACGGTGACAGCATTCCCGGCGACGTCACTCGCGCGTCGGTCAATCTTGCCATCAGCAATAGCGGTACAAATGTGTCGGTTGCCGATTATATCGTTATCGACGCCACCACGAGCGGCAATGTTTTAAACGATCCGGCTCTGGACGCGGTGACCATCGATATTTTCAACACCGGAGGGGAATCAGGCCTGGCCGTCGCAAATGATATCGATATTTACACATCGGCATCCAATGGCGGCCCCGGAAGCGCTCTGACTGCCGGATCTATTTCCATGATTGCGGACAACGGCGATTTCAGTTTTGACAATTTATACGTCGATACCAGCATCGAGATCTTTTCCGGAAACGAAATGAGCGCACTCGTTACCGCAGGCAATATCGATCTGGTTGCACAAAATGGCGGGGGTATTTCCGGTAACACGGCAAGCTTTTATGCCAATTCGAATACCGAGAGCACTTATGGTATCAATGCGTTTGGGGGAGATGTCCTGCTGCACGCCAATGACGGTTCCATTGTGCTCGCAGGAAATCTTGATGTTAATACAAGTGCACGAGGAGGCGTAAAAGCCCCGGGAGCGTTAGAGACGACAACTGCCCAGGGCGGATCGGTCAGAATTCTGCTGGAAGGCACGTCGCCTGTCAGCAGCCGGATTAGTGCTTCCGACATTGATTTCAATGCCGACGGATCAATTGCTGGCGGCGTGGAAACATTGCCAATCTTTGAAGGCAGCGGTGGCAGCGGTTTTGGCGGCGACGTAATCTTCGATCTTCTCGGCGGTACATTCATCGCAAATGATATCACAGTCAGCGCAGGCGGTGCCGGGGGTCAGGGCGGATCAGAAGTAGAAGGCGCGGCAGGTTTTCTGCCAGTACCTGTCATTTTCGCTATGGCCGAGCCCATGGATCTTACCGTGGTTGACACACCCATGGAGGGCGGCGTTTCCGCGGGCGATGGCGGCGACGGTCAGGGCGGTGATGTTACGTTCAATCTGAATGGTAGCAGTGCAACGGTCACCAATTTGACGATCAGCGCGGATGGCTTTGGCGGCAATGGTGCTTATGGCGATATCCTCGACGGGACCTCGGGCGGCAATGGTGGTCGTGGCATCGGTGGCAATGCGACGTTCAATGCCATATCCGGCGACCTGACCATCACCAATACCCTGACCGTGTCGGCAGACGCCAATGATCCGGCATCTGCGCCCTATGCAGCCAATGCCTCGGGCGGCTTCGGCTATGGCAGCGACGGCGGTAACGGCGGCGCCGGTCTGGCCGGGACTGCAACATTCAACATGACAGGAACGGCTACCATCAATGCGCAGACCGTACAGGTCAGCACCTCCGCTACGGGCGGCTATGGTGGTTCTACCAGCGATCGGTTCGATGGTGTCGACGCCTTTATCAGCGGCGGCCCCGCTGGCTCAGGTGGAGATGCGACCGGCGGTGATGCGGTTATCAATGACACTTCCGGCACGCTCGTCTTTGGGGCGGCAACCGTAGAATCATTGGCGACAGGCGGCGACGGCGGCCGCAATTTTGACGACAACGGCTCGGGCTTTGGCAACAATTCGGGTGGCAATGGTGGCACCGCTCAAGGCGGGAATGCCACGATCAATCTCAATCAGGACAATCCTGCAAGCAGGAGTTTCACCGTCGATGCCAGCGCTACCGGCGGACAAGGCGACGATGGATTGACCGGCGGCAACGGAGGCAGCGCTTTTGGCGGTGTCGCCGCAATCAACATCAATGATGCGGCCGTCGATCTGGATGATCCGACGATATTGGCGAATGCGACCGGCGGTAACGGCGGTGAGGGTCGAGTTGACCCGGCGACGAACAATGCCGGCAATAGTGGCAATGGCGGTGATGCGACCGCAGGCACGGCAAGATTACAGGTCATCGGTACTGGCGGCAATATTGATCTCGGGTTCATCCAACTCGAAACCAACGCATTCGGTGGTCAGGGAGCTACCGGTTACGGCACTTTTCTCGGCAATGGCGGCAGCGGCGGTAGCGGCGGAGACGCGACAGGCGGTCAATCGGAACTGGTTGCGCGAACCGGTGGGACGATCAACCTGACGTCCAGCACGTTTGACATTATCAGTTCCGGCACTGGCGGCGCGGGTGGTGATGGCGGATATTCTTACGGAAATATTCCGGGTGATGGTGGCGATGGCGGATTTGGTACCGGCGGAACCTCTGTATTTTTGGCGCAGGGCGGCACCATTACCGGTCAGGATGTCACCTTCACGGTTACAGGCACTGGCGGTAACGCCGGAGCCGGCGGACTCTATTTCCCCGGGGGTGGTGGGGATGGTCTCACCGGCACAGGCGGTACCGGAACCGGCGGCACCGCGACAATCGAAGTTCAGGAAGGCAGCCCGGGGATCATCAGCTTGGGCAATGTTGTTGCTTCGGCCAATGCCACCAGCGGCACTGGCGGTTCCGCCTTCGCGGGATTTGGCGGACGGATCGAAATTACCGACAGTTCAACCGATCCGGCAGGTTTGCTCACACTGAACAGCCTGACCGCGAATGCTTTCGACACAGATAGCGGCTCGATCGCATTCTCCAACAGCACTCTGACGGGTGGATTCTATGTCACCGGCGACAGCGGAGCTATGTCCATATTGGGTGATCTGACCGTCAATGTTGTCGGCGATATCCAATATAATCTCGACGGTGACGCGCAAATGACCGTCGGCGGCAATGCTATCCTCAACAGCGGTCAGAATATCCTGATCAATCATAGCAACAACGCCACGCTGGTGAACTCTCTCGACGTCGTCGGGGATTTCGCGGCGACAGCCCAAGCCGATTTCATCAGCACCGACGGCTCCCGGATCAACGCGGGCGGAACCGCTTCGGTTCGCGCAGAGCAAAATGCCACCGTCGCCGATATCGCGGGTGTCGGTCTGGTGGACATTTCTGCGCTGCAGAATGTCGCAGTCAACAATGCCGCGGTCACCGGCGTTCCCGCCGTGGTCTCCATCGGACTGCTCTCTTATGTTAACTCGCCACAATTGACGATCAACGCCGGCTATGATCCGACCGGATCCCCAACCCCGTTTTTTGACCCGAGTTACAACGCCAACATAACTGGTGACGTGACTTCGACCGGCCTGATTGCGGTGGGCGCAGGCGGCACAGCCTATTTCCGTACCGGAAGCAATGTCGTGTCGGACAATGGCCTTGCGGTCAGAACCGGCGATGACATCATCATCGAAGCCGGAGCAAGCCTCACCGCGGCCAACAATCCGTCCACTATTGCCAGTGGTGCTTTCACATTCACCAATCCCGGCAACCTGATCTTGCAGGCAGGGGACTTCACCGGTCTGTTCGGTACTCCCGTTGGAACGCTCTTCTCTATACCGCTGACGCCGATTGCCTCGATCGTCGCCGCTGGCGATATCAACGCCAATGGCTTCGCGGTCGTCATGACCGCCAATGCGGTCGACGGTCTTGGCGGCACGATCACCGCCGACTCTATCAGCGTCGACATCAACGATGCGCCGCCAAACAGCGCGATCCAGAGCGATGACAATGGCCTGCTCAGCGCGCAATGCGTCGGCGGCAATGTCTGTCTCGGCACGCTCAACGCGGACAATCTTGTCTATATCGGCCAGGCGAGCAACAATGATGTGATCCAGGCCATTGTCGAAAGCGGCACCGTATCGGCCAACGACATATTGGTCACCACGCGCCGCGACATTGTCATGGGAACGACCGGCATCGCAACCATACTCGACGCCAGCAATCAGTTGGCATTGCAAAGTACCGAAGGCGATATCGATCTCGCCGATGTTTCCGGGTCCAGCAACGCAATCACCGTCGATGCCGCCGGCAGCCTGCTCGGAACAGCGAACCTCACCAGCGTCAATGACATCGGCATCACCGTCGGAGCGGATATCAACGCGGCATCGATCACCACGGACGGCCAGCTGACCACGGTTGCGCTCGTCGGCGGCACTCTGGAAAACAGCTATATAGTGCCGGGCAGTATCAGTGTCGGTGCGCTGACCCAAAGCGCCGATATCGATATCGACATCAGCGCGGGCGACGACATTAATTTTGGCCAGATCAACCTGCCCGCCAACCGTTCCATTACGCTGACAGCGACTTCCGGCGATGCCTTCCTCGGCAGCAACAGCAGCGCGACATCCATCTCGATTGATGGCAATAATGTCGGCTTCAGTGACTTGCTGTCCTCCGGCGGCATCACGCTCAACGCCACGAACGGTGACCTAACCGGTTCGGGACCGGGTGACCTGACCGCAGGCGGCTCGATCAATCTTGACGCTGCAGCTGCAATCGATATCGGCACCGCTACCACAACCGGTCTCGGCCAGAGCATCAATCTGTTTGCCAGTGATATCGCAGCCGGTGTTCTCACCACAAATAGCGGCGATATTCTGGCTTCAGCCGCACAGGACATCTCGCTTGGTTCTGCGGCTACCGGTGCCGGCACGCCGACAGCGGGTTCAATCGGCTTGCTCGCAGGCAACGACATTGCATCGACCGGTACGCTCAACGCCGGTGAAGATGTGGCGATCCGGGCGCTCGGCGATGTTGCCCTGGCGACGGCTCTCGCGGGCGATGATTTCACGATCGATGCCGACGGCGCGATTACACTGGCCGATGCAACGGCCAGCGGTACCGGCATTGACCTGTTTGCCTTGTCGTTCGACACGGCCAATGCCGGTCAGGCCGGGTCGATAGCCTTTGCATCAGAAACACTGACCGGTTCGAACATCCAGCTCGATGGCGGCAGCGATGTGACGGCCACCGGTACGCTCAATGCTGATAATGATATCACCATCACCGCAACCGGAACGCCGAGTATCGCCAATGCGATCAGCGGCAATGATACCAGCATCACCGGCGCATCGGTGACCTTGAACAACGGTTCCATCGGCGGCGACCTGACGCTCAATGCTCTGGCGGGCAATGTCGATGGCAATGGCACCGTGACCGTTGGCGGCGGCATTGATCTCGATGCGACCGGCGATGTCGGATTTGGCGACCTCGACGCCCAGGGCGGAACCTTCACCGTCGATGCCGGCGGCAACATCGATTTCGCCAACGCGACAAGCAGCGGCACCTTGAGCCTGAATGCCGGCAGCGACATCAATGGCGGCGATTTGACGTCCGCTGACGACATCACGATCATCGGCAGCAATAACGCCGCGGTGGGATCCGTTGACAGCGGAACAAATGTGGGTGCCCAGTTGCAGGGTGGCTTTGTTGCAGATGCAGTAAATGCGTCGCAGACGGATCAGGGTGAAGTCGACATCAGCGCTGACAACGGAATCGACATAGCCAATGTCTCGGGCAATGACATATATCTGACCGCGGCAAATGGTCTGGTCAATGTGACCAACAATGTGGACGTAACCAATAGCATTATCGCGTCGGGTGAAGCCGTCTCGATTGTCACGCAGCAGGATATGACGGTCAGTGCCGATGCGACCGATGGCGACATCGATCTAACCTCGTCGACGGGCTTGGCAATCCAGAGCGCGCAAGCAACTGGTGATATCAACTTGAGCGCCGTAGACAATATTCTGATCAACGGTGGCGTCAATGCCGCAAATGATCTGCAGATCACCGCAGATGGTACGATCGACATTCAGGCTGAAACAATCGGCAACACTATTGAGACGGTCAGCGCCGATATGAATATCGGTTCGACCGGCAGTCTTGGCGAGAACGCTTTGACCAGCGATATCGAGATATCCAGCAACGGTAGCACGCAGATGCGGCTGGGCGACACGACCGATTTGCTCGGCACATTCTCTCTTACCAATGACGAATTCAGCCGGATCCATTCGGGTGGTGACTTGACAATCTACGTCGCCGAGACAGGACTCAGCGGGTTCGATCTGACGATTGAGGACCTATCCGCAAGCGCGTTTACCGACCGTAATTTCGACCGAAATGGAAATTTCAATATTTCCGCAGATCAATCCATTAGAATAGACGGCAGGTTATCTGTTGAGGGGGATTTTGCCACAAACCTGAATCTCGCCGCTGGCAATGATCTGTTTGTTGATGCCGGAACCGGTTCTATCGGCATAGGCAATGACGGCACCCTGTCGGGTAATCTCTCGCTTACCGCACGTAACATATACGCTATGACGGATCAGGCTTTTGATGACATTCAGGGAATGACCACCGCCGAAATTGATGCGCGGCTTGCCCAGAATGACGGCGTTGTTCGGGATAACGGCTTTGTCGCGGCGGACTTGATCAGCATCACTTTGCTTGCCAGCCAGCTCTACGTCCAGAATACGGCCAGCGGTACAGATTTCGATGCCCGGCGGGGCTTTACGGTCGGCGATGGCGGACTGACCATCAATTCTGGCCCGAGCGGCGTCACACCCATTGTCATAAATGGCACCATCGATAACGTAACCGGGATTGCGGTCATTCCCGCGACAACAATAACGGGTGCCGGCTACGATCCACAATCCACCATCAACGGTTGTCTGATCGCCAATCCTGCGAGTTGCGCGCCGACGCCAACGCCGACTCCAACCCCCACACCGACACCGACACCGACACCGACTCCAACCCCTACACCGACTCCAACCCCTACACCGACCCCCACATCAGAAACGCCCGAACTGAACGATCCGGTTCAGGATGTAATTGAAGAGGAAGTGACCCCGGAAGAATATGAGGCGGATCCGCTTGCGACCAATCTGATCGAGATCAAGGAAAATGAAGATCTGGCCGACGATCCGTTGATCGACGAACCGGTGACCGGGGCGGGCAATGATGATCTTTGGGTGAGCGGATTTGATTGCGAGCTCAATGATAGCGGGCAATGCCAGTCCGATGAGGATGAAGAAGAGCTCGAACCGGCAGAATGATCGCGGCGCACAATTGATCGGTTGACCTTTTGCGCGGAAAGCCATTAGGCGATGGATGATGACTGACAATGCCGCACAACCGCTAAAACTGTTCAACAGCCTGACTCGCCAGATGGAGGAATTCGTGCCCGTCCATCCAGGCGAAGCGCGGGTCTATACCTGCGGCCCGACGGTCTATAATTATCCCCATATCGGCAATATGCGGGCCTATGTGTTCGCCGATCTGCTCGGACGCACGCTGAGCTGGAAGGGCTATAAGCTCACCCATGTCATCAATATCACCGATGTCGGACATCTGACCGACGATGCCGACGACGGCGAAGACAAGCTCGAGAAAATGGCAGCCGAAAAAGCCCAGTCGATCTGGGACATCGCGAAACATTATACCGAGGCCTACTGGCAGGACATCAAGGCACTCAATATCCGGCAACCGGCCCACTGGTCGATTGCCACCGACTATGTTCCGGCGATGATCGACTATGCCAAGGGCATCGCCGACAAACATTGCTACGAACTCGAGAGCGGGCTCTATTTCGATGTGTCTACCGTGGCAGATTATGGCAGCCTCGCCCGTGCGTCGACCGACGATGGCGAAGGCCGGATCGACACGGTCGAGGGCAAGCGCAATGCTGCCGATTTCGCGATCTGGCGCAAGACACCACCAGGCGAGAAACGGCAGATGGAGTGGGACAGTCCCTGGGGCAAAGGCGCACCGGGCTGGCATCTGGAATGTTCGGTCATGTCGGAGGCCCTGCTTGGCCTGCCATTCGATATCCACACCGGCGGCATCGACCATCGCGAGATTCACCATCCCAACGAGATCGCCCAGAACCAGGCGCACAGCTGCTCCGATCACAGCGGCGCGAAAATCTGGATGCACAATAATTTCCTGATCGACCGGACCGGGAAAATGTCCAAGTCCTCGGGCGATTTTCTGCGGGTGCAGCTGCTGATCGACAAGGGCTTTCATCCCCTCGCCTATCGCCTGATGTGCCTGCAGGCCCATTATCGCAGCGAACTGGAATTCAGCTGGGAAAATCTGGCGGCCGCGCTGACACGGCTGAAACGGATTGTCATGGGCGTGGAGCGGCTGTTGGAGAAATCCGTTGGGCAGACGGCACCAATTGCACATCCTGCGCTGATCCAGTTGCGGGACAAATTCGATGCTGCATTGAGCGAGGATCTGAACAGCTCGAAATCCCTGCCGCTGCTCGAAGAATTGCTGACACTCAAGAAATTGCCCGCCGATCAAAGACTCTCTCTGCTGACTGAAATGGACTCGGTTTTGGGTCTGGAACTCCTGACGCTGAAACGCGATCAATTGCGTGTGCGGCCGGTAGATGCCAAGATTGATGAAGGCAGTATCGAAGCAAAGCTCGACCAGCGCCAGCAGGCCAAATCGGAAAAGGATTTCGCGACGGCCGATGCGATACGCGATGAACTGATCGCGCAGGGAGTGGAATTGATGGATGGAGATCCGCTGCGCTGGGACTGGAAGATAGAAGTTTAGACTTCGGTCCCTGTTCCCCCCGACAGGAAAGCAGGGAAACCGGTTGCGCAATAGTTGAAAACAAAGGCTGATTTCCATCAGAAAGGGAACGGCAATATCTAGGAGAATGATCCGATGACCACCAAACCCAAAGCCGCCATGGCTTCCCTTGTCCGTCCGCTGGTCGAACCGCATTGCGGCGACCTCGATGTCACCTGGTTCACCAGCACCGAGGAGGCGATGGAAATCGCGCCGCATGCCGAAATCGGCTGGTTCGACATGTATGACAAGGACAAGATGGCCGCGATCATCTCCGCCGCGACCAATCTCAAATGGCTCAACAGCATCTACGCCGGCGTCGAACATTTCCCGCTTGAGCAACTCAAGGCCCAGGGCACGATCCTGACCAACGGCGCCGGTCTCAACAGCGCGCCGATTGCCGAATTTGCGGTGATGATGATGCTCGCCGCCGCCAAGCGCAGCGATATCCTGCTCGACAACCAGCGGCAGCATGTCTGGCTCGAAACACCACCGGGCACAGCGGAGATCGACGACAGCAAGGCGCTGATCATCGGCTATGGCGGCATCGGCCAGCAGATCGCGAAAAAGCTCTCCGGCTTTGACGTTGAGGTAACCGCTGTCCGGCGCACCGCGACCGGCGAAGCCAATGTCATCGGGCTCGATGACTGGCGCGACCGGCTTGGAGAATTTGACTGGATCTTTGTCTCCGCTCCCGCAACCAGCGACACGAAACATATGTTTGGCGCCGAAGAATTTGCCGCAATGAAAAACTCCGCCTGGCTGGTCAATGTCGCGCGCGGATCTCTGGTCGATCAGGATGCCTTGCTTGCCGCGCTCAAGGACAAGACAATTGGCGGGGCAGCGCTCGACGTCACCGACCCCGAGCCACTGCCGGCCGACCACCCGCTCTGGGACGCGCCCAATTGCCTGATCACCATGCATATGTCGGGACAAGCGCAAACCCGCATGTTCCAGCGTGCCGCCATACGCTTCGTCGAAAATCTGAAACGCTATCAAAACGGTGAAGAGATGATCGCCGTCGCCGACTTCGACCGCGGATATTGAGGGGGTGACTTGCAGGCTATTTTGACTTATCAACCAAGAAGATAGGGGTAGAGTGAGTCTCGTTCTTGAGGGGGATTGAGGGTCATTGGGGTCGTTGCCAATTACTCGCACACAAGCTGGTCATCGCGGCCAGGGAAGGACCCACATGACCAAAGCATCCGATCTTTTCGTAGAATGTCTCGAGAATGAAGGCGTTGAATATCTGTTCGGCGTTCCCGGTGAGGAAAATCTCGACATGCTCGACAGTCTGTCGCGCTCGAAGAAAATCAAGCTCATTCTTACCCGCCACGAACAGGGCGCCGGCTTCATGGCCGCGACCTATGGCCGTCATACCGGCAAGACCGGCGTCTGCATGGCAACGCTCGGCCCCGGCGCGACCAATCTGGTGACCGCGGCGGCCTATGCGCAATTGGGCGGCATGCCGATCCTGATGGTCACCGGGCAGAAACCGATCAAGAAATCCAAACAGGGGCGTTTCCAGATTCTCGACGTCGTCGACATGATGGGCCCGATCACCAAATTCACCCATCAGCTGGCATCGGCGGACAATATCCCGAGCCGCGTGCGCGAGGCGATCCGGCTGGCCGAGGAAGAGAAGCCCGGCGCGACCCATATCGAATTCCCCGAAGATATTGCCGACGAAGAAACCGATTCCACTCCGATCGCGCCGAGCCTGTCCCGGCGGCCCGTCGCCGAAGCGAAAGCCGTTCGCGCCGCGACCAAGAAGATCGAAAATGCCAAGTCCCCGATCATCGTCGTCGGCGGCGGCGCCAACCGCACCACCACCGGCCGCATGCTCACGCAATTTATCGAGAAGACCGGCATCCCCTTTGTCACCACCCAGCTCGGCAAGGGCGTCGTCGATGAAACCCACAAGGAATTCATGGGCTGCGCCGCGCTGTCAGCCAATGATTTCGTCCACCGCGCGATTGGCGCCGCCGATCTGATCATCAATGTCGGTCATGATGTGATCGAAAAGCCGCCCTTCTTCATGGCGACCGGCAGCACCGAAGTCATCCACGTCTCGATGAACAGCGCCGAAGTCGATCCGGTCTATTTCCCGCAGATCGAGGTTATCGGCGATATCGGCAATGCGATCTGGCAGATGAAGGAGGATATCGTCCCCTCCGGCAGCTGGAATTTCGATGCGATGTACAAGGCGCGCAAGGCCGAGGAAGAGCATACGGATTCGATGGACGATGATCTGCGTTGCCCGATCTATCCGCCCCATCTGGTCAAGGTCGTGCGCCAAGCGATGCCGGCCGACGGCATCATCTGCCTCGACAATGGCGTCTACAAGATCTGGTTCGCCCGCAATTACAAGGCGCGCCAGGCAAACACCGTCCTGCTCGACAATGCGCTGGCGACCATGGGCGCCGGCCTGCCCTCTGCCATGGCCTCGGCGATGGTCTATCCCGACCGCAAGGTGATGGCGATCTGCGGCGACGGCGGCTTCATGATGAACAGCCAGGAAATGGAAACCGCGGTGCGGCTGAAACTGAACATCACCGTGCTGGTACTCAACGACAGCAGCTATGGCATGATCCGCTGGAAACAGGCGAACATGGGCTTCAAGGACTGGGGCCTGACCTATGGCAATCCGAATTTCGTCAAATATGCGGAAGCTTACGGTGCCAATGGCTACCGGATCACCAGCGCCCAGGACCTGCAGGAAACAATCGACAAATGCCTCAACAGCGAAGGCGTGCATCTGATCGAGGTTCCGGTTGATTATTCCGACAATGACCGCATATTGAATCACGAGATCAAGGAACTCAGCGCGAAGGTTTGAGCAAGATACCTATGACCAAGCTAA
>CAJQNR010000054.1 GCA_905479715.1 uncultured Sphingorhabdus sp.
CATTGTGCGGCGGCTCTGGCAATTTGTTCGGCGTTGGTAACGTCCAGCTCGATGGCAACCAGCCGGTCCGGTGCCGCTTGTGCCAATTCTTCAGCATCGGCCAATTTGCGCGCCGCGATATAGACCCGTTTGGCACCGGCATCGAGAAGCTCTTCGACAAAGCCTTTGCCAATCCCGCGATTTCCTCCGGTGACGAGCGCCGTGCATCCTTTGACCTTCATTACATTTCTCCTTTGTAGGCGGCTGGGCTGTCGCCACGCAGCCAGTCGCCATATAAAATATCGTCCGGCTTTTTCGCGCCTCTGGTCAGTTTGGAAGGGTCGGGGGCGATTTCGCCACGGCCCCAGCTTTCCAGCAGCGGCATTTCGTGATTCCAATCCCAGGCGAGGCAGCGATGCGCAATTTTCCACGCGCCGTTGCGCCGTTCAAAACGGTCGATGACCCGGGCCATGGTCAGGTTGTCATGGGGATTCTCCACCTCTTCGCGGCGGGAGAATGTCAGGAAATAGCATTCCGTATAGGCTTTCTCACCGTCCAGCTCGATATTGATGTTGGTCACGATATGCGACATGCGCGCCGCGCCCGGTAAAATCTTGCGCAGCATCGCAACATATTTGCTCGCCGGACCATAAAATGTACCGCCGTGATCCTCTATCGCATCATCATGATAAGCCGCCGCGATCAGGTCGGCATCCCCGCGGTCGGCTCCGCGGGCATAGTTGACCAATATGTCGTATATCTCTTCCCGGTCGAATAGTTCTTCTACGGATTTTGGCCGTACCATTATGACATCACTCCTGTTTAAGATGTTTAATTTGCAGAACCGGTTCTGGCGCGCTGGAAGAAACCGGCGAAGGCCGCTTCGGCGCCGGGATATTCTTCTCCGCCTCCCGTCGCAGACAATCGTTCGACATTTTCGCCGAACCAGTCGGCCGTGGCACCGGGGGTGCCGCCACCCGTTCCTTCAATCGCTGTCGCCCGGGAGAAATAGTCGCCGCCGGCGATCCATGTCTCGCCTGTGCGCTGGCATTCCGGACGGGAAAGCCAGACCGCCGCTGCCACGGCCTTGTCGGGATGGAGCGGTTCGTTGATCTCTTCGCCCTGAGCGGCGGTCATATTGGTTGCGGCATACGGCGCGAGGATATTCACCCGTACCGGACTCCGGGCCAATTCATCGGCGAGCGTTCGGGCATAAGCGATCAATGCGCCCTTGGACGCGGCATAGGATGCCCGCCCCCTCACGCCGTAGAGGCCAGCGGAAGAGGCAATGAACAAAACGCGCCCGGCGGGGGAGGCGATCAAATGGGGGAGGGCGGCGTCGACCAGCGCGGTGTTGGCATGAAAATTAATCTCCATCACCGCCCGAATGTCGGCATCGGCTAACGTGCCGACTTTAGCCGCAGGCCCTGTTATCCCGGCGTTCAGAACCAGTATATCCAGGCCGCTCCATGTCTCGACCGCATGGTCGATGATAGTTTGGGCTGCGCCTTTGCCGTCCACCGTATGGTCGTCATGGCTCGCCGAAAAACCGTCGGCGATGAGGGCGTCGGATATCTGTCTGGCAGAGCTGGGCTGTCCTTCGTGGCTGCGATTGTTGACCATCACGCTGCAGCCATCCCGTGCAAGTCCACGGGCAAAAGCGGCTCCCAGTCCTTTGCCTGCGCCGGTTACCAATGCTGTTCGCTGCTTTCCCATATACCCTCTCTGGCTTTTGCAATTTATTAGCCGAGATGGTATGATAATGAAAGTTATTAGTTCCGCTAGGGCAGGTTGTCAGGAGGCCGCCCGGGATATGGAGTCGTTGCCCAAATCACTACCGAGTTCCGGATTGCAATCGATTATCCGGTAACTGACGTCGCGGAAGGAAACCGGTTCCCTGCACTCCGAGCAGATGACTTGCGGGTTGAGATCATGACCGCATTCTTCGTGGGTCAGCAACAAGGGCGGGCCTTCGGGCGCGACAAAATATTTGTCACCCCATTGCATCAGCATCAGCAGTGCATGGTAATAATCCACGCCCTTGCGGCGCAGGCGATATTCATAGCGCGGCGGATTGCTGTTATATTGCCGTTGCCGGATCATTCCGAAGTCGGTGAGCCAGGCCAGACGCTCTGACAAAATATTGGTGGCAATCGCGGTGTCGGCGCGAATATCGTCAAAGCGGTTCACACCGGTATAGATGGATCGCATGATCAGGCTGCCCCAGCGGTCACCCATGATTTGCGCTGCCTGATCCATCAGGGAAGTGGTATTGCTCATGCTTTCGCGGCTTTTGCGGCGGCGGCTGTAAAGCGGTTTCATCCAGCCCAGGCCCGGGCCTTCGCTCCACGTCACACGGGTGGGATCAATTTCCTCGCTGCAATGTCCGCATGCCGGAACAGGGTCGAACGTCTTGCCACAGTTCCGATGTGTCAATTCCACACCGATCTTGTCCTCGACCTGCCATTTCTTTTCCCAGCGCAGCAGCATCAGGCCGGTCCAGTAAAGGCCCTGGCCCATTTCGGTCATCAGATATTCGTAGCGTGGCGGGCTCTCGCAATAGAGTCTCTTCTCCATCAGGCCGGCCTTGACCAACCGGCCGAGCCGATCGGAAAGCAGCGCCTTGAACAGGCCAGTGCGCCGCCGGAATTCGTCAAATCTTTTGCCACCCAGCAAACTGACTTCCAGAATCAGAAGGATCGGGACGTCGCCGACCACCTCCAGAGCACGCCAGATTGAACAGGAACGGATAAGTTTCTTTTCCATACCTGCTTTATAGGCGCAACTCTGGTCATTTGTCTATCCACGCACCGTGTTTCGTGCTGGATCGAAAAGAATCAGTTCTTGTGCGTTCGAATGTTTCTGGCCGCGATAAACAGCAAGATGGCTCCGGCAATATAGCCGAAGGGAGCAACAATCGCGATCGCATATCGGATGCCCGATTCGAACGGGAAGACATTGTCACCGATAACGGCGGTCAGCGTAGGCCCCATTCCCAGTCCGATAATGTTGATCACAAACACATAGGCCGCAGAAATCGTCGCCCGCATGCGATTGGGTACCAGTTGCTGGATAATCGAGGGGGCTGCACCAACGGCAACTGCCGCAGCGGTAAAGAAAAGTACGAACGCGACGGACATCAGAATCCTATTGTCGAGCAGCGGGAAGGCTGCCGCTCCGAATATTCCGATCACCGTCATCCACGCGCAGAATTTGAGACGCGATTCAGCTGTTCCTCCGCCTATCCGGTCCATGAGAGCGCCGCCGCCGACCATGCCGATCAGGCCGCCGATGATGAGCAGTGATCCCGACAGCCAGCCGGCATCCGCAAGGCCCATGCCGAAAGAGCGCACCATCATCACGGGCAACCAGGAGATCGAACCGAGTACGGAGAGGTTGATCATGCCGACGGCCAGAAAAATGCACCAGAACAAGACCTTGTTTTGCTTCAGATATTGAATGACCCCTGACATCGGAACTTGACCAGTGAGATGCTCCTCTCCCGGAGTGACACGGCGTACCGGTTCGGGCAGCAGCAGGAAAATACAGGCGATGAGCACGCCGGGCAGGCCGGCAATGAGAAACGCTACTTGCCATGATTTGATGACGCCGAGGACGGGGACCGTAATAGCTTCTGCATTGGCAACTGCAGCGATGACTACCGCTCCGATCATGAACGCAAGACCAGCGCCGATGGCCGAGCCCAGGCCATATATGCCCATTGCGAGGCCCAACCGGTTTTTGGGGAAGCTATCCGAGATGACGGAATAAGCAGCAGGCGAGAGTACGGCTTCACCCACTCCGACGCCCATGCGAGCCGTGAAAAACTGGAAAAAATTGGTGACCATGGCGCATAGGACGGTCATCCCGCTCCACACCGCGATGCCAAGCGCTACCAGCCGCATTCTCGGGGCCCGGTCAATCCACCGACCGAGAGGTATCCCCGCAATCGTATAGAAAAGGGCGAAGGCAAAGCCCTGCAAAAGGCTGACCTGTGTATCCG
>CAJQNR010000055.1 GCA_905479715.1 uncultured Sphingorhabdus sp.
CGGAATCGCGCGAAATAGCCGCCCAGTTCGGGCCGCTCCATGAAGCCGATCAGTTCGTAACCGACCGCCTCGAACTCGCAGAACAGCTGCTTTGGCGGAATACCGTGCTCGGTCACGTCGCGATTGACGTCGACCACGATCACTTCCCCGGCGCCATGGCTTTCGCTCTTGTCGAGCAGGGCGGGTCGCAGGCGCGAGAGAAAGGCATAAGGCTCACGCACTTCGTGATACATGTGGACCAGAAAAATCCGGTCGAAACTATTCTCCGGCAGCCGCGGATCATCGGGCGCGCCGAGCTTGATCGAGACATTGTCGAGGCTCTCCCGGCTGACCCGCTCGCCCAGCCGCTCAATCGCTTCCTCGTCAATATCCTGCGCCAGCACCCGCCCTGCGGCGCCGACCTTCTCGGCCAGCCGCACGGTATAATAGCCTTCGCCCGCCCCGATATCGGCGACCGTCATGCCCGGCTCCAGCCCCGCCGCCGTCATGATCTCCTCCGCCTCGCCCCGCTTGTCGCGGGCGGTTTCGGTCGACCATTGATTGCCGGCCAGCTCCGAAACCGGTCGCGAAGCCGGCGGATAAGCGCGGGCGGTCTCGGGGCGCTCGGCATCCGCATCGGGTATCCGCTTGCAACCCGCCAGCGGCGTGGCGAGCAGAACCAGCGCGGTCAGCGACGCGACAAGCGCGCCGGAGGGCAGGGACAATATTTTCAAGGCACTGGCTTTCATGGCAAAGAGACTAGGCGAGGGTGCAGGTCTGTTCAATCTTTGTTTGGCGACCCGACCGACGGGACAGGGAATGGACAGAGGCCGGGCCCGAGCTTTACAAACTTTACACTGTTATAGATGAAAAAGCTTCGCATCCGTTGGTGCAACAGAAGTTCTTGTAAAATAATACCTTTTTGCAAAACGGGATAGGCGTTCCGAGTGGCCTCACGATCGGTGGCAGGATATCCTGCGGTGGCTTTGATGGCCAGCGGTCGGGGAAGTGATCGAGCTTTGGTGATACGGTGACGGGGATGCTGCTGCTGTCGGGATTGCGGGAAGGGCTGCCGGTTGGTCTGGGGGAAGGAGTGTTCATCATTTCTGCCTCGGTTGGATGCGAGAGGGTAACGATTAAGGCGGATGTAGGAAAGAGCCTGGCGAACGCCGGTTTTCGGTGCAGAGGCGATATCCAGACGGTTTGATCTTATTCGGTACCGGATTTCCCTCATTATCGTTCAGATGCCGGTTCGGTCGCGCTTGTTCCACTCGTATCAAACTCCACTGGACCACTATCAGGATTATATATGAAATCGGTTGTGCACAGCGTGACAATCTGGCCATGGTTGCAACTATAATCTGGGGCTGGCGGTAATTGGATGACCCATTGTCTTTTGACTTAAAGAATTTGGAACTTTTTGTACGGGTAGCGGCGCTCGGTGCGATTGGTCGGGCGGGAGAGGAATTTAACATCTCCCCGACTAATGCAACGCAGCGACTGCAATCGCTCGAGATCGATCTGGGGGTTAAATTGCTTAACCGCACTACGCGCTCAGTGTCTTTGACACCCGATGGAGAAATTTTTGTCGAGCATGCCAAACGGATAATTGATGTCACTGAGGAAGCGCGACAGGTATTGTCAGATACGAAGACATCTGCTTCGGGACTTTTGCGCGTCACGGCATCAGCGACCTTCGGGCGCGAACATATTGTGCCATTTGTGCCGGAATTTCTCGACATGTATCCCAATGTGACGCTTGATCTGAATCTCACGGATATGGTCGTCGACATTGTCGAGCAGGGGTATGAGATCGCCTTCCGGGTCGGAGAACTCGCACCCTCAAGCCTTTTGGCGCAAAAGATCGACAAGAACCCGGAATGGCTGGTTGCCTCGCCGGAATATCTGGCGCGGGCGGGAGAACCGCGTTCGCCGTCAGATCTGGCAAATCATGCCTGCCTGCCTTTGGGGACCCTGCGGACCTGGCAGTTGACCGGACCGGACGGGAAATTGCATCAGTTTCCTGTCACCGGCCCGGTCATGGTGAATCACGGAGAAGCCATGAGCGCGTTTGTGCTTGCCGGCATGGGGATTGGCCGCGCTGCGCTCTGGCACGCGGGACCGGACTTGCAGGCGGGCCGACTGGTCCACGTCTTGCCGGATTATCACGTATCGCGCGAAACCAATATCTGGGCCGTGCGTCCGCCGGGTCGCATCATGCCGGCGCGGGTCAAAGCTTTTCTTGATTTCTTTCAGCAACGGATCATCGAAACTAATCGGATGCGCTATGGAGCATTGCTCTGATTATCCCGGTAAACGGGATAATGAATTTTATTCTAGTCAGATAGTTCCAAATTTCGGAAATGTTATAAAGGGGGCTCAACTTCAGGAGCCTATATCATGACAGACATTGGAAATATTGACCAACAAGCAACCCGAAGCATCGATGATGATCAGTCCGGACTTGCTGAAGCAGGAATTTTACCATCAGATCTCGCTGACGCCGACGCGTTGCTGGATATCACATATTATGCCAAGCACCGCCATACGGTGAAGGCCTATGATCCCGCGAGAAAAATCCCCGCGGACAAGATCGAAAAGGTCAAGGATCTGCTCCGCTACAGTCCTTCCAGCACCAATTTGCAGCCTTGGTATTTTGTCCTTGCGGCGAGCGAAGAGGGCAAGGAGCGCGTCGCCAAATCTACCGACCGCCTCTATCCGTTCAACCGCAACAGTATCGTCAATGCTTCCCATGTCGTAGTGTTTGCGAGCCGTCTGGAAGTCGGAGAAGACTTTCTTCAGCGCGTGCTGGAGCAGGAGGAAAAAGACGGTCGGTTCGATGCCGATCCGGAGACCTTCCGGGCACAGATGCACGGTGGGCGCAGCATGTTCGTCAACCTGCACAAGCAGGACATGAAGGATGTGCAGCACTGGATGGACAAGCAGGTCTATCTCAATATCGGTCAATTCCTTCTGGGTGTTGCCGCGCTTGGCATCGATGCCACGCCTATGGAAGGCATTGAGACCAAGCTAATCGACGAGGAGTTCGGGCTGCGTGAGAAAGGCTATGCGAGTCTGGCCGTCGTGGCGCTTGGTTACAGTGACGAGAAAGCCGATTATAACGCCAAAATTCCCAAATCGCGGTTGCCATTTTCGGACATCCTGACCGAGGTCTGAAACCCGCGAGCACCCGATAAATGACGTCATCGACAAAGGAGCATGGCAACATGCAGAAAACCATATTCATAACCGGTTCGACCGACGGCATCGGGCTCGAAACAGCGAAGCAACTTGTGCAGTCGGGCCATCATATCCTGTTGCACGGGCGCAATCTGGAAAAACTGGCGACGGCGGAAGCAACGGTGCGGGCCTTGGCGAACAATGCAAAGGTCGAAAGCTATCTCGCTGACCTGTCGCGGATGAGCGAAGTCGAGACGCTGGTAAAAACCATAGCCGGCCAGCATGAAAAGCTGGATGTGCTTATCAACAATGCTGGTGTGTACACCAGTTCCGAACCGATGACGGCGGACCGACTTGATGTCCGTTTCGCGGTCAACAGTATCGCGCCCTATCTGCTGACCAAGCGCCTTTTGCCGCTACTTGGGCCAGCAGGGCGCGTGATCAACCTGTCGTCCGCAGCGCAATCCCCCGTCGATATCGATGCGCTGCTGGGCAGGCGCCAGCTTGCCGAAGGCGCAGCCTATGCGCAGAGCAAGCTGGCGCTAACCATCTGGTCACGTCATCTGGCACAATCTCCGGTTGCCGATAGGCTGGTTTTGGTCGCCGTCAATCCCGGGTCGTTCTTGGGCACCAAGATGGTGAAAGAAGCGTATGGTTCAGCCGGCAAGGATATCGGCATTGGCGTCGACATACTTTTCCGTGCGGCGCTGTCGGATGAATTTGCCGGTGCGTCGGGGCAATATTACGACAATGACATGGGTCAATTCGGAACGCCCCATCCGGATGCCCTCAATCCGGCAAAAGGGGACGAAATCGTCGCTGCAATCGAATCTATTTTGGAAAGGACAACAATAAAGCCATGACCATCGCCGTTACCGCTGTCACTGGACATCTCGGAGGTCAAATTGCGCGCGAACTTGTCGCCCAATCCGCCGATCATCGGATTGTTGGACTGGCGCGCAGTCCTGGCAAGGCAAGTGGGTTGGATTGCGAAGTGCGACCCGGTGACTATACCGATCGCCAGCAGCTGAAACGATCCCTCGCCGGCGTGGATAAATTGCTGCTCGTGTCCGGAATGGCGGCACCCGACGAGCGTATTGGACAGCATCGTAACGTAATCGATGCTGCGATCGCGGCGGGTGTGACCAAGATTGTCTATACCAGCATCCAGGGCGCCGAAGAGGGGACGGCCTTTTCTCCCATCGTGCAAAGCAACAGGCAGACCGAGGCCGATATCCGAGCGAGTGGACTGGATTGGACAATTGGTCGTAACGGCATCTATATCGAGCCGGATGTCGAATATATCGATACTTACAAGGCGCGCGGCGAAATCGCCAATTGCGCGGGCGAGGGCAAGTGCGGATATACGACCCGCGCTGAATTGGCATATGCTTATGCCTGTATGCTTACAGACCCAAAACACAATGGCCAGACTTACAACCTGCACGGCGCATGTATCACCCAGGCTGAGTTAGCAGAATATTTGAACCGCGCATTTGGGACAAAGCTTTCCTATCGCCCGATGTCTGTCGCAGATTATCGCGAGGAGCGTATCGGGGAATTGGGCGAATTCATGGGTACGATCATCGCCGGCATTTACGAAGGCATTCGCAAGGGAGCACTCGAGAAGCCCAGCGACTTTGCAATTGCAACCGGTCGACAACATCAAAGCTGGGACGATTATTTTCGGTCCATCCAGGCTGAACTGATAAACATTCAGATATAGGTGAGAGTCGATCCGGCGCCATGCCATCGAACTCTCCGTCGCAGTTCCCTATTCCACATCCTCGACATCAACCGCTTCGCCCGTCACCTTCTGTGCGAGCGTTGCGGCGATGAAATCATCCAGCCCGCCGTCGAGCACATCGCCGGGTGAACTGCTGGTGTAGCCGGTGCGGAGGTCCTTGACCATCTGATAGGGTTGCAGGACATAGGAACGGATCTGGTGGCCCCATCCGATTTCGGTCTTGGCTTCATATTCGCCCGACGCTTCGGCTTCGCGGCGCTGCAGCTCGGCTTCGTAGAGCCGCGCTTTTAGCATGCCCATCGCGGTGGCGCGGTTCTTGTGCTGGCTGCGGTCATTCTGGCTGGCGACGACGATCCCGGTCGGCTGGTGGGTGATGCGGACGGCGCTGTCGGTGGTGTTGACATGCTGGCCGCCGGAACCGGAAGCGCGATAAGTGTCGATCTTGAGATCACTCTCGTTGATCTCGACCTCGAAACTGTCGTCGATCACCGGGTAGACCCATACGCTCGAGAAGCTGGTGTGGCGCTTGGCGGCGCTGTCATAGGGGGAGATTCGGACCAGCCGGTGGACACCGCTTTCGGTCTTGGCATAGCCATAGGCATTCTCGCCCTTGACCTCCAGCGTGGCGGATTTGATTCCGGCCTGATCGCCGGCCTGATAGTCGACCATCGACACCTTGTAGCCACGCGCCTCGGCCCAGCGCTGGTACATGCGCAGCAGCATTTCGGCCCAGTCCTGGCTCTCGGTGCCGCCGGCGCCGGCGTGAATTTCGATATAGGTGTCGAGACCGTCGGCTTCGCCGGAGAGCAGGGCCTTGACCTTGTCGCGGTCGGCGCGGGCCGCGAGTTTCTCGAGCGTGGCAACGCCTTCGTCGGCGAGGCCGGTGTCGTCTTCTTCCTCGGCCATCTCGATAAATTCGAGCGCGTCGTCGCGTTCCTGCTGGATTTCCTGCGCGGCGCTGATCGATTCATCGAGCCGACGGCGCTCGGTCATCACCGCCTGCGCGGCACTCTGGTCGTCCCACAGGGTCGGATCCTCGACCCGGGCGTTGAGTTCGTCGAGACGCCGCAGCGCAACATCCCAGTTGAGCGCGGTCTTGATCAGGGTAAGAGCGGCGTCGATCCGGTCGACAAAGGCTTGCGCGTCGGCACGCATGATAATCTCCAAAACTATTGGCAGCAGCGATTAGACGATATCAGCGGGAAGTAAAGTGGCGAGGGCATTCTGTGGCGGGCAAAGCTGCTGGTAAACGGCGGTGACATGCCTCCGCAGCGATGTCCTGCGTCCGCCACGCGATTTCATCTCCCCGTTGCCCTTTGGCCGCTTTCCCTTTGCCTATCGTTCGTTTCCCCGTTAGACAGGGATCGGGAGGAGACAATTGAACGCCTGATTGAGGGGGGAATTGTTTGTTCGACGAAATGCTGGGCAGCGACGGTAACGTTCGTGAGCCTTATGCCGATTATAAAAACTGGCTGGATCAGGAAGATACCAAGCGCCTCCGTCGTAAATCACACGATGCCGAGGCCTTTTTCCGCAAGACCGGTATAACCTTCAATGTTTACGGACAGGACGAGGCCGACGAACGGCTGATTCCGTTCGATGTTATCCCGCGCATATTGTCGGCCCGCGAGTGGCGCAAATTGTCGCGCGGCATCGAACAGCGGGTCAAGGCGATCAACGCATTCCTCTATGATATATATCATCGCCAGGAAATACTGCGCGCCGGCCGCATACCGGTCGAACTGATTGCGAATAATATTGCCTTCCTGCCGCAGATGATCGGCGTCAACCCGCCCGGCGGGATTTATACCCATATCATCGGCACCGATATTGTCCGGACCGGCCCGGGCGAATTTTACGTGCTCGAGGACAATGCGCGGACGCCATCCGGGGTGAGCTATATGCTGGAGAACCGGGAAACGATGCTGCACATGTTCCCCGAACTGTTCGCCCAGATCGGGGTGCAGGAAGTGAGCAACTATCCGCACAACCTGCGCCGGTCGCTGGCCGCCTGCGCGCCGCCAAAATGCCAAGGCAAGCCGGTGGTCGCTGTCCTCACGCCGGGAATTCACAACAGCGCCTATTTCGAGCACAGCTTTCTTGCCGACCAGATGGGCGCGGAACTGGTCGAGGGCCATGACCTGAAGATTGTCGACGGGCGTGTCGCGATGCGCACGACGCAAGGCTATACCGCGATCGACGTGATCTACCGGCGGATCGACGATGATTATCTTGATCCGCTGAATTTCCTGCCCAATTCGATGCTCGGCGTGCCCGGGATTATGGATGTCTATCGTTCGGGCGGGATTACCATCGCCAATGCGCCCGGCACCGGCATTGCCGATGACAAGGCGCTCTATTCCTACATGCCGGACATTATCGAATTTTATACCGGTCAGAAACCGCTGCTGGAAAATGTTCCGACGTGGCGCTGTTCGGAGAAGGACCAGCTCGAATATGTGCTGGAGCATCTCGCCGAACTGGTGGTCAAGGAAGTGCACGGCTCGGGCGGCTATGGCATGCTGGTCGGCCCGGCGGCTTCCAAGAAGGAAGTCGAGGATTTTCGTGCCAAGCTGATCGACAATGCGAGCAATTATATCGCCCAGCCGACGCTGGCGCTTTCGACGGTTCCAATTTTCGTCAAAAAAGGTCTGTCACCGCGCCATGTCGATCTGCGCCCGTTCGTGCTGGTTTCGCCCGACCGTATCGATATCACGCCCGGCGGCCTGACCCGCGTGGCAATGACCAAGGGATCTCTGGTGGTCAACAGCAGCCAGGGCGGGGGGACCAAGGATACCTGGGTGCTGGAAGAATGAGGGGGCCGGGATCATGCTAGGAAAAACCGCCGCCAGTCTGTTCTGGATGTCACGTCTGCTCGAGCGGACAGAGAATAGTGCGCGTCTGATCGAAGCGGGCTTTCGCATCGCGCTCACCCACTCCTCCTCGGCAGCCGATGAATGGGCCTCGATTCTGGCGTCTTCGGGCGCCAAGAAAAGCTATCTGGCGAAACATGAAGATTATCGGTCGGCCAAGGTGATCGATTTTCTTTTGCGGGACAGGGATAATCCCGGCAGCGTCATCTCGCTGATCAAACAGGCGCGGGACAGCGCCCGGACGGGCCGTATTGCCCTGACCAGAGAAGTCTGGGAAGCCACCAACGAAGCCTGGATGAACCTGAAAACCGCCTTGGCCAAGCCGGTCGAGGAACGGGATTTGCCGGATGTTCTGGCGGTCATTCGCCAGCAAAGTTCGCTGGTCCGCGGTGCCGTTCTTGGCACAATGCTGCGAAACGATGGTTTTAACTTCATCCGGCTGGGCACCTTTATTGAACGCGCGGATAGCACCGCGCGAATATTGGACGTGAAATATTATCTGCTGCTGCCCTCGATCGCGCAAATTGGTTCGGCGGTTGACAATGTTCAATGGGAAACAATCCTGCGGTCGGTGTCGGCGCAGCGCTCCTACCGGTGGCTCAACGGTTCCGATATCAGCGCGTTGAGCGTCGCCGAATATCTCATCCTGCATCGCCAGATGCCGCGGTCACTGGCCTTTTGCTACGCGCAAATCTCCGATAATCTTGGCTATCTGGAGCGCGAATATGGCAACGAGGTGACGTCACACCGACTGGCGGACGATATTTGCGACCGCTTGCTGGGCCAGCCCGTTCAGAATATTTTTGAAAGCGGTCTGCACGAATTCATTGTCGAATTTCTGGCGGCCAATAACAGTCTCGCCGCCCAGATCGAGACCGACTATAATTTTCAAGACAGGATAAGCTGAATATGCTGCTGAAAATTGAACATGAGACTCGCTATAATTACGACAAGCCCGTGCAATATGGCCTGCAGCAGTTGCGCCTGCGTCCGAAGGAAAGACCCGGCCAGCGGATATTGGACTGGAATATCGAGGTTGAAGGCGGTGCGGTGGAATTGTCTTTCGAGGATCAGCACTGCAATCATGTCGATCTGATCAATGTCGAGCGCGGGCGGAGCGAAATCGTCATTCGTTGCACCGGCGAGGTTGAAAATACCGATGGTAGCGGCGTTATCGGACGCCATGCCGGATTTGCGCCCTTATGGTATTTCAAGCGGGCGACCGCGCTTACCAAGCCGCAGGCCGAAACCGCCAAATTAATTGCATCGCTCGATCAGGATTATGACAATGATATCGTCCGGCTGCATGCCCTGTCGGCGCTGGTTACCGACAAGGTTGCGTACAAGACGGGCGAAACCAATGCGGAGACGACCGCCGAGCAGGCCCTCCAGATCGGCGGCGGCGTGTGTCAGGATCATGCCCATATTTTCTGCACCGCGGCGCGTTCTCTGGGATTCCCCGCGCGCTATGTTTCCGGATATCTGATGATGAGCGACCGGGTTGATCAGGATGCAACGCACGCATGGGCCGAAGCTTATGTCGATCATATCGGCTGGGTCGGCTTTGATGTGTCCAACGGCTATTCGCCGGATGAACGCTATGTCCGGGTCGCCACAGGTCTGGACTATCGTGATGCATCACCGATAAGCGGCCTGCGATTTGGTGCCGGCAGTGAGGATATGATTGTAAGCCTGCAAGTGCAGCAGTAGAGAGGCCGTGAATTCTAATTTGGGGTGATCTTACTAATGACCTATTGCGTGGGCCTGCGGATGAAACATGGTCTGGTTTTCATGTCGGATACCCGCACCAATGCGGGCGTCGATGATATTGCTCAGGTGAAGAAGCTGACAAGCTGGGAAGTTCCCGGAGACCGGGTGATGACCCTGCTTTCTGCAGGCAATCTGGCGACCACGCAGGCGGTTGTCAGCTTGCTCGACGAGCGCGGCAAACATCCTGATGACCGCAATCCGTCGATCCTGCAGGCTCCATCCATGTTCCAGGTCGCGACGATTATCGGCGAAACCTTGCGTGAAGTCGTCAAAACCTATTCTCACGAAGGTCAGGAAGCGAAATCTCCTTTTGGCGCAACGCTGATTCTCGGCGGCCAGATCCACGGTAGCGATCCGCGACTGTTCATGATCTACCCGGCCGGCAACTTCATTGAAGCCAGCGATGACAGTCCCTTTTTCCAAAGCGGCGAAACCAAATATGGCCGCCCGATTCTGGTCCGCGGTTTTGACCCGGGAATGTCCTTTGAAAATGCCGTGAAACTGTTGCTGGTCTCCTTCGACTCTACGATCCGTGCCAATCTGGCGGTGGACCTGCCGCTCGATATGCAGGTTTATGAAACCGACAGTTTTGCGATTACGCATCAGCAGCGGGTCGAAAAAGACGATCCCTATTTCCAGTCAATCTCGGAGGGCTGGGGCGACGCATTGAAAAGCGCTTTTCAATCGCTCCCCGATTTCCAATTCAAAAACTAGCCGAAGCGTCTTTTCCCGGCCATTGCGCGATGCGCCATCGCCATCGTGGTGAGCTGTGCGTTGACGCGAATGCAGCTCGGCATCACGCTGGCATCGGTGACATAGCAGTTGGTCGTATTGTGCACCCGCTGATTGAGATCAACCACGCCCTTGTGCGGGTCCTCGTTGATGGCATTGCCGCCATGGGGGTGGGAGCTCGACAGGACAACATCATCCGGCTCGACGATTGCGGTTTCGTAAAAGGCATCAATCTCTTCGTCGCTCATATCGCTGGTCAGGGTTTGACCGCGGAGCAGGGCAGGGTAGACCTCGATCGCACCGTTGAGAAAATGGACCTTGGTCATCGTCGCCAAAGCGCGGCGCAATAGCGCCAGTTCCTTATCGCCGATTTTCAATTTGAGCTTGCCATTGTCCATATGGCCGAGCCTGTCGGCCGGAAACAGGACGCCGGCGGAGACCAGCCGGTTGTAATTTTTCATCCGCTCAAAATGGTCTTCAAACCAGCCCGGTACCAAGGTCGCCATGCTCATCGGTGGCTGAAAATGACTCTCGATCAGAAAGTCGCCGCGATCGACATAGGTCGCCATCTGATCTTCGTTCCAGACGTTCATATCCGTGCCCTCGGGCATCAGGGCCACCACCGGGCAGGCGATGTTGAGCGAGATATTGGTGCCGGACTGGAGGATGCCGCTGTTGTACAGCAGGGTGCTCGAGGCCAGCGCACCGGCGGCGACGACCACGCCTTTGCGGGCCCGAATTGTACGGGTGCCGCCGTTCCGCAATGTGATTGTGACGGCTTTAGCTATCCGCTTGCCATTGGCACCTTCGCCCCACAATATTTCGGTGGCTTCGGCCTTGTGCAGGATGCGGGCAGGTCTAGCGCGCTCATCGCTGGTGGCGTGGGTGAGAAAGCTTTCCGGCATTGCCTTTTTCCGGCCATAGGGACAGCCGGTATTGCAATAGCCGCAATAGATGCATTCGCTATCCGGTGTTTTGGGGCCATAATTTTTCTGGAACCATGCGGTGACCGCCTTGTGGTCCATCGGGTCGTTCGACCGGGCCGCATATTTTTTCCAGCCGTCGATCAGATGCGGACCATTGTTGCGCCCCGTGATCCGGTCGATTTCGGCAACATTCAATTCCTGCTCGACCGCTTCGTAGCTGCGTGCCAGTTCGGCTTCGCTGACCGGTGCGCCCAGATCAGCCCAGGTTTGGTAAACATCTTCGGCGTCGGGATGGACGAGGCCTTCGTGCTTCATGCGCAGGCAAATGCCGTTATTGATGACGGTGGAGCCGCCGACGACGCGGCCCTGAAACACGATGATATCGCGGTCTGATGTGGTTTGCAGGGCACCGTCCTTGAACAGGCGGGCGGTCATTCGCGCTTCTTCATGGGTGATACGGGAAGACGGGTAGTGACTGCCGGCTTCGATGATCAGCGCCTGATGTCCCTCGTCGGCAACCGCTGCTGCGGCAACGGCACCGCCCGCTCCAGAGCCGATTACGATCACGTCGGTTTCTTCCGGTATCGCCTGGTGGCCGACAAATACTTTCGCGCTGAGGTCGCGGTATGTTTCGCGGCGCACCGGACGTTCACCGGCGGCGGAACGATCACGCTGTGCTGGCAATTCAAAATTCAGTTCAGCCAAGACCGGGTTATCGAAATTCTCTTCTTCATCACCATGTTGCCAGTGGCCGTAATAGCCCGCGAGGATGACACCCTTGGTTCGCGCAATATCCTGGAACAGGTCTATACGGGAGTTTTGCAGCCGTCGGCTGATCAGTTTTTTTCGTAAAGCCGGCGTTGCGACAAGAAAAAATGGACCGCCGAGGACCAGCAATAATCCATAGAGTGCCATGCCGATTTCATCAGGCTTGTCGCCGTCGATATTGGAAAAATGCTCCTGCAGATTTTCGACCACCTGGTCGGCAGAAATAGCCATTTTGCGGTCGTGAAACAGCGCCTCTGCCATGGCCTTTATCATCAGCGCCTGTAGACGATTGAATGGCTTTCGCACTTTCCCTCTCCCTCAATGCGACCGGGGTAGCAGCCTAGTCTAGCTATTCCCTTGCCGGCTTTCCACTCCCAATTGGAGCGGATCGTTGTCCGTCGCTATTAGCGGAGCCTTCTCTGGCTGCTATTAGAGTACATGAGGTTCCGATAAAAACCCGGCGCCAGGATGACAGGCGCCGGGTCTGTTAGTCCGTGTTTTGACTGAGCCTATTCAGCCTGGGGTGCTGCTGCGCTCGGATCAAGCGGGAGTCCGCCAAGCTGGGTCACCAGCAGAGTATAGGCGTCGAGATAGGCGAGGGCCATGACCCGGCCTATCTGGGTGTCCGTATAGCCGCCGCCTGCTGCGCCGACGAGCGCGCCGCCAAGAAAGGCACCGCCGCCGCCACCAAAGCTGACGTCAGATGTGCGCTTATAGCCTTCCACGGTCCGTTCGATCTCGGTCGTGCGGACATTGACCAGCGAAAGCGTGACATTCGCTTCCTTTTTGTTGACCTTGAGTCCGCCAACCAGACCGCCAAACGCGCGTCCGCCGAGAGCGCCGGCCAGTCCGCCGAGGGCTCCGCCACCGCCGGAGTTGCTGTTGGCCGAGATGATATCGGGTACAATGACATAGTCGGCGGCCTTGACCTGACGTTTGCCGAGGTTGGAACCTCTCTGCAACTCGCCATCATCGCCGAGTGCCCGTTCGACCGCACGTGCGGCAAGGCCCGATCCGCGGTCGACCAGTCCGAAGCATCCAGACCGTTGCACGAATGTCTTGATCAGCGCTTCCGGCGAACCGATCTTATAGCTGCGCCACCATTTCACTTCTGGTTCCACGACGGCAATCGTGCCCAATTTGACAGTACAAACGGGAATCTGGGCGGTGGCACGGTCTTGTGCTTTCTGGCCTTTGGATTTTCCGGCTGCCATTGCCGTTCCGCCCGTTAATGCCAGTGACGAGACCGCAGCAATGGTCAAAATTTTCTTCAACATGTGTTTTTCCTCCGGTTGAATCCCGATTCCAAAACCTCCAGGTGCGGAAGCTTGTCCCAAAATCAGGATGAATGGTTTGCGACCCCGTAGCTTACAGATTGAAATATATTGAATAATCCTCCTAGACTATGATTTTGATCATAGGCTCGACATATTTTCAGGGTCAAGGCCGGTTTTCAATATCCTTCAACCATGGTATCAAAATTTTCCACGGGAACGATTGAATCGGTAGTGCACGCCATGATTGGAATTTTGCGTAATATTGTTGCCGGCTGCGTGCTTGTCGCGAGTGCCGGACATGCGCAAGGGCTGATGGACCCGAACAATCCGACTTGCCCGCGCTATCCCAACTGGTCCTCGGCAGCGAAGATGGATCTGACGCCGGTAGACCGAAGCGGCACAAAGATATTGCTCGCCGAAGGAGCGATAGACGAAGGCTTGCCCGATCGATTGCGGAAGATGCTCTCGGAAAATCCGGATATTTCTGAAATCTGGCTCCGTTCGCCCGGCGGTTTGGCAAGAGCCGGTAATGAAGCTGGCCGGGTCATTCGGGCAGCCAATGCCTCGATCATCACCCGCATTCCCAAAGGGTGGACCTGTTTTAGCGCGTGCAATTTCGTGTTCATGGGCGGCAGGGCGAGGATCGTCGAACCCGGTGCCCATTTCATGGTCCATATGTTCACCATGACCGGCGATCGCAATGCAATCAATTACAGCATCGAAATGGGAACCGATGCCACGGTTGGCCTGATCGGCGAGGTCGAGCAGGAAAGCGCATTGCTCGCCACCGAAGATAATGACTTTCTGATCCGCATGGGTGTGTCGCGCAAATTATTGTCGGAAGTCATGTATAAGACCAGCGCGGTCAAAAATGGTGACGGTGAGGGTGACAAGTCCACCCGCCGCTGTCTGACCGAAGAGGAAGCGCTGCGTTATAATGTCGCCAATGTGGCGAATGTCGCTCCCTAGACTTTGTCGTCGGAAAATCCGGCCTCCCGAAAATGACAGCGTCCTTTTGCTTTTCTTTTGAAATTATGACGTTAGCATGAGCTTTAGCTAATCGGGCCAGCGAATGGGGAGGCAAGACTATGCGTCATATTGCGATCATCGGATCGGGACCTGCAGGCTATTATTCCGCGGAAGCGGCGCAGAAGAAATTTGGCGAAGATGTTGCGGTCGACATTATCGACCGCTTGCCTGTTCCCTTTGGCCTGATCCGCACCGGCGTGGCCCCCGATCATCAATCTATCAAGGCTGTATCGCGGCGTTACGAGAAAACCAATCTGGGCGACAATGTGCGCTTTGTTGGCAATGTTACCGTTGGCGAAGATGTCAGCGTCGCGGAACTGCAGGAATTATATGATGCCGTCGTGCTCGCCACCGGCGCGCCCGCCGACCGCGTGCTCGATATTCCGGGGAGCGATCTTGACGGCGTGATCGGAAGCGCCGCCTTCGTCGGCTGGTATAATGGCCATCCCGATTTCAAGGATCTTGATCCACCGCTCGATGCGACATCGGTCGCGATAATCGGCAATGGCAATGTCGCCCTCGATGTCGCCCGGATATTGGCCAAGACGGAGAATGAATTTGCCGGTAGTGACATTGTCGGTCACGCGCTCGACGGGCTGCAGCAAAGCAAGGTCGAGAAAATAACTTTTCTCGGCCGCCGTGGACCGCATCAGATCGCGATGACACCGAAAGAACTGGGCGAACTGGGGCAGCTGGAACGCGCCAGACCGGTGGTTGAAGGGCGTGATCTTCCCGATGAAGGCGATGACGCCCTGCTCGAACCGGGCATGCGCAAGGCGGTGACCCATTTGCGCAATTTCCACATCGCAGCGGCCGATGCACAGCATAAGCCCATCGAGATTATATTCGATTTCTTTGCCATGCCGGTAGAGGTTCAGGGCGATGGCCGGGTTGAAAAACTGATCGTCGAGAAGACGGCGCTGGACAAAGGCCTGCGTTCGATCGGCACCGGTGAACGCTATGAACTGGAATGCCAGATGGTGATCAGTTGCATCGGCTATCGCACCCCGCCGATTGAAGGCGTGCCCTATGAACATGGCCGCGGCCGCTTCGCCAATATTGACGGAAGGATTTTACCGGGGCTTTACTGCGTCGGCTGGGCCCGGCGCGGGCCATCGGGAACGATCGGGACCAACAAGCCCGATGGCTTTACCATCGTCGATGCCATCGCCGAAGATATCGGTTCTGGCGACCGCAAGGAGGGCCGCGCAGGACTGGACCGGTTGCTCGAACAGCGCGGTGTCGAAACGGTTACATTCCGCGACTGGAAGAAAATCGAAGAAGCAGAGATTGCCCGCGCAAGGGAAGGCGCGCCGCGCGAAAAATTTACCGATATCGCCGATATGATTGCGGCGCGGGACTAGGCGGACAACCACTTCCGCAAGATCGCGTTCACTTTCTCCGGTGCTTCCTGTTGGACCCAGTGCGACACACCGGGTAGCCGGTGCAGTTCGAGATCGGGGACCCATTGATCGGTGCCATCGGTACAGCGGATGTCGATCGCGAGATCTTCTTCTCCCCAGATCATCAGCGTCGGAATATCGACCATGGCATCGCCAATTTCGCGCACGTCTTTGGTGCGGAGCAACGCGCGGTAATAGTTGATCATCGCGCGCAGAGCGCCGGGGCGGCTGGCGGCGTCGGCATAGATTTTCAATTCGGCATCCGGGAAGCGACTTTTGTCGACCGCCATTTTTGTAAATGCTTGCTTGATCCGTTCAGCGCCATTCATCCCGAACAGCCATTCCGGTAGCGTTGGAATCTGGAAGAAGAAAATATACCAGCTTTTTCTGAGCTGATACCAATGTTTCAATTCGCGCAGGGCGCATTTGGGGTGCGGCACATTCATGATCACCAGTCTGGTCAGCGGGCGTATTTTCAGAATCGCGAAATGCCAGGCGATGATCGCGCCCCAGTCATGGGCGATCAGGGTGACGTCTTCCGCGCCGCTGGCATCGATCAGGGCGGCGATATCCTGAACCAGTATGTTCAAACGGTAGGATTCGATGCCTTCCGGTCTGCTCGATCCGCCATAGCCGCGCAAATTGGGTGCCCAGACACGATAACCCATTTCAGCGAGCATCGGCATCTGGTGACGCCAGCTATGGTTCAGCTCGGGGAAGCCGTGGAGGCAAAGAGCCAGCTTCCTGCCTTCGCCGGCCGTGGCCACTTCGAAAGACTGGCCGTTGGCTTCAACCATTTGCATGTGGATGCCGCTGGCTGGTGCCGGATTCCAACTGAATTTATCTTGCATATTCTTTTCTAGCATCAGGATGCTTTAACCATCCAGTTAAATCTGTTAGGTGTCGGCAAAATAAAAAGGAGAGAGAAGATGCATGATCTGGTTATTCGTGGGGGAACCGTTGTCGATGGAACGGGCGGCGCGCCTTTTGTGGCGGATGTCGCAATTGACGGTGACCGGATCTCGCTGGTCGGGACGGTCACGGCGCAGGGCCGCGAGGAAATTGATGCATCCGGAAAATTCGTCACCCCCGGCTTTGTCGATGTTCACACCCATTATGACGGGCAGGCGACATGGGACGATGAAATGGCGCCGTCTAGCTGGCATGGCATTACCACAGTCATCATGGGCAATTGCGGCGTCGGATTCGCACCGGCCCGGCCTGATCGGCACGAATGGCTGATCAATCTGATGGAAGGCGTGGAAGATATTCCGGGTACCGCTCTGGCCGAAGGCATGAGCTGGAACTGGGAAACCTTTCCCGAATATCTCGACGAACTGGAAAGAATGCCACGCACGGTCGATGTCGCCACCCATGTGCCGCATGGCGCGGTCCGTGCCTATGTTCTGGGGGACAAAGAAAAGCCCGGCGCCGTGCCTACGGACGACGAGATCGAGCAGATGTCCAACATTGTCGAAGATGGTCTGAAAGCCGGTGCTCTCGGATTCTCGACATCCCGCACAATCCTGCATCGTAGCGTGGACGGAGAACTGGTTCCCGGTACAACGGCGACCAAGGAAGAATTGATCGGCATTGGCCGCGCGATGGGCCGGGTCGGCTATGGCGTGTTCGAAATGGCCAGCGATCTCAACAGGGAATGGGACGAATTTGGCTGGATGGGTGATCTCAGCCGCGAAACCGGTATGCCGGTGACCTTTGCGGCGCTGCAGTCGATTGCCAAAGAGCAGACGCTGGATGAGCAGATCAGCAATATGCGCGCAGAGAATGACAATGGCGCGAATATCGTCGCGCAGATTGCGCTGCGCGGCAACGGCATTGTCATGGCCTGGCAGGGCACCGTGCATCCTTTCATTCGTCACCCCAGCTGGATGGCGATGGAAGAGCTGAACTGGGATGAAAAATATGCGAAGCTGAAGGACCCGGCGTTCAAAGCACAATTGCTGAGCGAAACCAGCGCGCCGCCGGAACAGGTGGACATGATGCCGGTGTTCATGGTTGTCACACAGGGCTGGCCGATGCAGTTCGAAATGGACCCGGATTTCAACTATGAACCGCAGGCCGACGAAAGCATTGCCGCACGGGCGGAAGCCGCTGGCAAATCCGGCGCGGAATATGCCTATGACCTGATGATGGCGGATGACGGCAAGGGCTTCATCTATCTGCCCTTGCTCAACTATATGGATGGCAATCTCGATTTCCTCGAGACATTGCAGCAGGCCGATGACACGGTGAACAGCTTGTCCGACGGCGGTGCCCATTGCGGAACGATCTGTGATGCGGCGAGCCCGACCTTCATGCTCGAATATTGGGTGAAGAACCGCAAGCGTGGCACGCTGAGCATCGAGCATGCGATCAAGCGCCAATGCCTGGATACCGCACGGCTTTACGGCCTCAATGATCGCGGTTTGCTGAAACCCGGCTATCTCGCGGATGTCAATGTGATTGATATGGACCGGATCAAGCTGGGCAAGCCCTGGTTGGCCTTTGACCTGCCGGCGGGCGGCAAGCGACTGCTGCAAAAGGCTGATGGCTATGATTATACGATCAAGTCGGGACAGGTGACCTTCAAGGGCGGCGTTGTGACCGACAAGCGTCCCGGTGGTCTGATCCGGGGGCCGCAGGCCGTCGAGATGCTGGAAGCGGCGGAGTAGCGCGCAGCCGGATAACCGGCTGCGCACCAAATTGAATTGAAGGACCTATATTCCTGTCCAGCGCAGCCGGACAAAGGCACTTCTGCCTGCTCCCGGCAGGCGAGCGCCCAAGGCCACATCCGACCCGCTGACCCGGTTGTAGCCCGCGAGATGGTCGGTATATTTTTTGTCGAACAGATTTTCCACGCTGGCGTCGAGCGACAATGTGGATGTCAGTGCAACATGACCGAATAATCCGGCGAGCAGATAGCCATCACTCGGCTGTTCGCTGTTGGTTGCGGACACTTTATTCTGGTCTGCAAAGGCCTGTAATTCCGCACCCAGATGCCAGGTCTCCTCCTGCCAGCTCAAGGCGACGCGCGCGTTCGGTGGGGTGATGCGATAAAGATCATCATCAATGTCGCGGCGTTTTGCTCGGACATAGCTGGCCGTACCGTCGAGATGCAATGGTCCGCTGATATGCCAGCCGAAATCCAGGTCGGCACCGTAAAATTCCGCATCGACATTGCCGAAACGTAGTGGTGTCGAATCGCCGTTCATATTTGCGACCATTTCCACCGGACTGTCGATGACGCCCGGTGTGTCATCGAAGGGAACGCCCTGAATAAAATCATCCACGCGCCGATAAAATAGCGTTGGCCGCGCGTAGAAACGGCTATCCTGATAGTCGAAGCCGATTTCGGCGACCCATGCCTTTTCGTTTTTGAGATTCAGATCACCGACATAGATATTCCCGTCGGCAAGACCCCCGCTTGCACCGGTCGGTAGCCATGAGAAGCGCTCGACGGCATTGGCGACACGGGTCTTATAGGCAAGCGACAGGCGGGGTGTGATATTTCCCATATCGCTCCAGAAGCGTGCTGTGACATCGACCGTATTATCGGACCAGTCGCGATCCGATGCGGCGAAACCATCGGCAAGAATGCGTGGACCCATCGGAACTGCACTCCCCAGAAATGGCGAGCCTGCCTCCATCCGGTGATGGTCGAAACGAGCCCCAATTTCGGCTTCCACCGGTCCAAATCCAAGGCGGCTTTCGACGAAGGCGCCGACCCGGCTACCGGAAATATTATTGAGCGATGTCAGGAAAAAGGCCGCATTCATCGGATTGGTGATCCGCACATCCTTGTCCATTGTCTCAACGTCTGCGCCAATCCGGACATGACGATCCGGGGCACCGATGCGAAGCGCTGTTGCAGCCGTACTGGTGTCCGCGTCGGCGAACGTGGCGCGTTGGTCCATCGCACTGGCCGGACCCTGTCGCAGAGAATAATTATCCATCAGATGCCGGATGGCAACATGCCCCGCTTCCACTTCCATATATAGATTGTCGTTGAGCTGTCCTTCATAGGCCAGGTTCAGGAAGTCCGTGTTGAAATACTGGATGTCCATCGGAAAAGGCGGGTTGCCAGTCGGGTCGGTTTCCTGCCGCCGATAGGACAGGGTCAGGCTGCCATCCCCGACTTTCAGGCCCGCATGGGCTCCGAAATTCAGGCGCTCGAAACTTGATGAAGCAATGGTCCCGTCCGGGAATTGCAGATCGTCGCCTTTTTCATAGGACGCAATCACGCCCAGTTTGACCCGTTCACTGGACAGGCTGACAAGTCCTCCCAACAGATAGCTATTGTCGCCGCTGCGATAGCCGGCGGTGAGATCGGCGTGTGGCTGCAGTGTCGCGCTGTCGGAGAATTGCGCCTGTTTCAAAACGGCATTCACGCCGCCGCCGAGACCCGGTCCCTTGCGAACCGGACTGATGCCGCGATCTACTTCGATCCGGTCCACCAGCGCCATCGGCGCATAATGCAGCGGCGGGTCCATCAAATTTGGGCCGCCCGACGAAAAGCGCTGTCCATTGACG
>CAJQNR010000056.1 GCA_905479715.1 uncultured Sphingorhabdus sp.
TACGCAAGAACTGCGACTGCAGGGTTCGGCGTTCGACGACAAGCTGGATTGGTTGGTCGGCGGTTTTTACGCCAACGAAAAGCTTGAGGTACGAGATAATCTGCGCTTTGGTTCGCAATATGGTGCCTTCGCACCATGCCGTGTCGTCAATGCCGTTAACCCGGCCCTTGCATCTCCAACCAGCACAGGCTGTCTAAGCGCTGGCGGCAGGGCTGCATTGCAAGCCGCAAATGGAGGTGCTGGCGCATTCGGTGCAGCGACACCGTTGATTTTTGCCGGTCTGGACAATCTGGCTCAGATTAATGACAAGGGAACGGTGCTCGACACATATAATCAGAAAAGCGAAAATTTTGCTTTTTTCACCCACAATATCTTCCACGTTACCGACAAGCTCGATCTGACTTTGGGACTGCGCTATACCAATGAAACAAAGGATTTTAACGCTGCCTTTACCAACGACAATACGATGTGTCCGGTTCAACGGGGATTGTTCACACCGTTACTCAGTACTGGGGTTGCTCCTTTGGCAGCCGGTCTGATCGGTCTGTCATGTCAGGGTAACTCAACCGCCGAACTGGATGGGGTCACCTTGAGTGACAGCCGGAGCGAGAATGAATTCACGGGTACGGCTATCCTGTCTTACAAGCCGGTTGACGATCTGATGCTTTATGCCAGCTATTCGCGCGGTTATAAGGCTGGCGGTTTCAACCTGGACCGGTCTGCGTTGACCAGTTCAACGCTGGCCAATCCGGCATTGGCGGGCAGCACCGACAATCTCCAATTTGACCAGGAGACGGTGAACGCCTTTGAAATTGGCGGAAAATACTCAACCCGGGAATTTTCGCTGAGCGTTGCTGCGTTCCGTCAGCAGTTTGACAGTTTCCAGCTGAATACGTTCAATGGCTCCGCTTATGTGGTTCAGAATGTAAACGCGTGTAGCGATGATCTCGGTGGTGCGGATCGCGATGCCAGCGGCGCAACGGGCAATTGTACCCCGGATAACGTCAAATATGGCGTTGTCGCGCAGGGTGTCGAACTGGAAGCGTCGATCAACCCGATCAGAGACGTGAATATCTCGATGGGCCTGATTTATACCGATACCAGCTATGAAAATAATCTGGTTGGCCGTGATACTGGCTCTCCACTCGATCCGGCTTTGCGCCTGCTGCCAGGCGACAATCTGTCCAACGCGCCTGAAATCACTGCTACGGCGTCATTGTCCTATACCCCGCCAATCGGAAATAGCGGGCTGACCGGGTTGTTTTACATCAACGCCCGTACCACCAGTGACTATAACACCGGTTCGGATTTGCTTTACGGCAAGGAACAGGACGGGTTTACGCTGGTAAATGCGCGTATTGGTATCCGTGGTCCGGATGATCTATGGGCGATCGAAGGCTGGGCACAAAATGTCTTCAATGTTGGTTATTCGCAGGTTGCGTTCAACACGCCATTTGTCGCATCGCAGCAGACCTATTCGGCCTTCCTTGCGGAACCAAGAACCTATGGCATCACATTGCGTGGCCAGTTCTAACACTACTTTGGCAGATTTGTGAGCGAGCGATGAGAGATGCAGTGTCCGCACTGTGGGCACGTCAGATCAGGAGGTTTGGCGAGGCGTTCAATGATGGTCTGCCTGATCGTCGGCAGGCTCGGCTGTGGTGGCGACCCGGCGATTCTTTTTTCCCCCTTGGCCTGCTTGAGGAGGCGGGATTGCAGGAAGGCCAAGGCAATCATCGACATCAGCGCATGTCGGTGAAGCCCCTTCCATGATCGGCCTTCGAAGTGATCGAGGCCGAGCTCTTCCTTGAGTTGCTGATGTCCCTGTTCGCAGACCCAACGGGCCTTGATGGCTCCGGCAAGCGGCTTGATCGGCGTGTCGGAGGACAGGTTGGGGAGGTAGTATTTGCGCTCGCCGGTTGAGCGATGTGCGCCGACCAGCCACACTTCCTCGCCGGGCAGATGTTGCGCGCCACTGTTCCGGATGCGTTGAGGCGGGCCATCGGCAACTCGCACGCGAACGGCGGCGAAGCGTGCCGAGAGCAGCCCCTTGGTTCCGCGCCGCCAACTGACCTTGCGCCACTTTGCTACCTCCAACATCGCCTTTGCCGATACCGATGTAGCGTCGGGAATGTGCCGCTTGCGGGGGCGACCACGCCCGGCGACGGGAAAAATCATCGCCACGTCGGCGGGATAGACTTTCTGCTTGTACGGGATGCCGACGGCCCATGTGAGGCCGCGTGCACTTGCCCAACATTGATACGTATTGAGGGGCCACACCCACGTAAGCGTGGCGAGGACCTTCCAATTACCCACAAGTCTTACGGATGGCGTTGGCACCGATTTTGATGTCCATGAGGCGGGTCCATCCTCGCCAGATCACAATGTTACCTGGAGACGGGTCATTGGCGCGAGCGAGATAGCCGCCGAGCCGCGCGATTTCGTACAGGTAATCGGATATGGTTCTGAGCCTGGGCACCTTCTTTCTGGAAGCCACAAGATGATCGATCAGGACGATTTCGTCATCGGTCAGCGCGAGCCTGGGTGATGCGGAAGGCGCGGCGCGATTGATCATGGTCATCCAGAAGATGCGCCATGACAGGATGCAGAATATTGCGATCAGATTGACAAGTCGATCGGCAGTCCGGAGCCGTGCATCCTCAGCCCGACAGCCGGATTTTAGTATCTTGTGGAAAAGCTCGATCTTCCAGCGTTGGGCGTACCAGTCGAGCTTTTCAATCGCTTCGGCAGGCGTTGTTACCGGCAGATCAGTGATAAGCCTCCAATCGATAGGGGGCCCGCCCTTCAGGTGCTCTACACTCACGGGCATGCAGGATGGTAAGGTTGAGAGACGGATAGCGCTTTTGCTTGCCGATCGGTGGCAACACCTGGATCCGTCTATAGCGTAACTCAATGTCGGCATGATCGTCCTTGTCGATGACGACCCGTTGCATGCCCTGCACGGAAACCTCGCTCATTTCGTCGGCAATGGTGTGGTCACCGTCACCGGCCAGACGATCGACACAGGTGCGGACCAGAAAATGTGTGCCGAGTGCCTGCGCTTCGCAAAAGAATTCGTAAATGTCGTTCTCCCGGTCGCCGATGTGGACCAGTCGCTCGGACTCGCCCAGCATAGCGGTCGACTGACGCATGTTCTCGAGCCAGCGGTAGCTTTCCTTCTCCTCGTTCGGCACACGCGTAGGATTGATCCTTCGTTTCAGCGCGTTGGTGCCCTTGAATTTGGTGCGGGTCCAGAATTTCGCTGCTGTCAGACCCAGCGGCAATCCCTCGGTCGTGATCGCAAGGCTAGAATGCATGAGCAGGCCACAGACCGTATGAAGTCGCAGCCTGCCATTTTCATCGCGTCGGCTGGGTGCCAGGCCGATTGCACCGATTTTTTCCGGCGCGCGGCGTTGATAGGAGAATTCAGTGGTGTCCTGTAGAACGAGGATTGGCCCTTCAAGCGTTCCAACACGCGCTCGCGTTGCTTGAAAATGGCCGGCGAGGATTTCGCCTTCGTTCACTGAGCCGTTAGACAGGAAGCGGTAAGCTGCCTTGGTATTGGCCCAGTCCTGACAGGCCATCGGGATCGGTGCGCCAATCGCTCCTGCCATCTGCGCAAGCATCGTTCTAAGCCGCTCGCCCAGACGCTTGTCGCGAAATGCGCCGATATCAACTTCCCCATCGGCCCATCTCACTGCGTCGAAACCAGAATTCCCCCTTGTGCACCCCGTCAGCTATTTCAGGTGCCAGAGGATGAATCATACCCGATTCCACGTGAGCAAGGTCCGCGCGGCCAATGGAATCACACGTGCGACGACTTGTGGGTAATTGGAAGGTCCTTGCCACGCTTACAGCACGCCTCGCCCTTGGGAGTTAGTCTCCATGCACGGCTTTCCTGATCGCAAAATGGCTGCCAATTTCGAGATATATCTAAAATCCGGATCAGGTCGCGCTTTCGCCAAAAGGCATCTTAGATGATCAAAAAAAGCCCCGCCGGTTTCCCGGCAGGGCTTTCTTCATATCATGGTCGCTTCAGATCAGAACTTGAAGCCAGCTCCAATACCATAGCGGCGTGGCTCAAGTGAGAAGATATTCGTGTACAAGCCCGACGACTGATCGGTGACATATAGTCCGGTCTCCGAGTTGCTGTCGAAAATATTCTGGACAAATCCACGAACATACCAGCGGTCATCCGTACCGTTCAACTGAATCTGGGCGTTTGCTTGCGCATAACCTTTGATCCGGTTGACATTGCCGTTGAAGATACTGCCGAAACTTTCACCGGTATAAGCAAGGTCAACACGCGGGACCAGACTCATGCCATTGTCAAAGTTCATGGTATATTGCACGCCAGTGGAGAATTTCAGCTGAGGTGCCTGTGGCAACTGGTTCCCACGAATGTTCTTGGGAACACCGGCAGAGAAATACTCGATCCCGCCAAAGGCTGCCGGAACAACGCCTGCACCAGCAAAAGCTCCTTGGGCCGCTGCGTCCAGCACAGCGCAAATACCAAAGGCACCGGTTGAAGCAATGCCACCATCAGCAGGGAATGCCGTGGTTGGTTGCAGGCCTGCTCCAGGTGCAAGTCCCGGCACCAGACCGGCATTGATCGCACCATTTATCGTGTTGACAAAAGCATTTACACCAGCTGCATTTCCGGACGTGGAAGCCACCGCACAATTGGATGCATTGGTAATATCCTGGATGATGACCGCATCCGACCGGCCTCCGCCAAAATCGCGCGGATCGCTGTTAAACGTATCGCCCTTGACCTTGGTGTGCAGATAGCTGAAGCCCATGTTGATCATCCAGTCCGGATCAGGACGAATGACTGCCTCGACTTCCGCACCGTAAATATCGGCATCGATATTTTCGTTTACAGCGGTCCGAGCAACAATCTTGCTGAGCTGCAAACCCTTATATTTATAGTAGAATGCAGTCAGGTTGAGTTGCAGAGCCCCATCGCCAAATGTATTTTTCGATCCGATTTCAAACGCATCGACCTGCTCGGGCCGGAAGGATTCCGGAGCTGCGAAAATTGGCTGCAGTGGCGGATTTATACCACCTGACTTATAACCGCGAGAATAGGATGCATAGATCAGATTGTCGTCGGTGATTTTATAATCAAGCACCGCACGGCCAGTGATTTCATTGAACTTGACCTCCCGATTCTGGAAAAGTTGATTACCGGGTATACCTGGATCGGCATCCAAAGATCCGACGAATGGTGATTCAAACGCATCGGTTGTTTGACTATATGGCACAAGGAAGTCTGCCAGCGTTGTACGCGCTCTAACTTTTTTCTTGTCGTTGTTGTAACGCAGTCCACCCGTCAGTTTCAGCTTGTCGCTGATATCGAAATAGACTTCGCCGAACAGGCCATAGGATTTGACCGTCAGATCATCCGAATGGTTGCGATAATATGGCGTGCCGAGGAATGAAGGCGGCAAGCCATCGGCAAGCGAAATGAAGCTACCGAGCAAACCTGCCCCATAATCGAGCCCGAAGGCGTTCACATAATAGCTGTTCTCGGTCAGATGAGAGTCGGCATAAATACCGCCGACCAGGAAGTTGAACGGACCATCCAGATCGCTTGAGATGATCGCCTCGACGGACCAACTGCTGTTATCCAGATTCGACCGGTCAAATTGAAGCGGTGTTGCGTCGCAAATGCTGTTGCCCCCAAATACCCCGAGACCGGTGGTATCAGTATCTGAAGTACAAAGCACGCCGTTCGGTCCATCCGGAATGATCGCAGAAGCAAGAGGTGCAAAATAAGCTGCAGGAAGACCTGGGATCGCACCAGCTGCAGCTGCAGCAAGCGTGTTTAATCCAGTTGCATAAATATCCCTACGGCCAATATTGTTGTTATAGTCCTGCCGAGAATCCAGCTTGACCTTCTGGTAGGTACCGGAAAGTTGCGCGCTGATCGGCCCGAAGTCATGTTCGATCTTGCCCTGGAACGTCAACTCGCTGGCAAAATATTCCGGCGTGAAGGCCGTGTTGACCGTCCGCGGATCCGCGGGAACGGAAACACCTGCATATTGGTCTGGACCGTAAAGACTACCGAGAGCAAAAGCCGTTGGAATACCCTGAGTTGCAAGGAATTCGCGCGACGATAATGTAGCCGCAATAGTCGAGTTCGCGTTGAACGATTCTGCATTGCGAGAACTGTTCAGACAACCCAAAATACCTGTAGGGTCACGTTGACAATATTGCTTCTGAATCCGCATACGATTGTCATCTTCGCGGAAATATGAAGCATAAAGGTCAATCGTCGTATCCGCAGTTGGTTCGAAACGCAGCGAACCACGCACCGAATACATATCCCGGTCATCAAGATCAGGGCCGCCGTTAAGATTGGTGGTATAACCATCGCGTTTTACATAAACGCCGGCACCACGGAATGCGATATTGTCACCGATGGGAATGTTGACCATGCCCTTGACTTTGATCGCGTTATAATTGCCATATTCGGCATCGCCGGATGCCTTGAACTCTCCCATTTGTGGCTTGGCAGTGACAACATTGACCACACCCGCGGTCGCATTGCGTCCGAACAACGTGCCTTGCGGACCGCGCAGCACTTCGACGCGTTCGAGATCGAAAAATTCTGTTTCAAAAAGTCGCGTCGCGAAAAGAGGCGAATCGTTCAGGTGAATGGCGGTTGCCTGATCACACGACGCGCCGACACAAAGATCGCCGATCCCGCGAATTGTAAAACTGGAACTGACAAAATTGGTTTTGGTAAAGGTGATGTTCGGGAGCGTTAGCTGGAGATCGGAACTGTTCTCGATCTGTTGGGCTTCCAAGGCTGCCCCGGAAAATGCGGAAACCGCAATCGGTACATCCTGAGCACTTTGTGCCTGCCTCTGCGCGGTCACGATAATGACATTGCTATCAATGGTACCATCATCACGGTCCTGCGCCATGGCAGGTACGGACATTGTAGATATAGCTGTGGCGGCTAATAATAACGATTTACGCATTTCTCTCTCCCAAATCCCAACATTTTATCGGAGAGTGATATTTTTACGCACCCCCCCCCCCATTCCGTTATTACTTAACTAATCGCTCGATTAAGTCCAGGCTCAAATCGTGAAACATCTAGTTTTGCTCCATTTTAGCACGATACACAGGCAAATTGATGCAATTTTGCTACAAAAAAGCCCTGCCGATTTCTCGGCAGGGCCATATTTTGTAATTTTAATGTCTCGCCTTTGAAGGAAACTCACCAGCTTATAGCTGGTAGAAGGCTTCAGCCGTTATTGTTTGCTCAGCACTATCCTCCAGAAAATGACCGGCTCGCAGGCGAAGTCATTTTCTGGAGGATAGTGCTTATGCCATATTCACGCGTGAGAACGGCGGTGCAAAAGTCGGCCACGGTAGCGGCGGGATGAGCTTGCTGCGGGCGGTGTAAAAGTCGTCCACCTTTACCCTTTCTGGCGACAGGGAGGGCGGGAGGATTTTTACTGTGGATTTATATCGGAAGGTTCGGCTGGCCTGTGCTGAGGGCATGAGCCAGCGGGAGGCAGCGCGGCATTTCAACATCTCGCGCGACAGTGTAGCCAAGATGATGGCGTTCTCGGTTCCGCCGGGTTACCGGCGATCGGCACCGG
>CAJQNR010000057.1 GCA_905479715.1 uncultured Sphingorhabdus sp.
TTTACAATGTCGGACCGAGGGCGGAGCGCACCAATTATGGTGAAGTGCTGGCGGTAATGGATGAATGGGACACGCGCGACGGTCCGGAAATGATAGAAAGGTTGCGGAAGCAGCTCGATCAGATCGCTGGCGCGCGGGTGAAGATCGAACTTTTCCAGAACGGCACTCCGGTGGAAGCGCCGATCGTTATTCGGGTGGCGGGACCGGAACTGGAGAAGCTCAAGGAATTATCCGGAAAAGTTGCCGATGTACTGCGAAAGACCCCGGGGGCTCGCGACATCGTCAATCCCGTGGATATGGACAAGATCGATCTGGATATCGGTCTGGATGAACAGAAAGCGGCGCTGCTCAACATTGCCTCGGGCGAACCGCGCCGTGCCATCCGGCTGGCGATCAGCGGTGAACAGGCCGCATCTTTTCGGGATCAGGAGGGAGATAATTATCCGGTGGTCGTCCGCTATCCGTTCGAGAATAATCTTCCGATCTCTGTACTCGACAAGGTCTATGTTGCCACGCGCACCGGTGATTCTGTGCCGCTATCCCAGATAACCAATCCCAAACTCACCAACGTGACTCCGCAAATCCAGCGCTATCAGCTGCAGCGAACGGTGCTGGTTACGGCCCAGGTCGATTTTGGCGAGATACCTTCAACAATCAACAGCCGCGCGGTGGAGAAGCTGGAGCAGATGGATTTCCCGGAAGGCTATAAATGGTCGGTCGGCGGCGAGTCAGAAGCTATTGGTGAGACCTTTGGTGATTTTGGGCCGCTGATTGTAACGGCCATCATGTTGATTTTGGCGATATTGGTCGCAGAATTTCAACGGTTTCGTGAAACGATTGTCGTCGCGGGGGTTATCCCGCTCGGCACTTTTGGCGGAATTCTGGCCCTTTTCATCACCGGGAACTCGCTTAGTGTCATGGCCATTATCGGTTTTATCGCGCTGATCGGGATTGAAATCAAAAATTCGATATTGCTGGTCGATTTTACCACCCAGTTGCGGGAGCAGGGAATGGGATTGCGGGAGTCGATCGAGAAAGCCGGGGAAGTCCGTTTTCTGCCGGTTTTGCTTACATCAATAACCGCAATTGGCGGTCTGACCCCACTCGCCTTCTGGGGAGGCGCGCTCTATGGGCCATTGGCCGTCATCATTATTGGCGGCTTGATAAGCTCGACCCTCTTGTCTCGCGTGGTAACACCCGCCATGTATCTACTTGTCGCCATGCGCGATCAGGATAGCGATAACGCGGGTGCGGGAAGCAATACCGTTCCCGCATAAAGGAGTTTATATGGCAAAGCAGGACGCCATTTTCGCAGGCGGTTGTTTTTGGTGCACCGAGGCGGTGTTCAATGACATTGCCGGAGTCTATTCCGTCGAAAGCGGGTATATCGGCGGGAACAAACCGGATCCCACCTATCGCGAGGTCTGTTCCGGGACGACCGGTCATGCCGAAGCGATCAAGATCGGGTTTGATCCGGATATTGTCAGCTATTCCGATTTGCTTGATATTTTTTTCGCGACCCATGACCCGACCCAGTTGAATCGCCAGGGCAATGATATCGGCACCCAATATCGTTCGGCGATCTTTCCGCTGGACGATGAACAGCGCGCAGCTGCGGAAGCGGGGATTGCGCGCGCTGCGGACGGCCGTTCGGAGAAGATCGTCACCACGATTGAGGGACCGGCGCCTTGGTATGTCGCGGAGGATTATCACCAGCAATATTGGGCGGACGAAGGCCGCGGCAATCCTTATTGTGTTGCGACTATCCCGCCCAAGCTGCAAAAACTGCGGAACGGCTTTGCCGACAAATTGAAGAATTAGGAGCAGATAATGAAACCGATCAGAAAAGCTGTCTTCCCCGTCGCGGGCATGGGAACCCGGTTCCTGCCGGCAACCAAGGTAATGCCCAAGGAACTGTTCCCCATCGTCGACCGGCCCCTCTTGCAATATGCGGTGGATGAAGCGCTGGAGGCCGGCATTGAGCAGATGATCTTCGTCAATGGCCGCGGCAAGGGGATGATCGAGGATCATTTTGACATGGCTTTCGAGCTCGAGCGCAACATGGCTGATCGCGGGAAAGACAGGTCGGTGCTCGACGGAACGCGCCTCACGCCAGGCGACTGTGTCTTCGTGCGTCAGCAGGAGCCTTTGGGCCTCGGGCACGCAATCTGGTGCGCGCGCGATATCATTGGCGATGAGCCTTTCGCGATTTTTCTGCCGGACGAGTTCATGGTCGGTGCGCCCGGATGCATGAAGCAGATGGTGAGCGCCTATGATAAACTCGGCGGTAATATCGTCTGCGCACTGGAAATTCCGATTGAGGACACGCCTTCTTACGGTGTGATCGATCCGGGCTATCGCGACGGCCCGATCACCGAGGTCAAGGGGCTGGTGGAGAAACCGGCGGCAGGTACCGCACCTTCCAATCTGATCCTGCCCGGTCGCTATATCCTGCAGCCCGAGGTGATGCGGATATTGGAAACGCAGGCCGCCGGCGCTGGCGGAGAAATCCAGTTGACCGACGCGATGGCGCAGATGATCGGCCAGCAACCGTTTCATGGCATGACCTTTGACGGCAAGCGCTATGATTGCGGATCCAAGCAAGGCTATGTCGAAGCCAATCTGGCGCTGGCGCTGGCCCATCCGGAAATTGGCAGTGATATCCGGGCAATAGCCGAGAAGTTGCTGGCAGAGGGTTGAGCCCGTCCGGCCTTCAGCCAGACTTCATCGATCCGGTTGCACAAGGCATTTGAGGAGGATTTCATGCGCATATTTTCAATCCTGTCACTGGCCTTGGCTCCGCTGATATTGTCGGCCTGTGTCACCAAAGTCATCACCGCACCGTTCCGGGCTGCCGGGACCGTGGTTGAAACGGCTGTCGATGCGACCACCCAGAGCCAGTCCGAAAAGGAAGAGGATCTGGGCCGTAAAGTGCTCGCTGAACGCAAAAAACAGCGGGACCTTTGTCTCAAAGAAGCGCAAAGCAAGGAAGAGCGCCGCAATTGCAAAGAGGCCTATGATCGGGACGATTAGGTCAGTCTGTCTCGGTCAATATTGGCGGCGCAAATTTTCCATCGACGGGAGTCGCTGCCGCCATTTTCACGATTTCTTCCTCGAACAGTTGTACGCGCTTTTTCCACCGATAATGGGTGGAGGCAGAGAAAATGCCTTTGCCATGTTCCTTGCCATAGCGGGTCCAGAAACGGATCGCGGCTTGCGGATCATATCGGGCATTGGCCATCAGCCACACGGACAGCCGGTCCGCTTCGATTTCTGCTTCCTTGATCTGGCCCGCGCTTTTGCCAAATTGTCCAAAAAACCCGCGGTTGACCCCCTGTGCATCAAGCTGATCGCGGTGCTTCAACAAATTGTGGGCCAGTTCATGCGCAACAACAGCGGCAAATTCATCATCATCCAGAAAATATTCGGCGAGGCGCGATGAGACACTGACCATTCTGCCATCGGCGGTTGCGCTGCGATCGGCACTGACGCGAATCTGGAATTGCCCGGGACATGTCAGAACCTGCCGGATCGGAACAGGCTGCTTGATCCCGCCTTGCGAGATGGTCAGCTGGACATCGCCCGCTGCGAGCGCAGTTTCGATTGTCCGGTTGATCGCCGCAACTTTGCGATAGACTGGCTGTTCCCGGGACAGTTGCGGATCATCGACCGGAATTTCATCGACAGCTATATCGTTGACTGCCAGCAGTGTATTGCCCGGGGATAATTTTGCCGCTTCGGACGGGCTGCCAGGAGCCACGGCGGTAATCCCGATCGGGCCATCGAATCCGAGCGCGAAGCGAGCGGTTCCCTGGTCGACATATTGGGCGACATCATTCAGCAGCATACCGGTCGTGGCCACCTTCTCCTCACAATAGGCTGTATTGGCTTTGATCAGTCGATATCCGATGGCGTTCAACCGCTGGTCAAGCAGTTGCAGGCCCTTCAGCGCCAATATCATCTCGGCGTCGAACCCGTCATCAGGTCGTTCCTGTGCCGCCAGCGGTGGGGCAAAGGTCAATGCCAACAGAGTGAACCAGATCCGTATCATGAATTTCATCTAGTGCGTCGTTCCTTTCGCCGTGTTGAACGCGCTTGTCACTGCGCCATCGGTGAGATTCCGCCAAGTCCATATTGGAGCCACGTGGTGCATCCCCTCGGCAGGGCAGGGTGGGAAGACTCGGTTGACCGTGGGCATGGTGCTAGACGTCATAGTGAGGAAGAATATCCTTTCAGCGATCAGAAATAACAGGATGGTTGCGAGCATCATTCATATTCGTACCTGCTTTGCTGATCAACTTTACAAACTTTACAGTGTAAAAGGAAAAATAACTTCCTCCCCGATTTCAGGTAGATAACGCCTCTCGAGCGTTGACAAAAGCCGGGAAAAAATCAGTGGGCATCGGGTCTGTTCCATATGTTGCCGGTTAAATGACTACACTATAAAATCCGGACCTTGTAGGACAGGAAATAGATCGCTGATCCGGCTGGTCAGTGCAAATGCTCCCGCAAATGACCAATCAGGGCGTTGACGCGTGCCGGACGCAACGGGGAGGGAGGCATGACGATATTGAGATCTACCGGCTCGAAATGCCAGTCGGGCAAAATTTTCACCAACTGGCCATTTTCCAGATATTCCCCGATGAGAAAGTCCGGAAGATTGCCGATACCATGTCCGGCAATCAACGATGCCAGTTCCATAGTGCCATTATTGCTGCGCAGGCGGCATTTGGGCTGGACGCTGACCTTTGCGCCGTCCGGACCGGTCAGGTGCCAGATCTCCGGCATAGGCAGATTGGAATAGATGAAACAGTCATGTTCGCCGAGCTCTGATGGGTTACCTGGCGTTCCTCTCCGTTCGATGTAGGCAGGCGCCGCGATAAAATAGCGCTCTATCCGCCGCAACTTGATCGCGCGCAGGCTGCTGTCGGGCAGGGCGGCGATCCTGACGGCAAGATCAAAGCCTTCTTCCACCAGATCGATTCTGGTATCGCTGAGCTGCACATCGACCGCAATTTCCGGATATTCTGTCATGAAGTCGGCAATCACCGGTGCGAGATGGGAAAGGCCATAGCTGAGGGGCGCGGCCATCCGGACCTGCCCACGTAGCAAATGGGTCGTATCGTGCGCGGCCTCCATTGCCGCGTCGCCATCATCGGCGATTTGCCGGGCATGAGGGAGCAGCGACTTGCCGGCGGTCGACAGAGAAATTTTGCGTGACGTGCGGTGAAACAGGACGATGCCGAGCGACTGTTCCAGCCGGGAAATCGCTTTTGAAATGGTCGGTTTGGAAAGTGTCAGTTCCTGAGCGGCGGCGGTAAAACTGCCGAGCCGCGCAACGGTCGCAAAAATCGCCCATGCTTCATAATCGGGTAAGGACATGAATGGATATTAGGTAATAAATGGAAACAATCAAGTTCCATACTTTCTATTTTGGAAACATAGTGGGTAGGCTATCTCCAGTTCGAGACGAGCGAATGTGACGCCGTTCGAACAGGAGAAAAACGATGATCGAGAAACGTGAATTCAAGGACCTGGCCCATGTCAATCATGACTGGCT
>CAJQNR010000058.1 GCA_905479715.1 uncultured Sphingorhabdus sp.
GGCTATGCGGGATGCCCGCACCATCGAAAATATCTTCCCACTCTTCGGTCGTACGGCCTTTGAGAATGGGGATGATCTCGGCAAGCAGATTTTCGCGATCTTCAACCCGGCCCCTGTTGGTCTTCCAGCCTTCTATGTCGCCAAGTTCAGCGCGTCCGATACACTGGCAAAACATCTGGAACTGCCTATCATTGCCGACTGCCACCACGATATGCCCGTTTGCCGTGTCAAAAACCTGATATGGCACGATGCTGGGATGCGCGTTGCCGAGGCGCTGCGGTGAATCACCGGTCGCGAGAAAATTCATGGCCTGATTGGCAAGTGCCGCCAGCTGACAGTCATGCAGTGCCACATCTAGATGAGAACCGACGCCCGTCGCCTCTGCCTTGCGTAGCGCCGCCAGAATGGCTGTCGCGGCATATAGGCCGGTAAAGAGATCGGACACCGCAACCCCCACCTTCATCGGCTCATCCCCCGGACTACCTGCAGGCTGACCCGTGATCGACATCAAGCCGGTCATCGCCTGTATAAGATAGTCATAGCCCGGGCGGTGGCTATTCGGGCCGGTCTGGCCAAATCCAGTGATCGAGCAATAAACGATTTGGGGATGGTCAGCGGAAACCGTCTCGTAATCGAGGCCATATTTCGCCAGCCCACCGACCTTGTAATTCTCGACCACGATATCGCATTGGCCGACCAGCTTGCGGATCAGGTCAGCTCCCTCGGGAGAGGCAATATTTATGGCTACGGATTTTTTATTCCGGTTGGCCGTATGAAAATATGCGGCTTCACCATTGGCCGCATATGGCGGCCCCCAGGAGCGGGTATCGTCTCCCGATCCAGGCCTTTCTACCTTGATAACGTCAGCACCATAATCGGCGAGCAGTTGCGTCGACCAGGGACCGGCCAGGATTCTGGTCAAATCCAGCACCTTCACACCGGCTAGAGGAAGCGAGGCAATATCATCCATGCAATTGGTGATCCCTAGAAGTAAAAATCATCAATGATCCAAACCTTCCCGAACAGGCGATCGCTCGCCGATGGCGTTGAAATATGAGCGCTTACATTCAGCGAAATGCGCTCAAGGATGTTGCAATCTCGCATCATTAGATATAATAGTATATCAATATATCTTATCTGACCAGATAAAATCGTGAAGGGCTTGGTAAAGCCGGTAAATTTTATTGTGAGGGACTTTAATGCCACAAACGCTGACCCAGAAAATCATCGCCCGCGCATGTGGCCGCACTACGGTGAAACCGGGCGAAATCGTGACGGTGAATGTCGACCTGCTCATGGGGCAGGATGCCTCCGGACCACGGCGTTGGCGCCCTCGGCTTGAGGAATTGAATGCCAAGCTTTGGGATCCTTCCAAAGTTGTCGTGGTTTCTGACCACTATGTTCCGGCGGTCGATGCCCAGTCGGCGGAAATCCTCAATATTTCCCGACGCTTTGCGCGCGATTATGGTGTGAAAAATTTCTTCGATATGCAGGGAATCTCTCATGCAATCATGCCGGAACGCGGACTGTTGCGCCCCGGCATGTTCGTCGCCGGTGGCGACAGCCATACTCCCACAGCCGGTGCCTTCGGCTGCTATGCCGCCGGTTTCGGGGCAACGGATACGACAGCTATTGCCATAACCGGCGAAACCTGGACCACAGTACCCGAAACCATCAAGGTTCAGATTGACGGAGCACTTGGCCCTGAAATCACGGCGAAGGACGTCATGCTGTGGCTGTGCCGTGAAATGGGTATGGAGAATAGCTTCAAATCGGTCGAATTCATGGGCTCCACAGTGAGCGCAATGTCAATGTCCGAACGCCTGGTTATGTCCAACATGGCGGCGGAACTCGGAGCGGAGGCGGGTATCATCGGAGTCGACGAGATCACGATCGAAGCGCTGAAGGCGACTGGCGGAGATTATGAAGGAGCAGAAGCCTGGGTCGCCGATCCTGACGCACATTATTATAAGACAGTCACACTCGACGTGACAAAGCTTGGCCCGCAAGTAGCGGCGCCGCATGCACCGGAAAACACCGATGACGTGGGAGCATTTGCCGCTGTCAAAGTCGATCAATGCTATATCGGCGCCTGTGTCGGTGCCAAGCTGGAAGATCTGCAAATGGCAGCCTCCGTCCTGCGTGGTCATCGGGTGTCACCGGACACCCGCTTGCTGGTGGCGCCCGCGACTGTCCGGGTGACCGAACAGGCTGCCGCAGACGGCACGCTTGCAACGCTAACCGCTGCTGGCGCTATATTATTACCATCGGGATGCGGTGCGTGTGCTGGCATGGGTGCCGGCATCATTGCCGAAGGAGAGGTTTGCCTCTCGACCACCAATCGCAATTTTCAGGGGCGGATGGGTCACAAGGATGCATCGGTCTATCTCGCCTCGCCATATACTGTCGCAGCTTCTGCTGTGACCGGACACATTACCGACCCGCGCGAATTGCGGACAAGCACACGGAATGCAGCATGATCATTGAAGGACGCACTTGGCTATTTGGTGACAAGATTGACACGGATGTACTGGCGCCAGGCTATGCTATGAAACTATCCCCTGAAGGATTGGCCCAACATTGTCTGGAAGCCGTCGATCCGGACTTCGCCAAATTGGTCAAGCCTGGCGACATCGTCGTAGCCGGTGCCAATTTCGGATTGGGATCAAGCCGGGAACAGGCCGCAATTTCACTCGCGACCCTGGGCGTCGGTGCCGTGCTCGCCAAATCCTTTGCGCGCATTTTTTATCGGAATGCGATCAATATCGGATTACCGGTTGTAGCAATCGACCTGACGCAGGAGGTTGCACCCGGCGATATTTTGAAGCTCGATCTTGCCGCCGGCACATTGACCCGTTTGAAGGATGGTTATCATCGTGAATTGCAGCCCATGCCGCCCCATATCATCGACATTCTCGAAGCCGGTGGCTTGATGGCGCAGCTGAAACAGAAAAGAGGCCTCTAGATGTCTCTACTCAAAGCACTGCAGGGCCCCGAAGTGGTGATCGCTCCGGGCGTTTACGACGCGCTGACCGCGCTTCTGGCCGAGCAGGCCGGTTTTCGCGCCGCCTATATATCAGGTGCATCCGTATCCTATACGCTTCTCGGCCGCCCGGACCTCGGCTTCGTTTCACTCTCACAACTGGCCGACGCCGTCGAGCGCATGCGCCAGCGGGTGTCGATCGATCTGATCGTCGATGCGGATACCGGCTTCGGCAATGCCTTGAATGTCATCCATACGATCAAAATTCTCGAACGGGCTGGCGCGAATGCGATCCAGCTCGAAGATCAGCAAATGCCGAAACGATGCGGCCATTTGAGCGGCAAGCAGCTCGTCAGCTCGACCGAAATGGTCGGCAAGATAAAAGCGGCAACGGATGCCCGCACCAAAGAGGACACGCTAATCATCGCCCGCACTGACGGCATCGCAGTTGAGGGACTGAGCGCGGCACTGGATCGAGCTATGGCCTATAAAGACGCCGGAGCGGACATATTGTTTATCGAAGCCCCGCAGTCAGCCGAGGATATGGCCCGCATTGTGGAAAATTTTGACGGCACCATCCCTCTGCTCGCCAATATGGTCGATGGCGGAGATCCAGCTGTGCATAATGCAGCCGCTTTGCACAAGGCAGGCTATTCATTGGTAATCACGGCAGGCAGCCTGACCCGGGCAATGGCCTTTGCTGCGGACCAGTTATTGCATCAATTGCGCGCGGATGGAACAACCGCGGGCAGCAGCGAGAATATGTTCAGCTTTGCCGGCCTCAACCAGCGTATCGGCCTACCCGAAATGTTGAAACGCAGCGAAGCTTACGCACCGGATGTCGGTGAAATTCAGGATCAGGAGAACAAATGAAAGACCCGAAAATATACGGCCACTGGCCCTATCGTGATCGCCCCAAAGTGACATGGCCCGGCGATAAAAAGCTTGCCTTCTGGGTCGCACCCAACATCGAATATTACGAACTCCACCCGCCAAAAAATCCACACCGCAGCCCCTGGGCCAGGCCGAACCCGGACATAGTCGGATATGCATATCGGGATCATGGCAATCGCGTAGGCAATTGGCGTCTGATCGAGGCAATGGAAAAATATAATATCCCGGGCACGGTAAGCCTGTCGGTGGCAATGTGCGATCATTTCCCCGAAATGATCGATACGGTTAATGAGCTAGGGTGGGAATTCTTCTCCCACGGCGTTTACAATACACGTTACGCCTACGGGATGGATCGGGCGCAGGAACGCCAGATGCTCCAATATACCATCGATAGAATCAAGGCACAGACCGGCCAGCAAACGCGTGGCTATCTCGCGCCGGCGCTCACGCATACCATTCATACGATCGAACTACTGGCGGAACTGGGTTTCACCTATTCCTGCGATCTATTTCAGGATGATCAGCCACAGCCGCTGAACGTACCGGGCAACCCGCTTGTATCAATGCCCTATTCGCTTGAAGTGAATGATCATTACGCTTTCAATGTGTTTGGACTGTCCCCGCAGCAATATACCGACGTACTGAAACGCCAGTTTGACACTTTGCTGGAAGAAGGCGGCACGTCGGGTACGGTCATGTGTATCCCGATCCACGCCTATCTTGTCGGCCGGTCACACCGCATCAGCCCGTTTGAAGAAATTCTCCGCTACGCCGACGAACATAAGGATGACATCTGGATAACAAAGGCCGGTGACATCGCTGACCATTATCTTGCCAACCATTATGATGACGCCCGCACCCATATTGCCCAATTCGGAGGTTCAGATGCCGCTTGATCCCAATTTTCTGCGTTACCCGATGCTCCGCAAAGGGATGGACCATGACCTGTATCCAGCGGCCAATATGTTCGAGCAACCGAAGGTCTCATGGCCGGAAGGCAAGTCCGTAGCCCTCATGGTCACTGTGGCTGTCGAATTCTTTCCTCTGACCCCCAATGATGGGCCTTTCAGAGCGGCTGGGCATATGGCCACCCCTTTCCCGGATTTTCGTACGTTCACCGCGCGCGACTATGGCAACCGGATCGCAATTTACCGGATCATGGATGCTTTAACCGCTGCCAGTATACCTGCGACAGCATTTGTAAGCAGCGCGCTGATCGACCGCACTCCGAAGCTTTTGCAGGATATCCAGTCAGCAGGCTGGGAAATCGCAGCGCATGGCGAAGACATGAACAACATCCATTATGGTGATATGCCTCTCGATGTTGAACAGCGACAGATCGAAGCCTGTCTGGCGGCTTGGTCAGACTACGGGGTTACCCCAAAAGGCTGGATGTCGCCTGGGCGGGGACAGAGTGAAGACACGCTCAGCCTGCTCAAACGTGCCGGCATTGAATGGACTGCGGACTGGGGCAACGACGACATGCCCTATGCGATGAACGACGGTCCGGTTGCGATGCCCTATACCGATGAGATGGAAGACCGCAAATGCATCACCATACTCGGCCAGAACGAGGAAGTATGGTCCCAGCAAGTCACAGGCGCGGCTGATCTTTTGGCAAAAGAAGCGCAATCCCATGGCGGCCGCATTTTGCACCTCGCGCTGACCCCTTATATTATCGGGCAGCCGTTCCGGATCAAATTCTTGCGAGATCTGCTGACTGAGCTGGCTGAACGTGACGATCTCTGGTGCGCGACTGCATCCGACATCTATGCATCGTGGCAGGACCAAATCGCGTAACGCACGAGTAACAACGGCCCGTCGATTGCTTCGAAATATCGGAACAATCGACGGGCCGCCTGCTATTTGTTGTCAGCGAAGGGGCCTCCAGGGCCCCCAGTGCCCGAATGTGCCTTTCAGAGCGCTTCGGGAATGCCGTCCAGCAAAACGGTTTTAGCCTCCATAAACGCCTTTAAGCCTGCAACACCGCCTTCGCGGCCGATTCCCGATTTCTTGAATCCGCCAAAGCCGATGGAAAAATCGTTCCTGGGACCATTTTGTCCCATGGTGCCGGTACGTACGCTGCGTGCAACATGATAAGCTTTTTCCAGATCGTTGGTGAAAACGGCACCGGAAAGCCCAAACTGGGAATCATTGGCGATCTCGATCGCATGATCCAGATCATCATAAGGAATCACGCAAATAACGGGACCGAAAATCTCTTCCTGCGCGATGCGCATGTCACTTGTGACATTGGCAAAGATTGTCGGCTCCATAAAATAGCCCTTGTCGAGATGCACCGGTCGCTTGCCGCCGCTCGCCAGAGTCGCCCCTTCGGCCACTCCGGTCGCAATCAGTTCTTCGATACGCTCAAGCTGGCGTTTCATTGCAACCGGGCCGATAACCGTATCCTCGTCGAAGGCATGGCCAATTTTGACCCCTTCGGCGATTTCCGTCATCTTGCTGACAAGTTCGTCATGCCGCTCCCGGCTCACCAATACCCGCGAAAGCAATGCGCAATTCTGCCCGGCGATAGAACAAATACCGTCAATCATCATTTTGGCGACCGTATCAAGATCATAGTCATCGAGTATAATCGCCGGCGACTTGCCGCCGAGCTCCAGCGAGCAGCGTGCGATGCGTTCGCCGCAGACCGATGCAATCCGCTGCCCTGCAGCCACACTACCGGTGAAGCTAACCTTGTCCACGCCGGGGCGTCGCACGAGATAATCAGAAACCTCACGATGGGCACAGATCAGATTAAGCACACCCTTCGGCAGCCCGATCTCGTCGGCACATTGCGCCATTATATAGGCTTCAAGCGGCGTCTCGGGCGCTGGCTTCATGATAACCGTGCACCCGGCGACCAAGGCTGGGCCGACCTTGTTAAGCATGGTGTTAATTGGCACATTCCAAGGAGCGATTGCAGCGACAACGCCAACCGGCTCATAAACGAGGAAGCCTGTGCCTTCGCCTGCGATCTCACGCTGTTCAACGAAATTCATGTTCTCGGCAATCTCGATATACTGATCCATCGCATTGGTCAGAAACGGAGCGAACATCTTGGCCACGTTGTAAGGCATGCCGATCTGATAGGTCCAGAAAAGGCCCAATTCTTCCGTTCTGGCTACGATGGCAGCTGAAAGCTTGCGCACCCATTCCGTACGTTCCTTAACTGCCATCTTCGGCCAAGCCCCCTTGTCGAAGGCTTCACGCGCCGCTGCAACGGCCCGATCGACATCATATTCAGCTGCTTCGGCAACATGAGCGATTACTTCTTCGGTATCTGGCGAAACCACCGCAATCCTTTTGCTCTGATGGGGATCGACCCATTTACCGCCAATATAAAATTGGTCGATGGGGAGTTCTGTCAGATCGAGTTGTGGATGCTGATCACTCATATATTTATCCTTTTGGGATTTGAGGGGTAATGTTGACCGTGCTTCATCTCCTTGGAAAAGAACGATGAACTCGGCTGAAACTTTGCTCTCTCTATGACTGGCCTGTTTCCCAGCCATCATGGCCACGCCATTTTTGAAGACAGGCTCTCGATGATACAAGCGCGATTGATTGATATTTTGTTTCTATTCGCTCGACGGTCAAAACCACGAGGGAATAGGGGTATAAGGGCCGACTATATCTAGTCGTTAGCCTCGGATGCTGGCAGCACGAGCGTATATTCATAGCGGTCAGGCCTGAAATACATAGTCGTGTGCTGCACTGGCAGCAATTCTGCTGTTTTGAACACGCGCACAGCTTTCAGCACCGGCTGTCCGGGCTCAAGCCCAAGGCTCTTCGCGACGCTCTCCTCAGCCGACGCGGCGTTCATTCGTTGATAGGCTTCAAACGGAGGATATCCGGCGTTGGTCAGGAGTTGTAGCAAAGACGTTTGTTCAGCACCCTTGGCCGGGAACCGTGCTGCCACATTGGTCGGGATATAAGAAACCGAATATACATAAGGCTCTCCGTCCATCAATCTCCGACGCAAAATTTGAAGCGCGGCGACACCCGGCTCAAGGTCCAGATCATCAGCTACTTCCAATGGCGGTACCGCCTCAGCTTCCGACAGCAACTCGATATCCGTTGTATTCTCGACGTCGTGCAAATTTTTCATCATCTCGCCGAAATCGGCGCGCATGATGCCTCTCAATTTCTGGGCTTTTACGATGGTCCCTCGCCCGCGGTGACGGGCAATTAAGCCTTCCGCTGCCAGTTCGGACAAGGCCCGCTTGATTGTGATCCGCGAGACACCGAGCTTTTCACACAAGGCTGTTTCTGTGGGAAACTGATCACCGCGAACGAAATCGCCCGATGCGATCCAGCTTCGCATGACCGTATACGCTTGATGATACAGCGGGATGGGTAAATCTGCGTCCAGCTGTTGGTCGCTGTGATTTGCCTTGCCGTTCTGGCGGGCTATTGACGACATGTATGATGACCTCAGGGATCGTGAAACAATGCAATGGATAAGCAGCTATAGCTGTTGAAGCCAGCAAGCGCTATTGCAAACCGGCTTCGGCAGATCAGCAAATACCTTATTCCATTCCCACTATACCTGAACAGCTTTGTCGGGAGTCTGAGCAATTTTCTGTTCATCCAGATCGTAAAACATTAGCCCTACAAACATGACCAGGCTGCAAAGGCCGGGGATCCAGGCCATGCCGAGTGTCATGGCAAATAAGGCCGATTCAGGTTGCGCCGCGTCTCTTGGGAGACTGTTGTCGAAACCATAGATCGCCAGCAATCCACCGATGAGCAGCGGGCCGGCCGCGTACATTGTCTTTTCCAGAAAACTGAATGCAGCAGACGCCACGCCTTCCCGGTTCAGGCCGCTTATTCTCCGGTCATATTCAATCACGTCAAGCACCATGGACTGACCGCAAATCACGATCCCGCTGATCGTGCCGCCCAGAGCAGCCGCTCGCAGATATAGCAACCAGTCGGGTTCAGCGGGCGTCGCAAGTACCCAGCTAAGGAAGGCCATTGCTTGCAAGATGAGACCGAACATGAAGATTTCTTTTTTGCCAAAGCGATTGATCAATATCACCCATGGTCTGATACTAAGGAGAGAAGCCCCCATATAGGCAATGCCGAACGGGAAAAGCGCTTGCTCCCCTTTCTGAAGAACCTGGACAAAGAAGAAGAATGTGGAGGTTCCGCCGGCTGCCAGTTGCAGGAACTGGACGATCTTGACACCACCCAGAACCATGAACGGCTTGTTCACCAGAAAGAATCTGACTTGTTCCTTCAACGGCACTTTAACCGCTTTCAGATTATTGACGAAACGCGCTTTTCGGGTACCGATAACGCAGGTCATCATGGCAAAAAATGCAATGCCCGCCAGAAACCAGCCAACGGTTCCGTATGCAGCTTCATCCCCCCCAAGGCGGCCTGCAATCAATCCTGCAATGGCTGTTCCGGTGAAAGTTCCGAGCACCAGGAACAGGGCGCGGTAAGACATGATGGTCGATCGTTCGGAATAACTATCGGTCATTTCGGCCGGCATCGCGAGATAGGGAACGTTGAATGTTGTCAGCGCAAGCGCGAAAAATAGCAGCAGAAACTCGATATATGCTGCTTGTGCAAAGTCACTTTCAAAGGTCGGGAGATTGAATAACATCACCATCGAAGCAGCACAGAGGAAGCTCGATCCGAATAGATAGGGCCGTCTCCGCCCCCAACGTGTGTTCGTGCGGTCGCTGATCCAGCCCATGATCGGGTCAGAAACGACGTCAAATATCTTCGATGCAAAAATCAGTGCGCCGGCAAGAGCGGGCGCAATGCCGACGATGCCAACCAGAAAAAACAAGTAGAGGCTGGTCAGACTGTTGATCATCATGACGGTGCCCAGAGTGCCGAAGCCCCAGGACAGGTGGATTGTATTGGGCAGAAACTTTTTGATCAGGAGCCTCCTTGAAATACCACCAGCCGCCGGACCACGTGGTTCTGTGCGCACGACAGCAGACAGATGCAATATCCTATCACACCAAAATCGAATGCCGGATCATTCAAAGCAAATGGTCCGGCATTTTCTCAATCTTTTTTGTAGCGATCCATTCTCTCGACTAGGCCGTTCGAAGCGATCGCAGCCCGACATGGTCAAGCGGGTTTTACAGCCTTGATCGACCCTGTGCCCCACACCGCGGGTGGCAGTGTTTCGTCAACGACAAAGCCGACCTTGCGGATCAGATCACCGAAATCGCGAGATTCAAAATCAGCGCGCCATACTTCGTTGTTGATAGCGCGATCGTTGAAAGCCCAGAATTTGGTGCTGACGGTTTTCTTCGGCGCCTGCTTTCCGGTCGGATGATCAATTGGATAGAATATGCCGCCGGGACGCAATATGCGGAAAGCTTCCGCCACGATTTTGTCGGTAGCTGCTGCATCCACTTCGTGGTGCAGGATATTTGAGGCGATCACATCAAAGTGATTATCAGGGAAACCGGTTGCTTCGGCAGAGCGTTGCGCGAAGAAACAGTCAATGCCCAGATCGACGGCTCGTTTATGCGAGAAACGTACCATCGGGCCCGCAATGTCGATGCCCGAAACCTTGGCGGCCGGGAAACGGTTCTTCAGGCCATAAGCCAAGCGGCCGGTCCCGCAACCCATATCAAGTGCGCGTTCAACCTTGCCATCATCGGGCAGTGGCACGGCTGCTGCCATCAGAGCGATACGCTCGTCCTGAATATTGCTGCCGAACAGGGCTTCATAGAGAATATTGCCGTAATGGTAATTCACATAACCTGCCAAGGGGTTGCCGACATAGCCACCTTTCTGAAGGTGAATCTCATGCTTTGCATAATCAGGCATGTGCATATCGGGGTTGAGCTCGATACGGTTTGGATATTTGGCTTCCGCCGCTTCCATTTCGGCAAAATATTTCTCGGATTCTCGGCCCAATGTTTCTTCGAGGCCGCCCAGCATCAATTCCTGGTTGCTGAGCCAGGTACGCATGCGCAAGGCCATCAGAGGGTCATTGCGAATATCATCGAGAAGCGGGATCAGATCGACATTCTCCGCCTTGGGATCGATACCCTTTTCCGCCAGAATAGCTTGCAACCGCTTGGTAGATTGCTTCTCGAAATCATTGAGCGACCAGGCCAGAAAGCCGGCGTGGAAGTCCATCTGGCCCGCCACATCGGCGTTGGGCAACATTTCATCAAATTCAAGCGGCGTCTTGCCCGCTTTGGCATCTGCAGCCGGCTTGCCGGAAGCGGATGCGACTGCCCTGCTCCCGCCAAAAAGCCATGCCAAAGTCGAGCTATATGCAGCACCTGCGAATAGTGTCCGGCGATCCATCATGATTCAATCTCCCTGCCGCAGACTATCCATGCCGGCACCATATTGTGTCCGCGCCTCACCAGTCTTCTCGAGCGAGCCGTAAACGCGCTTGATGAACTGGTCGCGCTGCACCCGCCACGCTTTCTCTTCTTCAGCGCTCGGCTTATACTGATTCACTTTCTCCAGCGAAATGCCCTGACTCGTCAGCACCGATTCAAGAACTTTGATCCGACGCTGCGCACTCCATACTTCTGAGCCCATAGCCACAATGGAAGAGACCAGCGCATCGATCGCCGGGTGGTCAAAAAATGCTGCTTTTTCGACATCGTAGGTCAAAAAGTCGGTTGTATATGTCTCATGCTTGCCGTTCTGCGATACCATTATGCTGCTCCATTTGACGAAATTATTTCATAAGATCAGTTGCACACACGCTATTCAAAACACCGTCCTGGTGTCCAATATTTGATGCCTATCAAACCATTGATAGAACCGCTTGCGTGCATCGATTGGCACCGACAGGGACCCCGGCGCCATCAAGAATTCACAGATTCCAATTGCCTTGGATCCCCGTGACCCGCGCTACGCCATCCCTTCGAAGGCCGAAGATTCCAGTTCAAAATACTCCCGGAATTCGGCGAGGGCCGCTATAACTTTGGTTAAGGCCGGTTCTTCGACAAATGCCTGCTCTTCTTCAATGACTGGTCCTGCAAGAATAGCCAATTCAAGGGGTTCAGCCGGAGCGGGCAGAGGGAAAACAGATGTTCCAGTCGGAATCGCCAATATGCCGACGACGTGGCTCGGCGCAATGCCTATAAGACCATTTCTCCGGACGGCTTGTAACATGGTTAGCCAGCAGTCGGTTTCGAGAGCGACATCATATTCATCGCAATGCTCGTCGAGACAGGCGTCTATAATCGGACGACTGGGAACATTTTTTGTCGGCAAACACAATTGTCCCGAAGAAAGCTCGGACCAGGACAAGCGCGCAGGCAATATTGCGTCGCTTTCGCCATATTTGAATGCAACATATGTTTCCGGCACCAAAGGGAATGTACGCAAGGCCGAGTCATCTACGGTTGAAATATAGGTGATGCCCAAGTTTAAATTACCATGAGAGACACCCCGTGCCACTTCGGTTGCGGACAGCGTCTGGATTTCTGCGGAAACCGGGATGTCCTTGAGGCGCAAAAACGACAACAATAAAGATGCCAGCGGGGAAGCTGACGGCACGATCCCTACCGAAATAGAACCTTCGCCAGCTTGCCTGATTCTCGAAAAGTCACGTTTCAAAGCATCACAATCTTCGAGAACGCTTGTAGCCCACTCCTCGACCCGATCGCCAAAGCGCGTCAACCCGCGGAAGCGATGATCACGAACAACCAAAGGTACGCCAAATTCATCTTCAAGCTGCCGGATTCGTGCGGAAAGCGTCGGCTGAGTTACAAAGCAAATATCAGCCGCGCGCGCAAAATGATGCTCCTTCGCCAGTGTAACGAAATATTTCAATTGGCGCAGATCCAATATGGCTCTCCTTAATATCAGCAGATACCACTTATTATATCAGGATATGGGTATCTACGCCAGAAGATCGCCGGAATATCCACGATGCGACTTTTCGGGAGGAAAGCTGATGTAAGATACGGGTCAATAGCGCCTGCTTCTCGCATGGAAGCGAAGCTGCAGGTGCATAAACGTAAAACGATCGATCAGAGCCAGATCTGCGGCATAATGTATACATACGCCCGACAAGGCGAGTTGGACTGCCTAGCTATCGGTCGGCACGTCGCGCTTCAGACGCTCCAGTTCTTCCGTGACGATTCTCATAACACGGCCAAGATATTCTCCGCGACGCTGATCCCGCTCTTTTTCGACCTCTTCAGTGATCTCAAAAGAATTGACATTTTCCGGAGTTGGCCAGATTTTTGCCTTGGCCAACTTTTCATGCGTATCGAGACGATCATAGAGCACGGAGACTTCTCCGGTCAGAGCCATCACCATAGCCAATACTTTATCGACACTCGGATCATCAAAGAAATATGGCCGACGCCCCTTGGCAACCTTAGGCCGTTCCATGGATTCTACAGACATTCATTTATCTCCTTGAAAGGCCGACATCAAAATCAGGCCACAACTTGTAATATGCTGATAGTTCTACTTGCATCCCCTGAGCGTAACAACCGGAACATTGCTAGATTGATTCTATGGGTTGATTTGGTATCTCTATCGGACAGAAAAATGACCGGTCGGCCATCAAGGTTTTCTACAAGGCAACTCGTCACTCACCTGCCGGGGATCAATCCCTCGACTAACACGGTCGCCTTTAGCACCACCTTAAACCGACCCACTACGAGCGTGCGCCTAGACGCCTCCATGCCTCTTTTGCAGCGCCACGACGTCATCCATACCAAGTAGACGTGACATCTCACCGAAATTGAAATGGGCTTTCCCTTCGCCATTGGCATCGCCAGCTTTCAGGTCGGCGTAAAAATTTCTAGCGGCCTGCGCTGCCGCAAGCGGGGCACCGGCAGGATAAATCACGAACTTGACACCCAGCTTCTGATATTCTGCCGACGCCAGGACCGGTGTAAAACCACCGTGCGCAGCGTTGATCAACAACGGCTTGCTGAGCCTGGCCGCCGCCTCGGCGATTTCATCAAGACTTTGCGGCGCTTCAAGAAACAATATATCTGCACCATTTTCAGCATATTGGTTCAATCTGACAATGGCCGACTCCAGTCCTTCGCTGCGGCGCGCGTCAGTACGGGCTATCAATAGAATATCGCCTTCACCCCGCGCTTCAACAGACACGTGTAGACGTCGGATCATTTCATCGGCCGGGACCGAGACAGCCTGACCAACATGCCCGCAGATTTTCGGAAAGCCTTGATCTTCTATCTGCATGGCGGCGATTCCAGCCCGTTCATATCCTTTGACGGCATGGGCAAGGTTGGCGAGGCTTCCGAAACCAGTGTCGGCATCTGCTATGACCGGAGCATTGCTTTTGGCCGCAAAAGCACTGAATATACGTATAAAATCACTATAGCCTGCAATCCCCACATCGGGTTCACCCATGGCTGAAGCCGTGCCCCAATAACCTGAAGCATAATGCGCATCAAAACCAATTTCATTGGCCATCAGCAAACTCATATGATCATAAATGCCCGGTGCCGCGATAATATGATCGCCTGCCATTTTGGCCCGAAGTTGCTTTCCGCTCATGCGCCGATTACCTTTTGTTTAAACAGAAATACGAATTCATCCAACGCAGACCGATCTTCAATAGTCGCCGCAACTGTCGGCGTTTCTCCATCAGCTATCTGACGAATATTGCGGCGTAGAATCTTGCCGGATCGGGTTTTCGGCAGCTTGCTGACAACATATACCCGCTTGAAGCTCGCCACGGGCCCAATTTCTCGGCGCACATCCGCTACAAGCTGTTCGGCCAATTCAACTTCATCAGTTATTGCTCCGGCCTTTAGTACAACAAAGCCCGCCGGAACCTGACCTTTCAACGCATCGTAAACGCCGACAACTGCACATTCCGCCACCGACGGGCTTGCCGCCAGTATTTCTTCAATGGCGGAAGAGGACAGCCGGTGACCCGCCACGTTGATGACATCATCAATCCGCGTCATCACGAAAACAAATCCATCCTCATCGATAAACCCTGCGTCACCCGAGAGATAGTAGCCGTCGTAACGCTCCAGATAGGCCTCAGCGTAGCGCTGTTGGGCATTCCATAATGTCGGCGCTGCGCCAGGGGGGAGCGGAAGCTTTGCAACAATAGAACCCGTTTCATTCGGTGCGACGGGAACGCCGTCTTCATCGAGGCAATGGATTTGCCATCCTGGCATAGGAACACTGGTTGACCCTGCTTTTCTCGGAAGCTCTTCAATTCCGAGCGGGTTGCCGCAAATAGCCCAGCCTGTTTCCGTCTGCCACCAATGGTCCACGACAGGTATGCCCAACAGTTTTTCGATCCAGTATAAGGTACTCGGGTCCGTCCGTTCTCCGGCGAGATAGACGGCACGCAGCAAGGATAAATCATGACTTGCGGCCAGCACACCATCCGGATCGGCTTGTTTAATCGCCCGGATCGCCGTCGGTGCAGTAAAAAAGCTGCGTACTTCATGCTCAGCGATAATATTCCAGAAAATACCGGCATCCGGGGTGCCGACCGGCTTACCTTCGAATACAACGGTGGCGTTGCGATTCAGGAGCGGACCGTAAACGATATAGCTGTGCCCGACCACCCAGCCAACGTCACTTGCCGCCCAGTAAGTTTCACCCGGTTGGCAATTATACAAGCCTCCCATCGTCCAAGAGAGCGCTGCCAGATATCCGCCGGTATCCCGAACCACGCCCTTTGGGTGACCGGTGGTGCCGGAAGTGTATAAAATATACAGCGGATCCGTTGCTGCAACCGGCACACAATCTGCCAAGGATGCGGCAGCGGATTCCTCATACCAATCAAAGACCTTGGTGGCTGTCAGATCGGCGAACTCCTGCTCGCGTTGCCAATATATCGTGGCGTCTATTTCATGCTGCGCGAGAGCATAAGCCTCTTCCAGAATCGGCTGATAGGGCAATATCTTTTCCCCTTCGATCCCGCAGGATGCCGCCAGAACCAGTTTGGGCGTTGCATCGTCGATACGCACCGCCAGCTCCTTGGCTGCAAATCCACCAAAAACAACAGAATGGATGGCGCCAATTCTCGCACACGCAAGCATCGCGATGACGGCCTCAGGCGAATTCGGCATGTAGATCAGCACGCGATCACCTTTGCCAACACCGTATTTCTGCATCACTCCACCAAGTCGCGCTGTGGCGTCTTGCAAATTCCGAAAACTCAATTCGCGGGATGTTTGCGTTACCGGACTTTCGTAATAGATGGCGATCTGATCACCGAAACCGGCCAGAACATGACGATCAACGCAATTGTAGCAGGCATTGAGCTGTCCGCCGCCGAACCAGCGCGGAATTGAGCCTTCACCATCAGAGACGACGGAATCCCATTTGACATCCCAGTCCAGATTTTCCGCAATATTGCCCCAAAACTGCTCTGGATTGTCAGCTGAGAACCGACGCAATTCAGCATAATTATCAAATTCAAAGTTCATAAGGTCGCACTCGCCCATTTCCTCCATCAATCTAAGCCAATTATGATTCCTAACCAATGTGCGATCATAATGTATGTCTGCGTTGAGCCTCCAAGCGACACCGGTCATAGAATTTGGAAATCCCAAGCTTAAGGTGTCGGAAAATGATTATTGCCCCGTCCGCGCTAGAATTTTTGATACTATCAAGTCACATAGTACAGGCCATTTTAGTATCGGCGGCAAAGATATCTGCAAAAGGCTTAGAGTTTATCGTAACACGAAAGCAGCCATGATAGCGTTATGACCATTTTAGCAGAAACGCGACGGATCAACGTCGGCGATGCCGAAATCCATGTGGAGATAACCGGCAGCGGCCCCGATCTTTTGTTGGGAGCAGGACTTGGCGGTCGCGGGGTATTCTGGGCCAATCAGATACAAGAGTTTGCCAAATATTTTCGCGTGATCACGCATGACCATCGCGGCTGCGGCAAGAGTTCTCCGGGAAAAATCATCCACGGTGCCGAACATATGGCGGATGATCTGATCGCGGTCATGGATGCCCTGAATATCGACGCCGCGCATATGGTGGGCCACTCGACAGGCGGCGCAATTTGCCAACATATCGCCCTGAAGCATCCTGAAAGACTAAGCAGACTGGTGCTCAGCTGCAGCTGGGCCGGCCCCGATGATTATTTTGTGCAATTGTTTGAAATGCGCCGGGAAATCCTGATCAAATGCGGCCCCGCCGCATATTTCACCTCCGGCACCTATCTGGCAATGCCGAGCAGCCATTTACAACCGCAGATGCAAAACTCGCGGGCATTTATGGCAGAGCGGATGTCGGCCTTCCCGGGGTTAGAAGTCGAATTATCCCGTTTGGACGCAGTGGTCAGCCACGATCTGCGCAACAAACTATACGAAATCCCGCACGAAACTCTATGTATCGGCGCGCGCGACGACCAGATCACACCGCCAGGATTTACGGAAGAACTTGGGCAGAAAATTCCCGGAGCCGCAACGCATCTGCTGGAACGAGGCGGGCATTTTTGTCCCATTACATCGCCAAATGCCTATTCGGCGCGTTTACTCCAGTTCCTTGTGCAATAGGAGACCAAGATGAGCAACGATATTACCAAAGGACAATCGGTCATCATAGGGCCGGATGAAGGACGTTCGCTTTGGCAGCCCTTGCCTTCGCGCGGCTATGTTGACGTCAATCTCTCGCCCGACAATATGGCCTTGGAAACATTTTCCAGCGGTATTCAGGTCATGCCGCCCGGCTGCACGGTCGGTGAACATGGCCACAAGCAGAACCACGAACTGATTTTTGTCTATGAAGGCACTGGCGAAGTAAAAATCGATGGCAAACTATCGGAATTCGGTCCCGGAACTACAATATTGTTCGGACGAAATTGCAGCCACTGGATCAAGAATACCGGCGAAACCGACCTGAAAATGTTCTGGGTCTTTTTCCCGCCCGGACTGGAGGAACTGTTCTACGCGATTGGCAAAGAGCGAAAACCCGGTGACCCGATGCCGGAACCCTTTGAACGGCCAGACAGCGTAGAGGCGATCAAGGAGAAATTACACTTCATGGCCCCAGGGAGCACCGACTGATGCGGATCATTACACGATCTGACGTGGAGCGTTTGTTACCAGTAGCCGCCTGCGTGGATGTCATGCGTGGCGCCATGCAGGAAACCTCGCGAGCCAATGTAACCCTTCCCATCCGGCAATTCATACCGATTCCCGAAGCGGCCGGAAAGCTAGCAGTCATGCCTGGCACACTCGGAGCGCCAGCTTGCTTCGGTATCAAGCTGGTCTGCAAATATGACCGGCCGCATGACGACCCATTGGGCACACATGTCGGAATGGTCGTACTGTTTGACAGCGATAAAGGGATCCCTCTCGCAATGATCGAGGGAAGCTCGCTTACCGCAATTCGTACATCGGCCGCAAGTGCACTTGCCACGGATATACTGGCGCGGAAAAATGCCACACGGGTAACGATTATCGGAAATGGGGAACAGGCGATGCGCCACGTCCACGCCATGCGTGCTGTACGGGAGGTTGACCATTTCACGGTCTGGGGGCGTGATCCCGCCCGGACAGAGGCCTTTGCTGTCAAAGTTGCCCAGGACACCGGCGTAGATACCGCGACTGCAAGCTATGTCGACGCAGCCGTTTCCGAAGCGGATATTATCTGCACGACCACATCCGCCAAACAGCCGATATTGTTCGGCAAGCATTTAAAACCGGGTCAGCATATCAATTTGGTCGGCGCGGCTATTCCGACAGCAGCAGAAGCAGATGACGAAGCCGTCGCCCGATCACGTTTCTATGTAGACTATCATGATGCCGCCATGGCTGCTGCCGGTGAACTTCTTGGTGCGATCAGCCGCGGAGTAATCAAAGAAGACCATATTGTCGGCGAGATAGGCAATGTCATAGATGGGGCCGCGCCTGGTCGCAGCAATGATAACGAGATTACCATCTATAAATCACTGGGCGTCGCATCGCAGGATTTGGCTGCTGCCCATGCCATTTGGGAAATGGCGGAAGCCGAAAATAGCGGCGCATCCATCGACCTGCTTGATTAGGGCCTAAGCCTTGGAAGGGGCGAGCGCGGCGCAAAATTGGCATAAAGCTTCTGGGCCAGATAAACGAATATCCGATGATGATACGCTATTCGCCTATTCCCCGTCCCCCGCTCTGCTTTAATCGCGATGGAAGAATGCTTTCCGCGCCTCTTCGGTCGGATTGCCGATTTTGAGATCCTCTGCCATGACTTGCATTCCCCGTTGCGCACCAGGGCGGCTGTTGATCGCCGCCAGCCAACGCTGGACATTGGTGAATTCACTGACATCGATGCCATGGAATTTCTGCTGTTTGTCGATCATCCAGGGAAAGGTTGCCATATCGGCCAGCGAATAATTTTCACCTGCCAGATATTCTTGCTCGCCCAGCCGCCGGTCGATCAAGCCATAGAGCCGTTTTGTTTCGCCACAATAGCGGTTGATGCC